>NTKX01000017.1 GCA_002457135.1 SAR116 cluster bacterium MED-G04
GACAGGGCTGGCCGCAAGGCATCAAGCACATCAAGGGTTACCGACATGATCTCAGGGCCAATCCCGTCCCCGGCAAGGCAGAGAAAGCGAAGTGGAGCCGTCATCGTGATTTACCCCAACGGCCATGGCAGGGTGATGAAATGCTGCAACAGACCCGGCGGGAAATCACGGTTGAGCGTCCATGCCATGCCGCACATGAACATCACCCCGATAATAGCCTGAACGATCGTCCTTAAGGGACTGATCCGGGCCCGGTAATGGAAAAACAGCAACAGGAAACCGCCAAGCGCGATGATGAACCCGAATATCGACGTGGCTATCAGAAGTCCGGCAAACCAGGCCAGAGTCTGCCATAACCCGAATGGCATCTGCCGGGTTTCCTCATCGCATTCACGGTCAGCGAAAACAGCGTCATTTTCAGGTTTCAGCATCATCTGGGCCATCAGCCCGAGGGCGGCGGCGAGTGAGACCGAGGCAACAAAGACAGGGAAGACCGCATCGACAAAGGCGTATTGAGGGATTGAGGCCGTGTTAACCAGGGCGTAGATGATGAACCCCATCATCCCGAACAGGAAGATAAGCGGCGCCCGCTTGGTGCCGCCCCCGACCTCACCCTCGGCGCGGATATTCTTGGCCTGACGCAGCCCCACCACCACCGAAATGACGGTGATGATCAGCAGCGTGATGACAATCGGGCTGGCGACATAATCAAACCCTGCCTCAAGCGAACGGGCAAAACGGATACCGGCAATCTGGGTTGCGTTATTGGTGTAGTTTTCAACCGGGTTGGCCAGCACAAAACCGATCAGGAACGCCGGCCTCGACCAGTCAAAGCGCCGCATCATGATGCCGAGCAGGCCGATGGCAAACAGCGCCACCAGATCCATCAGGTTCTGCCCCGACTGGAAGGCGGCAAAGGCGATGATCATGAAAATGTAGGGGGCGATCAGCGCAAACCGGATATTGGTCAGCTTGGCAATCTGGCTGGATAAAATGATGCACAGCACGGTCCCCATGACATTGGCGATCCCCAGCATCCAGACAATCGAATAGGTGTAATTGAGGTTGTTCTTGAGCATGGTCTGGCCAACCTCAAGTTCACCCGAGCCGAGCAGCGCCAGCGCGCCGATGAAAATCGCCATGGACCCTGATCCGGGTATCCCGAACAGCAGCGTTGGCACCAGCCCGCCGCCCTCCTTGGCGTTGTTGGAGCTTTCGGGGCCGATGACACCGCGAATTTCACCCGACCCGAAATGCTGTTTATCCCGGGTGGTCTGAACCGTATGGCCATAGGCGATCCAGTCCACCACCGAACCGCCAAGCCCGGGGATGACACCGACCACCACGCCGATAATGGCGCAGCGCATCGACAGGAATTTATGCTGCCACCAGTCCCTGATGCCCTGGACCCAGCCAGAGCCAAGCACCGGGCGATCTGCGATGGCCTGATCCTTGCGCAACAGGGCAACAATTTCAGGAATAGCAAAAATGCCAAGCCCGACAATCACGAGCTTAAGGCCGTCAATCAGGTAAGGGAAATCATAGCTCGACATCCGCAGCTCACCATTGAAGGGGCCTTCACCGATGGTGGCAACGAGCATGCCGACCCCCGCCGAGACAAAACCCTTGAGCGCGACACGCCCCGCCAGTATCCCCACCATCGACAGGCCAAAGATCGACACCATCAGCAATTCGGGTGATTTGAATTCCAGCACGACGGGGCGTGCAATCAGGATGAACACGGTCAGGAACGTGGCCCCGACAAGGCCGCCGAAAAGCGAGGAGGCAAAAGCCGCCGAGAGCGCCCGTGCCGCCTCACCCCTTTTGGCAAGGGGGAAGCCGTCCAGCACGGTGGCCTGGCTGGCTGATGATCCGGGTATCCCCATCAGCACCGAGGCAAAGGTATCAGAGGTTGGCACCACCGCCACCATCCCGATCATCAGGGCAAGACCGATAATCGGGTCCAGCCCGAACATAAAGGGCAGGATCAGCGACAGCCCGGCAATCCCGCCAAGCCCGGGGAAAACGCCAACGGCCAGCCCCATCACCACGCCGAGCAGAAGATAGCCCAGCACAACCGGCGACAGGATCAGGCCCCAGGCTTCGATCAGGAAGGGGATGGCATCAAGAAATATCTGCATCGAAAAAAGGCTTCCCCCGCTGCATGAGCGGGAGAAGCCATCAGGTCACTTATTGAAGCGAAACGCCGAACTCATCCTTGAGCCAGCCTTTGACGTAGGTCTTTGCACTGTCGGAAACAGTGATGGCACCGCCAAGGGCAGTTTTGGCATCACCGCCAACATACATCGGGTATTTACCAAGACGCTTGGCCGAGATTTTGGCAAAGTCAGGGCGAGCCTTGATCTTGGCAAAAGCCTCAACATAGGCATCGACGATGTCTTGCGGTGTGCCTTGCGGCAGGAACGCGATTTTCTGTGAAGGGAAACCGGCAATGAAGAAAGCCTTCCAGGCTTCCCATGCAGGGCCGGAGGTTGCACAGCCATCGGTGGCATCACAGACTTCCTTAAAGGTCGGAACATCAGGGAAGGTCGGATCACGAACGATGTTGTTGTTCCCGTCAAGCGCACCCCAGGTCATCATCGGCACAACTTCACCGGCCTCAGCGCGAGGCGCAACGTTCTTCAGGTAGGATGATGAGGTCTGGTAATCGATGGTGGTTTCACCGGCTTCCATCATCTTGCGGCCATCACCGCGGCCCTTGATGCCCATGACGTGTTCAACGTTCATGCCCAGCATTTCAAAAGCCAGCGCAGGGATCAGGTCAAGGCGGGTTGCGCCCTGGTTACCATAGACATAGGTCTTGCCCTTGAGCTTGTTGGCGGAACCGTCAAACATCTTGGCATCCTCAGGGTTAAGGTAGGCAACACCGCCGGTACCCGACGCCATGACCGGAAGCCAGTCATTGTATTCATAGCGCACACGCGGATCACCGAGCAGGTAAGGGAACTGGGTCGAGCCGGATGAACCGAACATGACCGTGCCATCCTTGTGACGCTGGTTCTGGAACCAGTTGGCGCCTTTGGTTGACCCGGCGCCAGGCATGAACTTGACGACAACATTCGGGTTGCCCGGCAGGGCCTCGGAAAGAAGCGGGGCAAAGAAGTTGGCCCATTTGGCCGAACCGCCTGTTTCAGAGAACGGGATGGTCCATTCAATGGTCTTGCCAGAAAAATCAGCCATGGCCGAGGCCGGCATGGCGGCCATTGTGGTCAGGCCAAGGGCAGCGCCCAGGGTGACCATGACCCTGACCATGATTCTGGTCATTATCTTATTGAATCTGTTCATTTTTTCCTCCATTTTTGAGCAGGTATCCAACTCAGGTTCTTTTATATGCTCACAAGCAATTAAGCCCGTTAAAGCAATTAGGCCCATGAAAGCACAGTCAGTATGCATCTGCAAAATAAATCAGGCGTGATCAACAGGATGGGGGTAACGCCGGGGTGTCGTGTCTCAGTAGATTTTGATCTGGTAGCAACGGCACTTTTCCCGGCCGTTCTTGCGGCCGAAGATTTCCAGTTTGTGCTCGGTCAGCTCAAACCCCATTTCGGCGGCAATCTCACGGATCAGGCCTTCGAGGCGCTGGCTCTGGAATTCGTGGATCTGGCCGGTTTCAACATCGACGAGGTGTTCATGCGGCTGGCGGCTGATCTCATAGCGGGCGCGGCCGTCACTGACATCAATCCGCTGGATCAACCCGGCCTGTTCCAGCAGACCAATGGTGCGGTAGACCGTGGAAATCGAAACCGTGTTGTCTTTTTCGGAAGCCCTCAGGAAAATCAGTTCAGCATCGGGGTGGTCACCCGACTCTTCAATCGTATCGGCAATAACAGCACGCTGGGCCGTCATTCTAAGCCCGGCATCAACGCATTTTTCCTTTAAAGATTCCATTCCCAGTCTCCAGTTTCAGGGTAAATCCATTACCCCCGTATGGCAACCATCTTGGCAACCAAACCGGGGAACCAAACCGGGCAATCAAACCGGGTATGGCACAATCCGTTGCTGTTTCCGCGATGCATTATCACCGGGTGGTCATCATCGGGTGGTCATCATCGAGTGGTAGGACAATTTGACCAGCGCTTTCCCCTGACGGATCGTTATAATGGGCCTATTGAAGGAGATAGCAGCATGCATACCCGAATCCTGCGCTGGCTGTTCAACCCCGGTGACTGTATCTGTGACTGGTTCAAGCTGAAGGATGAACACAGGTTCATTGCCCGCAGCTTTATCAACATGCACTGGTACGGGCATTTCCTGGTCTGGGTCGCCCTGATCTATGCCAGAAGCAACCCGTATTAAAAGCCATCCGTACTATAAGCATCGCCAAGGTCGCCTTGCAGGCCCGCCAAAGCTCCCATGATCATGAGGGCTTGACCGGAGCCATTTCGTCAGCCTTAACTCAGGGTCAGGAGAATAACCTCCTGAACCAAAGGAATACCCCTGAACCAAAGGAATAGCATGGCGAAGACCCCACCCAATATCGTCCTGATCATGGCGGATCAGCTCGCCCCACAGTTCACCGGGGCTTACGGTCATCCGGTGGTGAAAACCCCGCATATTGATGCACTGGCCCGGCGTGGCATGCGGTTTGATGCAGCCTATTGCAACGCGCCCCTGTGCGCCCCGTCGCGGTTCAGTTTCATGTCCGGCCAGCTGGTCACGCGGATTGCCGCCTATGACAATGGCAGTGAATTTCCATCCTCGGTCCCGACCTTTGCGCATTACCTGCGGCAGATGGGGTACCGTACCTGCCTGTCGGGCAAGATGCATTTTGTCGGCCCTGATCAGCTGCATGGATTTGATGAGCGGATCACCACCGATGTTTACCCGTCGGATTTCGCCTGGACCCCGGATTGGGAGCTGGCGGATGAACGCATCGACAAATGGTACCACAACATGGATTCGGTTCGAGAGGCTGGTGTCGCCGCCAGCACGTTCCAGATCGAATACGATGAGGAAGTGGCGTTCTTCGCCCGCCGCAAGCTGGTGGAATACGCAGGCAACGAGACAGCCCCTTTCTGCATGGTGGCCAGTTTCATCCACCCCCATGACCCTTACGTTGCCCGCCCGGAATGGTGGGGGCTTTATGATGAGGCGGAAATCGACATGCCGAAAACGGCGATCCCGCTGGATCAGCAGGACGGGTTTTCGCGGCGGCTGATGGACGGGATTGAGGCCAGCACGGTTGAGGTCAGCGATGCTGAAATCCGCAACGCAAGGCATGCCTATTACGCCAACACATCCTATTTCGACAGCAAGGTCGGGCTGATCACCCGGACGCTTGAAGAAAACGGCCAGCTCGATAATACCATCATCATCGTGACCGCTGATCATGGCGATATGCTGGGTGAACGCGGGCTATGGTACAAGATGAATTTCTTTGAACATTCGGGCCGGGTGCCACTGATCATGGCAGGGCCGGGGGTCGCGGGCGGTGCTGTTTCCAGCCCGTGTTCGCTGGTGGATATCCTGCCCACCATGGTTGATATCGCGGCCAGCACCGGGGCTGCGAAACCCGCGCTCGGCCAGCCGATTGATGGCCGGTCGCTGCTGCCCATGGCCAGCACTGGTGATGAGGATCATGGTGATGCCATCGGCGAATACTGCGCCGAGATGACGGCTGACCCGGTGATCATGATCCGCCGAGGCAGGTTCAAGTATATTCATTGCGACAGCGATGCCCCGTTGCTCTATGATCTTGAGGCAGACCCTGATGAGATGGTCAATCTTGCCGGATCAGCCGGGCATGCCGATATCGCCGCCGCATTCGCGGCTGAAATTGCTGACGGCTGGCCCATGGCCAGCATCAAGGCTGACGTAATCGCCAAGCAGAAACAGCGTCAGGCGATCTATTCAGCGATGCAATCAGGGGTCAGGGCGGATTGGGATTACAGCCCGCCGCGTGATGCCTCGGAAGAATATGTCCGCAATCACATGGACTGGACCGAAGCCGCCGCCAGAACCCGCGTCCCGCCCTATAAGGGGTGATCGGCGCACCTGCCATTAGGCCAATCAGAAGGATAAAGAATGCCTGATCCCATGCCTGAGACACCTGTTCTGGAAATGCGCGGCATCTGCAAGAATTACGATGCGCTCAGCGTGCTGAAGGGTGTATCACTGGCGGCCATGCCGGGTGAGGTAATCTCATTGATCGGGTCATCGGGTTCAGGCAAATCAACCCTGCTGCGCTGCGCCAATCTGCTGGAAATCTGTCAGGCCGGTGACATCCTTTTCGAAGGTGAGGCCATTGCCTGGCGCGGCGAGGGTGAAGGCCGTGAGCCCGCCAGCAATGAGCAGATAAAGGCCCTGCGCACGCAACTGGCCATGGTCTTTCAGCAATTCAACCTGTGGGCGCATATGACGATCGTGCAGAATATCGTGGAAGCCCCGGTCACCGTGCTTGGCCGTGACAGGGTTGAGATGGAAGCCCTGGCCATGGACCTGCTCAACAAGGTCGGGATTGCCGACAAGGCGAATGATTACCCGGCCCAGCTTTCGGGCGGCCAGCAGCAACGCGCCGCGATCGCAAGGGCGCTGGCCATGGAACCGAAGGCATTGTTGCTGGATGAACCCACCTCAGCGCTTGACCCGGAACTGGAACAGGAAGTCGTCAAGGTTATCCGCGCCCTGGCCGAGGAGGGCCGGACCATGCTGCTGGTCACCCATGATATGCGCCTGGCCCGCGATGTTTCGAGGCGAGTCGTGTTTTTGCATCAGGGGCTGGTTGAGGAAGAGGGAAGCCCGGATTTTATCTTTGGCAATCCGGCTTCTGATCGACTAAAACAGTTTTTAAGTGCAACGGAATAATTTGACAGGCACTTTTTCAATAAACGGGAGTATCTCATGAAAAAAATCATCATGGCAGCCGTGGTTGCTGCCTTTGCCGCAAGCCCTGCCCTGGCCCAGACTGTCCGCATGGGTACCGAAGGGGCTTACCCTCCATACAACTTCATCAACGACAAGAACGAAGTCGACGGCTTTGAACGCCATGTCGGTGATGAGCTGTGCAAGCGCGCCCAGCTGGATTGTGTTTGGGTTGTCAATGACTGGGACAGCATTATCCCCAACCTGATTTCAGGCAACTACGACACCATCATCGCCGGGATGTCGATTACCGATGAACGCGACAAGGTGATCGATTTCACCCAGTCGTATTTCCCGCCAAGCCCATCCTATTACGTTGGTCTCAGCGGCAGCAGCGTTGATGTCAGCAAAGCGGTCATCGCGGCCCAGGTCGGCACCATTCAGGCCGGTCATGTTGCTGGCAGCGGCGGCACCCTGGTTGAATTTGCCACCCCGGAAGAGACCATTGCCGCGGTTCGCAACGGTGAGGCTGATGCCGTTCTGGCCGATTCCGATTACCTCAACCCGATTGTCAACGAATCCGGTGGCGCGCTTGCCGTTGTCGGTGAGGTTTCGCTCGGTGACGGGATCGGTGTCGGTGTTCGTGAAAGTGATGGCAGCCTCAAGGCAAAGCTGGACGCCGCCATTGATACCATGAAGGCTGATGGCAGCCTCAACACCATGATCAAGAAGTGGTTCGGTGACGAAGCCGCCACTTACTAAGACTTTTTGTTGGAGGGGCAGGGATTTCCCCTGTCCCCCTGATGCCCTTATGACCAGCGACCGGGAAATGGATCAGGCAACGTATCGGGGCCAGCATGTTTGACTACTGCACAGACCCGGCCACGCTCGAAGGCCTGACATGGCTTTCCTGCTATCTGACCACCCAGAAACACTTTTCCTTCTATACCTCTTTCGGTACCGTCATGATGCTGATAACGCTGACGGCCCCGCTGGCGCTGGCCTTCGGCTTTGCCGGAATGCTGGCCGCCAATCACCGGTTCCTGCCGCTGAAACTCTTCGGATCGGGCTATATCGCCATGGTCCGGGGGGTGCCTGATATCGTCTTTTTCCTGTTTGTGCCGATTGCCATGGATCAGGGGCTGGAATACCTGCGCTATCTGGTGATCTGCCCCGAGGGCAGCGGGCCGGTCTGGCAGGGCAATGATTTCGTGATTTGCAGCGATGCCAAACTGCCACTCAGCTCAGCCTCACCGGCGATCCACAATGCCTATGGTTTCATGCTGGCCCTGGTGGCGTTTGCCATTGTCTTTGGGGCCTTTGCCGGTAATGTGCTGGCGGGCGCGATGAAGGCCGTGCCGAAAGGCCAGATCGAAACCGGCTATGCCTTCGGGATGAGTTCCGGGATGGTGTTTCGCCGGATTACCCTGCCCCAGATGTGGGTCTATGCCCTGCCCGGGCTGTCCAACCTGTGGATGATCCTGATCAAGGCCACGCCCTTGCTGTTCCTGCTCGGGATCCAGGATATCGTCTATTGGGCGAGGGAGCTGGGCGGGCTGAAAACATCCGCCTATTCCTACCCGCACCCGGATTGGCGGGTCTGGTATTTCAGCTTCCTGCTGGTTTTCTATCTGCTGCTGACTGTTGTTTCCGAACAGGTGTTCGGGTGGCTCATGCGGCGGCTTTCGCGTGGTCAGGGAACCCTCGGCGGCAAGGAGCTTGGGGCATGAGCTGCTTTGAGACCATCAACGCCTATGCCCTGCGCTCCATCGGTATTGGTGAAAGACTGCTGCCGAAGAGCGATATCACGCTGTGTGAGCAGTTTGTTCTGATCGGCTCCGGGATGATATGGAATGTCTATTTCGGGGTTTTTGCCATCGCCCTCGGGTTCTGGTTCGCTGTCATGCTGGCCTTGGGCAAGGCCAGTTCCCGGCGGGTCATGCGGCTCCCCGCCAAGGGGTTCATCCTGCTGTTTCGAGGCACCCCGCTTTTCATCCAGTTTTTCTGCGCTTATGAGGTCTTTGTGCTGTTGCCAAAACTGGGGGTCGAGCTGGATTTTGGGGTGGTTCAGCTCACCGCTGAAACCCGCTGGCTGACCAAGGCCTGGATGGGGGCGCTGATCGTGCTTTTCATGAACACTTCGGCGTATACGGCGGAAATATTCTATGGCGCGCTGAAGGCCGTGCCGGTGGGTGATGTTGAGGCGGCGGATGCCTTTGGCCTGTCGGGCTGGAAAAAGTTTCGCCGGGTTGTCTGGCCAACCATGTTGAGGCTGGCCTGGCCTGCCTACACCAATGAGGCCATCTTTCTGTTCCACGCCACAACGCTGGTTTATTTTTCAGGTTTCCCGGCATGGAGGCAAAAGGGTGACGCGCTCTATTACGCTTCTTATTTTGCCGAAAAGACGTTTAATCCCTTTGTTGCCTACCCGATTGTTGCCGGGTATTTCATCCTCCTGACCTTTGTCATTATCGGGATTTTCCGGATGATCGGCAATCGGCTCAACCGTCACCTGCCCCGTGACAGGCGGCCCCGCCATCAGTTCAGGATGAACCTTATCCGCTAGGCTTTAATCCGCTAGATGGTGATTCTATGGCGGTGGAGGTGCTGGTAATGCGGCAGCATGCGCCGATAGACCCGCCTGACCCGTTCCGGGGCCTCAGTGATATCAACGTAGCGGCGTTCCTGTTTCTGCAACCCTGTGGATTGCGCCAGATTGGCGTGGAATGAGCCGCCATCCCACCAGCTGTGTTCGGACGGATCGCCGCCAGCCTGCCATGACAGGGCCTCGGCGATAAAGGGTATTCCCACCGCCTCACACCAGGCCGCGGTTATTCCGGCCGGGTCCTCCAACAGATCATCACTGTCGATCACCGGCGGCATCCGCCCGTCATTGAGGGCAGTGAGCAGATCAAACAGGGCGCGCTGTTCAGGGAACCCGACCTCCAGTTCATCGAAATCGGGCCAGCGAGCATGCATTGAGGTCACGGTTTTTGCCGGGTCCCTGATCAGGAAGGAATGCGTGAATTGCCCGAGGAAATCCGGGGTCCAGACATGGTTGATGTAATGCGGGAAATCCTTGATGAAAACCGGGCCTTTTTCGGCGCGGGCGCGGATATCGTCCCAGGTGCTTTCGATGGTCAGCCCCGGGGTTGTTTTCTCCCCTTCACAGAAGCGGGGCCAGAGCGGGTCTTCACCCTGATACCATGCCTCTCCGAACGGTTCATGCAGGCAGTCCAGATCACCGCGCTGGCGCATCATCCATTCAAAGGCGGTGGAGGTTGATCGCGGGATGGCCCAGAGCGCGATAATCGTCTTCATCGTGTTATTCCCTTGTATTATGTTATTCCATAGTGGTGAGGCTGGATAGCAGCTGGCCCTGCGGGGTAACAGGGGCAATGCCGAGCGTTTTATAAAGCCGCCAGTAGAGAGCGATATCATGCCCCACCACCGGTTTGCCCAGCATCGCCTCAAGCGCGGGGGCAAGGTGCAACGGACGTTCCGCCAGCCCATCCTCCCCCGAACGGAAATTGCACATCCCGTTGATCAGGTAGGCATCGGCATCAGGGGCCTGTTCGGCGACATAGGCGAAGCTCTTTTCCGCAAGATCACCGTCAAAACACCAGATGCAGTCATTGACCTCTTCCTGCGTGGTGAACCAGCCCTGATCATGGAAATTCCCGGCCCAGAGAACATCGAACCCTGCCTCGATCAGGAAACTGACCGTTCCCTGCCACCATGACGGGTGATGATAGGCAGCGTTGAGCGCGACCTTTTCAACGTTCATGTCCCTCAGGGCCTCAACCATGGCGTAGCCCGCCATGTGAAACGGAGTCTGGTAAGTATCGGTCATCCGGTTGCAGAAATCACGGATACCATCAACCCCGAGGCCTGAGGCATGAACCCAGTTGGAGCCAACCTGACCGCAGGCATCAACGCCGTTATTCGCCATGCAGTGAACGAAATCTTCAAGCAGGCTGAAATGATCGCGGCGCTGGTCCAGCCGATGGCGGTATTCCGGCAGGTGAAGCATCCAGCCATGAACCCCGACCGAGCGTGGTGACATGCGCAGAAAATCAGACGGGGCGGCATCGTAATCCTGGGGCGGGCAGGTGAAGCCAACCTGATAACGGAAAAGTTTATTTGCCGGATTGGCCCAGTGGGATAATTTCTGATACGGTTGGGTCATGATGAAAACCTTATTGTTTTCATCAACCATGATCGTAAAACCTTTCCCGTTGCAAATGTTTTTTATGAGGATGCCATGCGTACTTATTCCATAGCCTCTATCCCCGCCGATGGTATCGGCCCCGAAGTGATCAACGCCGGTCTCGAGGTGCTGGAGGCACTGGCCGAACGCGATGGTGCGCTGGCGTTTGATATCCGCCATTTCGACTGGGGGTCCGATTACTATCGCCGTCACGGTGTCATGATGCCGGAAGACGGGCTGGATCAGATCAGGGATGTTGATGCCATCTATTTCGGGGCAGTGGGCGCGCCTGATGTGCCTGATCATATTACACTCTGGGGATTGCGCCTGCCGATCTGTCAGGGTTTTGATCAATACGCCAATGTCCGCCCGACCCGGATTATCCCGGGCATTACCTCACCCTTGCGGAAGGCTGAAATCGGGATGCTCGACTGGGTCATTGTCCGGGAGAATTCCGAAGGCGAATACGCCGGCAGTGGCGGCAGGGCGCATCGCGGCATGCCTGAGGAAGTCGGCACCGAAGTGGCCATTTTTACCCGTGTCGGTGTTGCCCGCATCATGCGCTATGCCTTCCGGATTGCCCAGGCAAGGCCGCGAAAACTGCTCACCGTGGTGACAAAATCAAACGCCCAGCGTCACGGCATGGTGATGTGGGATGAAATCGCCGCCGAGGTTGCGGCCGAATTCCCCGATGTTACCTGGGACAAGATGCTGGTTGATGCCATGACCGCGCGCATGGTGCTGCAACCCGAAAGCCTCGATACCGTTGTTGCCACCAACCTGCACGCCGATATCCTGTCTGATCTGGCCGGTGCGCTGGCGGGAAGCCTGGGGGTTGCACCCACCGCCAATATTGATCCCGAACGGCGATTCCCGTCTATGTTTGAGCCGATCCACGGTTCCGCCTTTGATATTACCGGCAAGGGCATTGCCAACCCTGTTGCCAGTTTCTGGACCGCAGCCCAGATGCTGGACCACCTGGGGGAGGGCGATTCTGCCGAAATGCTGATGAACGCGGTTGAGGCTGTCTGCGCGGCCGGGATTATCACCCCTGATATCGGCGGCACGGCCACCACCCGGGATGTGACCGATGCGGTCATCGCCGCCATCAAGGGCAGCAACACAGCCACCTGATACCGGTATCTGATCCTGGGTTGGCGAAAAAAAACCCGCCCATTTTCATGGGCGGGTCGCTCACAGAGGAACTGAGGGAGGTATTATTCAGCGGCCATTTTGTTGCTGGCGGCTGTCTCTGTGTAGAAATCGATGGCGGCACCAACGCCGGAGCCGGCTTCGAAGGCAACGCCGACCTTGCGCATGGCCAGTTCAACACCGCCAAGGGCCTGAAGCACCATGGTCTCATTGAGCCAGCCGAGGTGACCGATGCGGAACACCTTGCCGTTCAGGACGCTGAGGCCCGCACCAAGCGAAACCTTATAGTCATGATAGGCTGTCTGGATCACGGCATTGGCATCCTGACCTTCATTCATCTTGATGGCGGTCACGGTATCGGAGTGCCACTGGGCCTCCTGGGCGCAGTTGTTCAGGCCCCATGCCGTCACGGCACGGCGAACACCTTCAGCCAGGCGATTGTGGCGATGCGCAACATTATCAAGGCCTTCATCCAGCAGCATATCCACCGAGGCACGCAGGCCACGCAGGAGCGTTACTGGCGGGGTGTATGGGAAATACCCCTGGGCGTTCATCTTGATCATGTCGCCGAAATCGAAGAAGCAGACAGGGAGAGTTGCCTGCTTCTTCTGCTCCATGGCCTTTTGGCTAACCCCGACGATTGCCAGGCCTGTTGGGAGCATGAAACCTTTTTGTGAACCGGAAACGGCCACATCGACACCCCAGTCATCCATGCGGAATTCGAGGGAACCGACAGAACTGACACCATCAACAAAGAGCAGTGCCGGATGCTTCAGGTCGTCAAGCAGCTCACGCACTGCCTTGACCGAGCTGGTCACACCGGTGGCTGTTTCGTTATGGCAAACGAGAACAGCCTTGATCTCATGGTTGGTGTCTTTTTCGAGGGCTTCGCGGTAAGCGCCGAGCGGCACGCCGCGGCCCCATTCTACCTCAACGTTGTGAACATCGAGGCCAAAACGAGAGCACATATCAACCCAGAGCCAGGAAAACTGGCCAAAGGAAGAGGTCAGAACTTTGTCACCGGCGTTCAGTGTGTTGGCGATAGCGCTTTCCCAGCCGCCAGTGCCTGAACCCGGGAAAATGATGGCGTGACCGGTCTCGGTACGGAAAATCTTTTTGACATCATTCAAAAGGGGGATAGTAAAGTCGGGGAAGTCGGGGGCGCGATGATCTTCAAGCGCAACATCCATGGCTTGTCTTACTTCGAACGGCATATTGGTTGGTCCTGGTACAGCCAGGCACTTAAATCCGGTCATCACGTTTTCTCCTCTAAGCAACAACAAGGATATGAACTTGACAGGTAATAATTAAAAACGCACCAAAATTGGTGTAAATGTGTTTACTGTTAACAAAACAGGTCTACTTTATGTTAAGTTGTTAATGTTGTGTTGCCTGTTGGGGGATTTAAATGAAAACGTTTGTTGGTCCAAGGTTGCGGCAGCTGCGCCGTGAACATGGACATACCCAGGCCGAAATGGCCAATCGTCTCGGGGTCAGCCCTGCTTATATCAACCTGATGGAACACAATCAACGGAGCCTTTCTGTCAGGGTTCTGGTCGGGTTGCTCGAATCCTACGGGGTCGACTGGCAGGATCTGGTCAGCGACAATGACGACAAGATTTTCGATGATCTGCGCCGGGCGGTGGCTGATCCTATCTTCAGCGACAAGTCTCCCGATGCACGGGAATTGCGCAGCGCGATTGAAAATACCCCTGTCTTTACCAGCCAGTTCATGAAGCTCTATGGCGAATACCGGATGCTGGTGGAAAACATGATGCGGCTTGGCCATGAACGGATGCCGCAAGAATTGCTCACCACCTCGGCCGAAACCGTGATCCATGATTTCTTCCGCAGCAACTCAAACTTCTTCCCCGAGCTGGAACGGGAGGCGGCAAAGCTGAACGCTGATCTGGGCGAAAGCGTGGATGATATTTACAGCGCATTGAAAGGACGGCTCAAGGACAGGCATGGTATCTTGGTCAAATTGTGCCGGGTCGAGGAACTGGGCGATGCCTTGCGCATCTACACCGCCGAGGATAACGAGGTTCTGTTGTCCGAGGGGCTGGATCACATCAACAGGGTGTTCCAGTTGGCGCATCTCCTGTGTTTCCTTGAATGCGATGCCGCGCTAGAAAAAGTCATCTCCCGCCTGACAGATGATCGCGAGAGTGTCATCAACCGATGCAAGGTCGAGCTGGCCAACTATTTCGCCGCCGCGCTCTTGATGCCTTATGATGTGTTCCTCACCTTCGCCACCGAAAGCGACTATGATATTGACCGCATGGCAGCGCGTTTCGGGGTCAGCTTTGAGCAGGTCTGCCATCGCCTGACCACCTTGCAGAGAGAGGGCAACAAGGGCATTCCGTTCTTTTTCCTGCGTGTCGACAAGGCCGGAAACGTCACCAAGCGGTTCAATTCCACCGCCTTCCAGATTGCCGAATACGGCGGTTCATGCCCGGTCTGGAACATGCACACAGCGTTCCGGACCCCCGGGGTTGTGGTGCCGCAGTTTGTTGAGCTGCCTGATGGTGGCCGTTTCTTCACCCTCAGCCGCACCACCGAACGCCCGGCCTTCAGCAATGATACCCAGGACAGGCGGCTGGTGCTGTCGCTGGGGTGCAGCATTGAGCATGCCGACAAGATGGTCTACGCCAAGCCGTTTGCGATCAGGGACAAAAAGGATTTCTCAAAGATCGGGATCAACTGCCATCTTTGCCCGAGGGAAGGATGCTCACAGCGCGCCCATCAGCCGCTTCTGGTTGAACTGAATATCGACCCGAGCCGCCGTGGCAGCACCCGCTACGACAACTGATCCTGCCCTGCTGACAGGTTAAAGGCCCGCCGGCCTGCTGTCCCAGAAGGCGTAATGACGTTCGAGGGCAGTGGCGGCCCTGATCAGGGTGGCTTCATCGAACGGTTTGCCGACCAGCTGGATCGACAGCGGTAACCCGTTCGGGTCCAGCCCGACCGGCACGGTGATCACCGGCAGGCCGAGGAAATTGAAAGGCCGGGTGTTGTGGCCGATACGCTGCATCAGGGATGCGGCCTCAGGCCTCGCGCCGACATCGCTTTCATCACGGCTCGGCAGCAGGAATGGCCAGACTGGCGTGACCAGCAGGTCAATATCCTCAAACAGGTTTGCGATCATGCGGCGGGCCAGATGGGCGCGTGCCGAAAGGATACGCTGATATTCCGTCTCATCGGTGAAGGCACCGGCCAGCACCCGCATCACGGTCTGGTCATTCATGACGGGATGCTTTTCCAGCACGGTTTCAGCATAGCCCCGCGCCGCCTCGGTTGCGATCAGCAACACGTTGATCGGGTTGGTGTCTTCAATCCCGGGGATGGAGGTGTCGATGATGGTGCCGCCCAGTCCGGCCATTTCCCTGATCGCGGCATCGGTTGCATCAGCCACCGGCGCATCGCTCCCGGTCAGGAAGTAAGGCTCGGCCCGGCCAATGCGAAGCCCTCCAAGCCCGTCTTCAGCACTGGCGAGGAGGGGAGGCTGGCCTGCACGAACGCTTTCGGGATCAGCCGCATCAAAGCCGCGAATAACTTCCAGCACCAGGGCCGCATCACGGACAGATCGGGCCAGCGGGCCAATGGTATCAAGGGAGGTCGAAAGCGGGAAAACACCATGGCGGCTGACCAGCCCCTGGGATGGCTTGATCCCGAACAGCCCGCAGGCCGCCGCAGGCAACCGGATCGACCCGCCGGTGTCCGAGCCAAGCGCAACCGGCACGATCCCGGCAGAAACAACCGCCGCCGACCCCGAGGATGACCCGCCGCAGATATAATCACGTTGCCACGGGTTTTGCGGTGTTCCGGCCCAGTCATTATGGCCGGTGACCCCAAGCGCGTATTCCACCGTCACCAGCCGGGCGCAATCAATGGCCCCGGCGGCATCAAGTTTTGAGATCACGGTGGCGGTTTCACCGGCAATGCGCCCCTCAAAACTGGGGGAGCCGCCATCATCACCCCAGCCCTCACGCCGGAACAACTGTTTATGCGCCAGCGGCACGCCTGAAAGCGCTGTCCCCGGGGTGAAGGAGGCCGCCTGACCAAGGGCGTGATCATCATAAACAGCGGTCACGGCGTTGAGGTCACGCCCCAGGGTCTTGAGCAGATCAAGCGTTTCTGTGGTGGCCTCAGCCGCTCTATCAACGCTGCTGGTGACGCTGTCATCAATACTGGTGAAGCGGGTCATGCCGCGCCCCCGTCATCAGGGGCTGCCCTGGCGGCAAATTCGGCATAGAGCGTGCGCATCGTCCCACCGTCATCACCGTGATCGGTTCTGGCGAGAACGGCCCTGAGGGTGGAGCTGGTCTCAAGCGCGAGGGTGATTTGATCCGGGCTGATGCCAGCCTCGGCCAACCTGGCCTTGATGGCGGAAATCTGGGGGGTAACTGATGTCATGCCAAAGACTATCGCCTGCATCCGGTCGCCGCAACCGGGAAGGTGGCATTTTCCGGCTGGTAAGACATGAAAACTCGTGTTTAGCTGGGGAAAAGAATAACAAGGAGGCAGTGATGATACCCGAAACGATGAGGGCATTTGTACTGCACGGCCATGGCGGCCTCGATCAGCTCCACTATCATGAGGACTGGCCCACACCGCGCCCCGGCCCGGGGGAAGTGCTGATCAGGGTGGGTGCCTGCGGGCTTAACAACACTGATATCAACACCCGGTCGGGCTGGTATTCGGATACGGTCACGGATGGCATTACCGTTGAGGGCGGGGCCAGCGGGTTCACCGATATCAAGCCTGAGCAGGGTAGCTGGGGCGGGCAATCCATCCGGTTCCCGAGGATACAAGGGGCTGATGCCGCCGGTGAGATTGTTGCCGTCGGCACAGGCGTTGATGAGGCCAGAATGGGTGAGCGCGTCATCACCGATGGCTGGATCCTCCCTGCCGGGGACTGGTTTGATGCCAGGAAAGTGTCCTATTTCGGCTCGGAATGCGATGGCGGCTATGCTGAATACGCAACCATTCCCTCCATCAACGCGATCCGGGTTCAATCCGCCTTGACTGATGCCGAACTCGCCACCTTTCCCTGCTCCCTCAGCACAGCCGAAAACCTGATTGCCCGCACCGGCCTGCGCCCGGGTGAGGTTGTGGCCATCGCGGGCGCGTCCGGCGGGGTCGGGTCCTATGCTATCCAGCTCTGCCGTTTGCGTGGTGCGCGGGTTATCGCGATTGCCAATCCGGCCAAGACCGATGCCCTGCTTGATCTGGGGGCTTCGGCGGTGGTCGATCGCAACAGCCCCGATCTGGAGGGTGAAATCCGCGCCGCCGCTGCCGGGCCGCTCCAGGTCGCGCTTGATGTGGTGGGCGCTGGCCAGACACCGGCCCTGCTCAAGGCATTGGCGCATGGCGGGCGGTATTCGTCTTCAGGGGCTATTGCCGGGCCGATGATTGATTTTGATCTGCGCTGGCTGATCTACAAGGATTTGCAGATGACCGGCTCAACCCTCGTTCCGCCCGGGACCATGGACCGGATGGCGCGGCTGATTGATGAAGGCAAACTGCGCCCGATGCTGGCGAAAACCTTCCCCCTTGCCGGGTTGCGTGAGGCCCAGACCGCGTTCATGTCGAAACAGCATACCGGCAATATTGTCGTCACCTGCAAGGACTGACGATCACGGCAGGGAGAGCTTCAACATCGCTGCCCGCTCTTCCCCCATTCCCCCCTTTGCCCCCACCGGGGGAGAATGTCATGGAGGATGCATGTCATATTTGTGAAATAATGACCGCCTAGGATGCAACAACATTTGGTAGTCGTGTTTGCAAATGGAAACTGTATCTTGAACGATCTGTCTAACTCGCCCCTCAGCTTTCGTACCATCTGGATTTCTGATACCCATCTCGGCACCCCCGGTGCAAGGGTTGATGAACTGCTTCACTTCCTTAAGCATACGCAGAGTGAAACGCTCTACCTTGTCGGTGATATCATTGACGGCTGGCAGCTCAAAAAACGGTTTTTCTGGCCCCAGAAACATAATGACGTGATCCAGAAAATCCTCCGCAAGGCGCGCAACGGCACCAAGGTGATCTACATTCCCGGCAATCATGATGAAGCGGCGCGTGAATACATTGATTACAGCTTTGGTGAGGTCGAAATTCACATGGATTACATTCACCACACCTCCACGGGAGAGAAGCTCTGGGTCGTGCATGGTGACCTCTTTGACAATGTCATCAAGCATGCCCGCTGGCTGGCCTATCTCGGCGATTTTGCCTATGTCTCGCTGTTGCGGGCAAACCGCCTGATCAACACGATCAGGCAGTTATTGAAACTGCCCTACTGGTCGTTTTCACAGTACCTCAAGCACAAGGTGAAATCCGCTGTATCGTTCATTTCAGCCTTTGAGACGGCGATGGTGACCGAAACCCGGCGGCGTGATTGTGACGGTGTTGTCTGCGGGCATATCCACAAACCTGAAATCCGCGAAATCGACGGCATCAGGTATTACAATGATGGCGACTGGGTTGAGAGCGTCACCGCCATGGTTGAACATCATGACGGCAGTATTGAGATCATCAACTGGGCCAACATGGCGGGGGCAGAACCTGTGTCCAATGCCATGATGCCCGCTGTTGGTTCAAGCTGACCATGGAAGATGACAAACAGACGATCATGATTGTGACCGATGCCTGGTACCCTCAGGTCAACGGCGTGGTCAGAACACTGTCCCAGACCCGCGAGGAATTGACCTCGCTCGGCTACAATGTCGTCATGCTGACCCCCGAAGGCTTCCCCACCATTCCCTGCCCGACCTATCCTGAAATCAGGCTTTCGCTAATGCCCGCCAGCAAGGTGGCGCGGATCATCCGGCAGGTATCCCCCGATTACCTGCATATCGCAACCGAAGGCCCGCTGGGGCTGGCGGCACGGAATTTCGCCAAACGCAACGGGGTCAAGTTCACCACCGCCTACCACACGCGGTTTCCCGAATACGTCCATAGCCGTTTCCGGCTCCCGCTCAGCATCACCTACAGCTTTCTGCGCTGGTTTCATGGCCCGGGCAAGGCATTGCTGGCCCCGACGAAAACCGTGGTCAACGATCTGGCTGATCGCAATGTCGGCAACCCGGTGCTGTGGCCAAGGGGGGTTGATCTTGATCATTTCTCCCCCGCCACGCGCCGCAAGAAGAACCCGAAGCCGATTTTCATCTATGTCGGCAGGGTGGCGGTGGAAAAGAACATCGGCGCGTTCCTTGATCTTGATCTCGATGGTGAAAAATGGGTGGTCGGGGATGGCCCGGCCATGGCCCAGCTCAGGAACCGGTATCCCGGTGTAGTCTTCCACGGCATGAAAACCCGTGATGAGCTGCCGGCGTTTTATCGCCAGGCTGATGTGTTTGTGTTTCCGTCCAGAACCGATACGTTCGGGCTGGTCCTGCTGGAGGCGATGGCCTGCGGGCTGCCGGTTGCCGCCTTTCCGGTGACGGGGCCGATTGATGTTGTCGGTGATAGCGATGGCGGCGTGCTGGATGATGACCTCGGCGCGGCCTGCCGGGAGGCGTTGAAAAAACCGCGTGGCAAGGTTCGCGCCTATGCGGAAACCTTTTCCTGGGATAACGCCAGCCGGATGTTCCTGTCGCATCTTGTCCTGAGCCGCAACCCCGAGGATTACAGCGTTCTGGACAACCCCTACAAGGATAACACCGGGATGCTGAGGGCGGTTGCCGCTGCCCGCAATTCCTTTTCCGGGCTGCGTTTTGCCATTGCCGAAGAAAGCGCCTTCCGGCAGGAACTGGCGCTGGCCATCCCGATGCTGCTGATCGCCTTTGTGTTGCCGGTTGAACTGGCCTTGAAGATGCTGATGGTGATGACCACGGTGCTGGTGCTGATCGTTGAGCTGCTGAATTCCAGTGTTGAGGCAGCGGTGGATCGCATTTCCTATAGCCGCCATGGCCTGTCGAGGCGGGCAAAGGATTATGGCAGTGCTGCGGTGCTGCTGTCGCTGGTGTTGTGTTTTGTGGTATATGGTTTTTGTATAATGGAGGCGCTGGCGGGCTGAGCATGATGCCTGCCGGTGGTTCAAGAGAGGCAATCGCCGATAAAGGGAACAGCCTTACAAAAGGGAAACCATGAATACGCTGGTGACTAATGCTGCTGATTTTGATCATCTTGGATCGCTCCTTGATGATGGTTTGCTGCTTGTTGATGGTGAAAGCTCCGAGATACTCAGAGCCAACCCGGCGGCGGTGCGGTTTCTTGGCGAAAACCTGATCGGTTTTCAGGCCAACACCGTGCTGACAGCATCCAACATCACCCAGGAGGTGCGGTCCTGTTTCAACGGCGACAGGCCGATGGAATTTGTCACCGGCGTTTCCCATGACCGGTTCAGGCAGTTTCGTGTCAGGCTCAAGCTGATGCCCGAAGGCCGGGTGGCCGTGCTGCTGATGGATATGACGCTGCAACACAATCTTGAAAAGGTGAGGCGTGATTTTGTCGCCAATGTCAGCCATGAGCTGCGCTCACCCCTGACATCACTCGTTGGTTTCATTGAAACCATGCAGGCATCAAGGGAGCTGGATAACGCCACCCGCCAGCGGTTTCTCAGCATCATGGATGAGGAAGCCAGGCGGATGTCGCGCCTGATCGATGATCTGATGTCACTGTCGAGGGTGGAAACCGAAGAACACATCGCCCCCACCGATACGATTTACATCAAGAGCGTCGTGCAGTCGGTGATCGCGTCCATGTCGAACCGTGCCGCCATGGAAAATCAGGCCATCCTCTTTAAGGATAACCGGGCCGATGCCGATGATGCCGCTGTCATTCTTGGTGAGACGGATGAGATCATGGAGGTTTTCCACAATCTCCTCGACAATGCCCTCAAATACAGCGCGCCCGATACCGATATCAGGGTCCATCTGTTCAGCCATGATCCTGATCACCTCAGGTTTGATGTCATCAATAAGGGTGAGGGTATTCCCGAGAAGCATATCGCCCGCCTGACCGAACGGTTCTACCGTGTCGATAAGGGCCGATCCCGTAAAATGGGGGGAACGGGCCTTGGGCTTGCCATCGTCAAGCATATCGTCAACCGCCATCGCGGGCGGCTTTCGATCAAGAGCGAGCTGAAAGGGGAGACAGTGTTTTCGGTTGTTCTGCCCCTCAGCGCAATGAGCTGACCAGCCCCTCCTTCGCGCCCCGTTTGAACCCTGCTTCAGGGCCGATTTCTGTAACAACTATGTAATAATACAATGATATTTTTACATTTGCGTTCGATCTTGTCAGGATGGTGTTGTGGAGCAAATCACTATTGAGTCCCGTTTAATGACTATTCGTGTTCTTATCGCTGATGATGAGCCCAACCAGCTGGAGCTGGTCTCATTTAACCTTAGTCAGGCCGGTTTTTCTGTAACCCGTGCCGCGGATGGTCAGCAGGCGCTTGATCTGGCCGAGGAACTCCAACCCGATATCGTGATTCTGGACTGGATGATGCCGAAACTTTCCGGCATTGAGGTTTGCCGCACCCTGCGGTCAATGCCTGAAACCCGGCTGATCCCGATCATCATGCTGAGTGCGCGTGGTGAAGAGGGTGATCGCACGCTCGGGCTGGATGTCGGGGCTGATGATTACGTCTCCAAGCCGTTTTCCCCGCGTGAGCTTGTCTCCCGGGTGAGGGCTGTTCTGCGGCGGTCCCGTCCGGCGCTGCTTAATGAGGTGCTCGAATTTGAAGACCTCAAGCTGTTTCCGGCCAGCAAGATTGTCGAACGCGGCGGTGAGCGGATCAATCTCGGCCCCAAGGAATTCCGGATTCTCGCCCTTCTCCTGGAACGCCCGGGCCAGGTTTTCAGCCGGGTTCAGTTGCTGGACAATGTCTGGGGCCACGGTGTCTATATTGAGGATCGCACGGTTGATGTCCATCTCAGCCGCCTGCGCAAAGCCCTGAACAAGGCCGGTCCCGGCCAGAGTGATCGCCCGGACCTGATCAGAACCGTACGCGGAAGCGGGTATTCCCTGACGTCACCATCCTGATCATGCCACCATGGTGATTATGATCGTCATGAAAATTCACTATTAGTGTCACGGAACTGTAACGTTCGATTTGTAATTTAGCGCCATGTTAACGTCGTTAGAGGAGTCTACAATGCGTTTTGCTAATCTCGTGGCTGGTGTAGCCATTTCTGTTGCGGTGGTGGGTGCAGCCCAGGCCCGTGACCAGATCTCCATCGTTGGATCTTCCACCGTTTACCCATTCGCAACCATCGTTGCGGAAAAGTTCGGTCAGTCCAGCGGTTTCAAGACCCCGGTTATCGAGTCCACCGGTTCCGGTGGCGGCATGAAGCTGTTCTGCGCCGGTGTCGGCCTTGAGCATCCGGATGTCACCAACGCTTCCCGCGCAATGAAGTCCAAGGAAGCCAAGCTTTGTGAAAGTAATGGTGTTGAATTCCAGGAATTCATCGTTGGTAACGACGGTCTGGCTTTCGCAAACTCCAACAAGGCTGACATGTTCCAGATTTCGATCGCTCACATCGCGGCTGCCCTTGCTGCTGAACTGCCAGGCGGCGGTATCTCCAACATTTCCAACGTCAGCGCGAACAAGCTCAAGACATGGGATCAGGTTGATGCCTTCGTTGCCATGCGTGGCGGCGACAAGGTTGGTCTGCCAAAGCAGCCGATTTCAATCATGGTGCCTCCTCCAACCTCCGGTACCCGTGATGCCACCGGTTCCCTTTTCATGAAAGCCGGCTTCAAGAAGCTCGGTATCTCTGGCAAGGGTTACAAGAAGCTGCGTGAAGATGGTCTGGCCATCGAGATGGGTGAAAACGATTCCCTGATCGTTGAAAAGCTGGCGGCTGATCCAAGCATGTTCGGTATCTTCGGTTATTCCTTCTTTGACCAGAACCGCGACAAGGTTCAGGCTTCCATGGTTGACGGTGTTGAGCTGAACTTTGACAACATTGCTTCCTATGCCTACCCCGGTGCCCGCCCACTGTTCTTCTATGTCAAGAAGCAGCATGTCGGTGTTGTCCCCGGCCTGAAAGAGTTTGTTTCCGAGTTCATTTCCGAAAAGGCAATGAGCATGGACGGCTACCTCTTCCCGGCTGGTCTGGTGCCGCTTTCTGACAGCGACTTCGCTGCTCAAAAAACAGCACTTGGCAACCTCTAAGGTTGACACTAATAGGGTGTTGCCGGATTATCCGGCGACACCTTTTTAATACTGGATTATAAAAATGCCAGCCCAGCTTTTCTCATTCGGTGGTATCCTTTTTGTTATCATCGCTCTTGCTATCGGCTCGTATTTTTTCTCGAGCAGGCGGGTTATCAGTCAGGCTCATGCCAGTGGTATCAAGCCTCATTCCCTCGGGATGTATTATGGCCTTTATGCAGCCATCTGGGCCTTTGTTCCTGCGGCGCTTTTGCTGATCGCCTTTACCGGAACCACCAAGCCCCTGCTGGACGGGCTGATTGAACAATCGCTGATCCAGGCTGCCCCTGAACTTCCTCAAAGTTTTATCCCGCTTAAAATTGCGCAGATCAAAAACATCGCCAACGGCTTTATTGAGCCGACCGATGAAACCATGGCCATGCTGGGCCAGGAATATAAGGCCATGCGCGACAATATGGGGAACCTGCGTTTTGCCGCTGTTCTCATGGTCGGGCTGCTCGGTCTGGGCTTTGCCACATGGCGGATTTCGCCTCAATTCAAATCCCGAATCGTCTTTGAAACATTCCTTCGCCGCGCCTTTTTTGTTGCTGCGGTGATCGCTATCCTGACCACGATCGGGATCATCGCCTCGCTGCTGTTCGAAGCCTTGCGATTCTTTGCGGCCTATTCATTCTGGGATTTCTTCTTTGGCACCCACTGGGCGCCAAATGTCGCCCTCCGCGGGGGTGAAGCCGCCGCTGATGAGGATGTCGGCGGGGCATCCGGTTCGTTTGGCATGATCCCGGTGATGGCCGGAACGCTGCTGATCGCAACCATCGCCATGCTGGTGGCGGTGCCGATCGGCCTGTTTTCGGCCATTTACATGGCCGAATTTGCATCCTCACGGGTGCGCGATATCGTCAAGCCGACGCTGGAAATTCTGGCGGGTATCCCGACTGTTGTGTACGGGTTTTTTGCTGCCCTGACGGCGGCACCGTTTTTCCGGGCCATTGGCCTTAATCTCGGCATGGATGTGTCGTCACAATCCGCGCTGGCCGCTGGCGGGGTGATGGGGGTGATGATCATCCCGTTTATCTCATCGCTGTCGGATGACGTTATTACCGCGGTGCCGCAATCGCTCCGTGATGGGGCCTATGGTCTTGGCAGCACCAAGGGTGAGGTGGTGACAAGGGTTGTCCTGCCGGCGGCTTTCCCGGGGCTGGTAGGGGCGTTCCTGCTGGGGATCAGCCGGGCCATCGGCGAAACCATGATCGTGGTGATGGCGGCGGGTGTTTCCGCCAACCTGACCGCAAACCCGCTGGAAAGCGTGACCACGGTGACGGTGCAGATTGTCATGCTGCTGACCGGCGATACGGTGTTTGATTCGCCCAAGACGCTGTCGGCCTTTGCCCTCGGGATCACGCTGTTTTTCTCAACGCTCCTGCTCAACATCGCTGCGCTGACGGCCGCCCGCAGGCTGGGGGAACGCTATGACTGATTACACATCGCTCAACAGCACCGAGCGGATGGAATTTATCCGCCGTTCCCTCAACAGGCGGCATGCATCGGAAAAGAGGCTGCGTTTCTATGGCGTTGCCGCGATCTGCTTTGCGCTCGGGTTCCTGGTGGTGCTGCTGACCACGGTTGTCACCAACGGTTACACGGCCTTGCAGCAGACAGAAGTCGCGGTTGAGCTGGCTATCCCTGTTGAAGAACTGCTCGATGAAAACGGCGATATCGACATGAAGAAATCCGCCGATTTCAACTGGAACGGGCTGGTCAAAAAGGCCTTTCGTGGCTATTTCCCTGAGGTCAAGGGCATGATGGATAAACGCATGCTCGGTGATCTGATCTCCGCCAATGCAGGGTTTGAGCTGCGGGAAGAACTGGAAAAAATCGGCCGCATTGATACGCCGGACCGGCTCTACTGGATCAAGGCATCCGATGATGTCGACATGCTGATGAAGGGCCGGATGGACCGGACGATCCCTGAAAACCAGCGCCGGCTCAATGACCGGCAGATCGCCTGGGTGGATGATCTGGTGGCGAATGAAAACCTGCGGCTTGTTTTCAACCGGGCGTTTTTCACCAAGGCCGATTCGCGTGAACCCGAAAGCGCAGGTATCCTCGGCGCGGTGGTCGGCTCGGCACTGGCGCTGATCGTCACGGTTGTGCTGGCCCTGCCGCTGGCGGTGATGGCGGCCATCTATCTTGAATATTTCGCCAAACCGGGGCGGCTGACCGATTTTATTGAAGTCAACGTCAATAACCTTGCCGCTGTGCCGTCCATTGTGTTCGGTCTTCTCGGGCTGGCGGTATTTCTGGGCTTCTTCGGGATGCCGCGCTCGGCCCCGCTGGTCGGCGGCATGGTGCTGGCCCTGATGACCCTGCCGACGATTATTATTGCAACACGGGCATCAATCCGGGCGGTTCCGCCGTCAATCCGTGATGCTGCGCTCGGGGTTGGTGCATCGCCCATGCAGGCGGCGATTGACCATGTTCTGCCGCTGGCGGCCCCTGGTATCCTGACCGGCACCATCATCGGCCTGGCCCAGGCCCTGGGTGAAACCGCGCCGCTGATCATGATTGGCATGGTGGCGTTCATCGTTGATGTTCCCACCTCGGTCACGTCACCCGCCACCGCTCTGCCGGTTCAGATTTTCATCTGGTCCGACAGTGCCGAGCGGGCCTTTTACGAGCGATCATCGCTGGCGATTGTCTGCCTGTTGATGTTCCTTATCATCATGAACCTCGCGGCGGTAATCCTGCGCCGGAAACTGCAGAAGAAGTGGTAAGATCATGACTAGCACCAACGATCTGGCGATCAAGATCAAGGCATCCGAAGTCAGTGTTTACTATGATGACAAGCAGGCGCTGAAATCGGTTTCAATCGATATTCCCGAAAACACGGTGACGGCGTTCATCGGCCCGTCCGGTTGCGGGAAATCAACGTTTCTGCGCTGTTTCAACCGCATGAATGACGTTATCCCCAGCGCCCGGGTTGAGGGCAAGATTGAAATGGGCGGGGTCAATATCAACGCCGATGATATCGATCCTGTCCTGCTCAGGGCCCAGATCGGCATGGTGTTCCAGAAACCGAACCCGTTTCCGAAATCAATTTACGATAACGTTGCCTATGGCCCGCGGATTCATGGCCTCGCCAGCAACAAGACTGATCTGGACGGCATTGTTGAAGGAAGCCTGAAAAAGGCCGGTCTCTGGAACGAAGTATCGGATCGCCTGATGGATAAGGCCACAGGGCTTTCAGGTGGCCAGCAACAGCGGCTCTGCATCGCAAGGGCGATTGCGGTCAGCCCCACGGTCCTCCTGATGGATGAGCCATGCTCGGCGCTTGACCCGATTGCCACCGCCGTGATTGAGGACCTGATCGAGGAGCTGCGTGAACGTTTCAGCATCATCATCGTCACGCATTCGATGCAGCAGGCTGCGCGGGTATCCCAGAAAACCGCGTATTTTCATCTCGGTTCCCTGATCGAGCATGATGAAACCAAGAAAATTTTCACCAACCCTGAACATGAGCAGACAGAAGCGTATATCTCTGGTAAAATCGGCTGACGAGGTATACATGAATGACCACATCAGCAGTGCGTTTAACGCCGATCTTGCCGATCTGAATACATTAACCGTCAGCATGGGCGGCATGACCATTGCCCAGCTGGTCGGGGTTCTGGATGCCCTGCGGCACAATCCCGACAGCATCGACACCCTGATCAAGAACGACCGCAATATCGATAATCTTGAGGCTGAAATCAACACCAAGGTGGTGGAGATTATTGCCAGCCGTGCGCCTGTGGCCAAGGATTTGCGCGTTGTCCTCACCTCACTGAAGATCGCCCAGATGCTGGAACGCATTGGCGATTTTGCATGCAGTATCGGCAAGCGCAGCCGCCAGTTCAATAACGATCAGGCTGTCATGGACTTGCAGGAAAACCTCAATGAGATGAGCGATCTGGCCATTTCAATGCTGATAGATGTGGTCGATGCACTGAAGCATAGCGATGTCGGCAAGGCGCTCTCGGTGTGGCAGGGTGATATCAACCTCGATATGCACTACCACGCCATTTACAAGGCGATCATCACAAAGATGGATGAGGGGGAAATCCCTGCATCCACCGGCACCCAGCTGATCATATCGATCAAGAATCTGGAGCGCATCGGTGATTACACCACCGGCATTGCCGAGCAGGTCTATTTCCGCATCAATGGTGAAGATATCGAAGGTCGGCGGCCCAAGAAAAGCACCGCCTGAGGCTCACCGCCTGAGATTCACAACTTGAAATTTAGTGGCAGGCCTTGCCCAGTGCCTTCAGCCGCCAGTAATTGTAGGGCAGGGGGGTGATAAACCCGGCCAGCAGCATTACCGGCACGACCACCGGGTTGAGTTCGGCCCCGCCGGTCATCAGGTAATCCACCAGATTCATGGCGACCTCCATGCTGACCATGGAAATCAGCGACATCCCCAGCGCTGTCTTGAGGGCATTGGCAAACCCCATCTGTTTCAACAGAATGATGGTTTCCAGCATGATTGACGTCAGCAGCCCGTTGAAGATAGCCAGTGTCATAATGAACAGGACCGGTGCCTCAATCCCCGATAACTGGAAATAGAGGATCGTGCCCATGTCACCGATGGCGCAGCCGATCAGGCACCACATGGTGTTCCACGATGCCCGCCGCCAGGTAGGGAAGCAGGTCCATGAAATCGAAAGTCGGGATGTTGCCGTGATGCTCATAGTATTTATATAATCACGCCGGTGAAAAATTCAAATGGTGGCGATTGAACAGGATGGTCTTAAGGGGCGATCCGAAGGACAGCAAGGCCGGTTAACCTCTTTCTGCATCCATCTCAATGAGGGCCTGCACCATATCCTCAATCGACTTGCCCTCGCCTGAGAGACGGCATTCAGGGTTCTCCGGGGCCTCATAGGGGCTGCTGATCCCGGTGAAATTGGGAATCTCGCCAGCCCGTGCCTTTTTGTACAGCCCCTTGACGTCGCGTTCCTCACAGAGCGCAAGGGGGGTATCGACAAAGACCTCAACGAAATCGTCACCCCCGATCAGCTCCCGTGCCATGGCCCTGTCCTGCTGGAAGGGTGAGATGAACGCGGTCAGCACCACCAGCCCGGCATCAAGCATCAGCCGGGCCACCTCGGCAATACGGCGAATATTTTCGATCCGGTCAGCATCGGTGAAGCCAAGATCACGGTTGAGGCCATGGCGAATATTATCACCATCCAGCAGGTAGGTGCGGATGCCGCGTTCGTTCAGGGCAACCTCAAACGCATTGGCGATGGTGGATTTGCCCGAACCGCTCAACCCGGTGAACCAGTAGACGCGGGCGCGGTTTTCATTGAGCTGTTCACGATCGGCGCGGCTGATGTTCACGGCCTGGCGGTGGATATTGCTGGCCCGGCGCAGGGCAAAACGGATCATCCCGGCCCCGATGGTCTCATTGGTCTCACGGTCAATGATGATGAAACCGCCGGTTTCACGGCACGCGGCGTAAGGGTCAAAGACAACGCCGCGGCCCAGGCTGATGGTAACGCAGGCAATATCATTAAGGCTGATGGACCGGGCTGAAAGCCTCTGCCCGGTGTCGATATCAATGCAGTGCTTGATGGTGCTGATGCTGCCTGAAACCTTGGCGGTGCCAAACTTGAAATCAACCTTGCGCCCGGCAAAACCCTCAGTGTGGGTCAGCCATACCAGATCAGCTTCAAACTGGTCGGCAACCTGCGGCGGGTTATCGGCACTGGCGATCACATCACCGCGTGACAGGCTGATATCATCGGCCAGGGTCAGCATGATGCTCTCATCCTTGCGGGCGGATGGGCGGATGCTGTCGCCGATACGGATCGCTTCAATCCGGGTGGTCATGCCGCTTGGCAGAACCCGGACATGATCACCCGCGCTGAATTCACCGGCGGCGATGCGGCCTGCGTAACCCCGAAACCCTGAATCCGGCCGGCTGACCCACTGGACAGGCAGCCGGGCCGGGGCATGCAGCGAAGCATCATCGGTTGAGGCCAGCTCAAGCGCGCCCATCAGGGTCGGGCCATGATACCAGTCGAGGCTGGACCCCCTGCTGATGACCATATCACCCTTGAGGGCAGAGATGGGGATAGCCGTCACGCTGGTGAAATTGAGGCTTGAGGCGAAATCGTCAAATTCGGCCTCGATACGCTCAAAGACCGTGCGGTCATAGCCGACACTGTCAATCTTGTTGACCGCAACGATGATCTGGCTGATCCCCATCAGGTTGCAGATCATGGCGTGGCGGCGGGTCTGTTCACGAATACCGGCCCCGGCATCAACCAGTATCACCGCCAGCATCGCGGTGGAAGCGGCGGTGGCCATGTTGCGGGTGTATTCCTGATGCCCCGGTGCGTCAGCGATGATGAAACGGCGTTTATCGGTGGTGAAAAACCGCCAGGCGATATCAATCGTGATGCCCTGTTCGCGTTCGGCGGCCAGCCCGTCCACCAGCAGCGCGAAATCAATTTCCTCACCCTGGGTGCCAATGCGCCGCGAATCCGATTGCAGCGTCGCCAGCTGATCATCAAACAGGGCCTGACTGTCATGCAGCAGGCGGCCGATCAGCGTGCTCTTGCCATCATCAACATGGCCGCAGGTGATAAAGCGGAGAGTATCGAGGCCAGCCAGCCCGTCAAGGTAGCTGCTGATGGATGGGGTCTTCTGTTGCATCAGAAATAGCCCTCCCGTTTCTTGTCTTCCATGGAGGCATGCTGGTCACGGTCGATGACCCGGCCTTCGCGTTCGGAATGCCGTGATGCCAGCAGCTCAAGGATAATATCCTCAACCGTGGTGGCAGCGGATGGGATCGCCCCGGTGAGGGGATAACAGCCAAGGGTGCGGAAACGCACGGTTTCGACCCGGACAGGGTTGCCCGTATCAAGCGGCATGCGATCATCATCAACCATGATGAGCGTGCCATCCTGTTGAACCACAGGGCGCGGGGCGGCAAAATAAAGCGGCACGATGGGGATCTGTTCGCGCAGGATGTAATGCCATATATCCAGCTCGGTCCAGTTGGACAGCGGGAAGATGCGGATGCTCTCCCCCTTGTTGATCCGGCTGTTGTAGAGCGACCATAACTCGGCCCGCTGGTTTTTGGGGTCCCATTGGTGGCTGTTGTTGCGGAATGAGAAGATCCGTTCCTTGGCGCGGCTTTTTTCCTCATCACGCCTGGCCCCGCCAAAGGCAGCATCAAAACCATGGGCATCAAGCGCCTGTTTCAGGCCCTCAGTCTTCATGATCTCTGTGTGCAGGGCAGAGCCGTGGTCAAAAGGGTTGATGTTGCGGGCCAGGCCATCAGGGTTGCGGTGAACGATCAGCTCCATGCCGGTGGCATCGGCAATGCCCTCCCTGAAATCGTACATCGCCCTGAATTTCCAGCCCGTGTCCACATGCAGCAGCGGGAACGGCGGCCGGCCGGGGCTGAACGCCTTGAGCGCAAGGTGCAGCATCACCGCGCTGTCCTTGCCAATCGAATAGAGCATGACGGGATTGCTGTTCTCAGCCGCAACCTCCCGCATGATGTGGATAGCCTCAGCCTCAAGCCGGTCAAGATGCCTCATCCCGGTATCAGGCCGGTAGTTGAGCATCGGGGGCGGGACGGTGACCGGTTCAGGGCAGGCGGGCAGGCCCAACGTAATCGACTTTGCCATCGCCTTGTCAGTGATCTTGAGGCTGTTCAGCAGCGTCAGCATCCCGGCCGGGGCAAACACCAGCAGGGGCTTGCCCCAGGCGTGATGAAAGGCTGTCAGCGCGGCCCCCAGGAAAGCGCGATCATCGGCCTGTTCAGCTTCCCTGAAAAACCAGTGCCAGCCACCCCTCGCATCATTGGCGAACATGAAATCCGCCCCGCCCGGGGTTGTGGCCCGCTGAATAAAAATCACCTTGCCGCGCCGCCGCCGGGTCGCCTCAATCAGGGACTGGGCAACAGCATGGCGGAACCCGTCAATGCTGCGGGCAATATCATCGAGCTGGAGCGGCGTGGGCAGCAAGGCGTGGCGTTCAACCAGCCGTTCGGTCTGGCGGCGGCCGGATTTGCCCTCAAGGCCGAAAGCCTCCTGCAACAGGGCGAGATTCCAGGCTTCACCGGGTTTGATATTGCCAATGGGTAA
>NTKX01000018.1 GCA_002457135.1 SAR116 cluster bacterium MED-G04
TGATCTGGACCCCGATGATCTGGACCCGGCTGAACTTGAGGCAGCGATATCGGCCATCAACCCTGATGACACCTGCTGTTTTATCTACACATCGGGGACAGGCGGCAGGCCCAAGGGGGTGATGCTCAGCCATGCTTCTATCCAGGCCAATATTGATGCCGCGGCTGACCTGCTAAAGGAAGGCAGGGTCAATAGGGGGCAACGCTTTCTTTCCCTGTTGCCGCTGTCCCATGCCTATGAGCATACCGCCGGGCTGCACCTGCCGATCCAGACCGCATCGGAAATCTGGTATTGCGAGGGCGCAGACCAGATTGCCAGCAATCTGGCCGAGGCCTCACCCACGCTGATGACGGCGGTCCCCCGGCTCTATGAAGTGCTGTATGACCGCATCACACGGGGGGTCCGGCAGAAAGGCGGGATCAGTGAAAAACTGTTCAATCGTGCTGTCGCTATCGGCCGCAGGCGGATTTCAGGGGGGCTGACATTGTCCGACAGGCTGATCGACCCTGTGCTTGATTTGCTCGTCCGGCGCAAGGTCAGGGCCAGGCTTGGCGGCAACCTTGAATATTTTGTTTCAGGCGGGGCCGCGCTCAACCCTGATATCGGGACTTTCTTTCTCGCCCTCGGGGTCAATATCCTGCAAGGCTATGGCCAGACTGAGGCCTCACCCCTGATTTCCGCCAACCGGCCCGGGCTTATCAAGATTGAAAGCGTTGGCCCTGCTGTGAGCGGGGTTGAAGTCAGGTTGAGTGATGCCGGGGAAATTCTGGCCCGTGGCCCGATGCTGATGAAGGGCTACTGGCAGGATGATGCCGCCACCGCCGCCACCATCCGTGATGGCTGGCTCTATACAGGCGATCTTGGCAGTATTGATGCCGACGGTTACATCACCATCACCGGCCGCGCCAAGGAAATCATTGTCAATTCAGGCGGCGACAATATCGCCCCGGGCCGGGTGGAAGGGATCATCGCCCTTGAACCTGAAATTGATCAGGTCATGGTGGATGGTGACCGCAAGCCATGGCTGGCGGCGGTGGTGGTGCCATCACAATCCGTGCTGGATCAGTCCGGCACCCCGCATGACAGGCAATCAGAGGCGGTAAGAAAAGCCGTCAGTGCCGCGATTGACCGGGCCAATGCCTCATTATCCACTATTGAACGTGTGCGCCGCTTTATTCTGGCGGATGAGTCGTTTTCAACCGAAAACGGCCAGATGACGGCAACGCTGAAAACCCGCCGCCATGTCGTGCGTGAGGTCTATGGCGACCGGCTGGAACAGCTCTATCGTGGCAAATCCGGCTGATCAGCTTTTCCGATATCGCCTACGCTGAAATAAAGGTTTGGTGCTGTTCCCCCAGCCCCTCAATACCCAGCCTGACTTCATCACCAGGGCGCAGGAACCGGGGCGGTGTCTGGCCCAGCCCGACGCCTTCAGGGGTGCCGGTTGCAATCACATCACCAACCCGCAGGATCATGTGACGCGACAGGTAGGCGATAATCTCGGCAATGCTGAAAATCATGTCGCTGGTGCTGGATTGCTGCTGCATTTCCCCATTGATGCTGAGCCATAGCGGCAGGTTCTGCGGATCAGGCACCTCATCGGCGGTAACCAGCCACGGGCCGATGGGGCCAAAGCCGGGATGCGATTTGCCCTTGACCCACTGGCCGCCCCGTTCCAGTTGATGATCACGTTCGGAAACATCATTGATGACGCAATAGGCCGAAATCGTATCAAGCGCTTCAGCCTCGGTAATGTTGAAAACGTTGCGCCCGATGATCACGCCCAGCTCAACCTCCCAGTCGGTTTTGACTGACCCTTCGGGAATCGTGATGGCATCATCCGGCCCGCCGATACAGCTGGTCGCCTTGGTGAAGACCACCGGCTCAGTCGGGCGGGGCATGCCGGTTTCATCAGCATGCCGCGCATAATTCAGCCCGATGCAATGGAAATTGGGGGTATCCGCCAGGGCAGCACCGATCCGGCACTCCTGAGGCAGGAGGGGCAGGCTTTCCGGGTCGAGCGCCCGCAGCCGTGCCATGCTTTCCAGTGACAGCGCCTCAAAAGCCAGATCAGGGATCACCGCGCTCAGGTCACGCGGCTGGCCGTTGGCATCCATCATTGCGGGTTTTTCCTGGCCCTTCTCGCCCAGTCTCAGCAGTTTCATCTTCTATTCCTTTCCCTCTTGATGCACGCAGTGTAATGGAAATGAAATAATATCCATTTATTGATCTCATGATACGCAGAGGTGGTGAAAATGAAAATCGGAATCAATGGAATGGGGCGTATCGGTCGCCTTGCCCTGCGCGATGCCCTTGGCGGGGTTGAGCGCGATCAGGCTGACAGAAACACCGGCACCCGACTTGATGTCGTCCACCTCAATGAGATCAAGGGCGGGGCCGCGACCACAGCGCATCTGCTTGAATTTGATACCATCCATCGCCGCTGGCGTGCCGATATCAGCCATGATGAAACCGGCATCACCATTGATGGCCGCCGCATGGGCTTTACCGATGCCGCCACCCCGGGTGAGGTGGACTGGGCCGCCGCCGGTGTTGAAATGGTGCTGGAATGCAGCGGCAAGTTCCTGACCCCGGATACGCTCCAGGGGTATTTCGATAGGGGGGTCAAGCGCGTTGTCGTGGCGGCCCCGGTCAAGGATCCATCCGCGCTCAACATCGTGGTCGGGGTCAATGATCATCTCTATGATCCCCGGCAGCACCGGCTGGTGACGGCGGCATCCTGCACCACCAACTGCATTGCCCCGGTGGTCAAGGTCATTCACGATCACATCGGCATCCGCCATGGCCAGATCACCACCATCCATGATCCGACCAACACCAATGTTGTCATTGATGCCCCGCACAAGGATTTGAGGCGGGCGCGATCAGCCATGTCATCGCTGATCCCCACCACCACGGGCAGTGCCAAGGCCATTGCGCTGATCTACCCCGAACTCGAGGGCAAGCTCAACGGCCATGCCGTGCGTGTGCCTGTGCTGAATGCCAGCCTCACCGATCTTGTTTTTGAAACCGCCCGCCCGACCTCGGCGGATGAGGTCAACAGCCTCATGAAAGCCGCCGCCGAAGGTGAGCTGGCCGGTATCCTCGGGTATGAGGAACGCCCCCTTGTTTCAGCCGATTACGCCAATGATACCCGCAGCACGATTGTCGATGCCCCCAGCACCATGGTGACCGATGGCACGATGCTGAAAATCTACGCCTGGTATGATAATGAGCTGGGGTATTCATGCCGGATGGTTGACCTTGCGGCAAAAATGATCAGCCTTGAGGCATGATGCAGGATACTCCCGATAACCCGCCCAGACCCTCATCAGGGTCCATGACCCAATACCTGATTGTCACGCTGTCCTATTGGGGTTTTACCCTGTCTGACGGGGCTTTGCGCATCCTCGTGCTGTTCCATTTTTTCTCGCTTGGCTATTCGCCCTTCACGCTGGCCCTGTTGTTCCTGCTGTATGAGGCGGCGGGGATTGTCGCCAATCTTGGCGGCGGCTGGATGGCGACACGTTTTGGCATTACCCGGATGCTGGTGCTGGGCATGGTGGTGCAGATCACGGGGCTGTTGCTGCTGTCGTTTCTGGACCCGTCCATCGGGGCGCTCGCCTCGGTACTATGGGTGCTGGCGGCACAGGGCATCGCCGGGCTGGCCAAGGATATCACCAAGACCGCCTCAAAATCCGCCATCAAGGTTGTGTCGGTTGAGGGCGATGACCGGCTGTTCCGCTGGGTGGCATGGTTCACCGGCTCCAAAAACGCCATGAAGGGGCTTGGTTTCTTTCTTGGCGGTGTCATGCTGACCGGCATCGGGTTCCAGCACGGGCTATGGCTGATGGCTGGCCTGCTGGCCGTCATTGCCGTGCTGATCAGCCTCAGTCTGCCGGGGCATCTCGGGGTCGGGACAGCATCACGCAGCGTGAGGGAGCTGTTCAGCAAAACCCCGGCGGTCAACATGCTCGCGCTGGCGCGGGTCTTTCTCTTCGGGGCGAGGGATATCTGGTTTGTGGTTGGCCTGCCTGTCTTTCTCTACGCCAATGGCTGGGGTTTCTGGCAGGTTGGCGGGTTTCTTGCGCTCTGGACAATCGGCTATGGCATCATTCAGGGGCTTGCCCCTGAACTGGTTGCCGCATCGCGCCGCCTGATCGGGCATCCGGCCCTGGCCGCGATGGTCTGGGCTGGTGGGCTGATGCTGGTGCCGGTGGCCATAGTGCTGGCCATGCCCATGGGGCCTGCGGTCACGGTGCTGGTCACCGGGCTGATGGTGTTCGGCTTTGCCTTTGCGGTTAACTCCTCGCTCCATTCATACCTGATCGTGGCTTTTGCCGGCAGCAAGAAGGCGGCTGAAGATATCGGTTTCTACTATGCCGCCAATGCCGCGGGCAGGCTGGTTGGCACGTTCCTTTCAGGGTTGCTCTACCAGTTTGGCGGGATTGAGGCTTGCCTGATCGGATCGGCGCTGTTCCTGCTGATCACCACCATCGGTGTCGCCCGCCTGCCTGCCCCTCAAGAATAAGGGATCACCTGCTTCAGCCGGGAATGATCTCGCCCTTCCAGTCCAGCTGGTGGCCGGATTGATCTGGCCCGGCGGCATCAATCACCGCCAGCAGATGCCCGGCCGCTTCATCAGGGGTGAAGATATCGTGGCTCACCATGCCCCTGAACGGTTCCGACAGGCCGGTTGCAACCGTACCGGGATGCAACCCGATGACCACAGCATCAGGATTGCGCAACCGCATTTCGAGCGAAAAATTGCGGATCATCATGTTCAGCCCTGCCTTGGCGGCACGATAGCCATGCCAGCCGCCCTTGCCGTTATCGGTGATGCTGCCGACCCGTGCTGACAGCAGCGCAAACACCGCCTTGCCCCGGCGCGGGATCAGCGGCAGGAAATGCTTGGCCAGCATGGCGGGGGCAATGCAGTTGGCGGTGTAGTAATCCATCAGGCCCTGATGGCTGAGGTGACGAAACGATTTTTCGGGCATCCGGCCACGGTCCTGATCATGCAGCATCCCGACCGCCCCGATGATGAGCGCGGGCTGACCATCAGCGCCGACCCTGCTGGCGGCGGCTTCGATGCTCGCCTCATCATCCAGATCGAGCCTGATACCATCGGGGCCAGGGTTGCGGGCGCAGGCATAGAGCCGGGTACAAAGCGGGTTCATGCTGAGATTGCGGCACAACCCCTGCCCGATCCCGCCGCTTGCCCCGGCAACCACGGCGGAAAACCCCTCACCAAGGCTGGGGATCATCGGGTCGGCGTAAAATACTGAATTGTCCATGCCCCTGATCTAGGGCAGGGCAGGCGGATTAACAGTCAGGTCAGTGCTTTCAGGGTTTCGAGCGTGTCGGCCTGTTCCGCCGGTTTGTCCCAGCGGATACTGGCGAATCGGGGAAAGCGCATGGCGAGGCCGGATTTATGGCGGCTTGAAGGGGCAATGCTGTCAAAGGCGACCTCAACCACCATGGTGGGGGCAACCTCCCGCACCGGGCCAAACCGGTTGGTGGTGCTGGTGCGAACAAACTGATCCAGTTTTTTCAGCTCAGCATCGGTAAACCCCGAATAGGCCTTGCCGACAGGGACCAGCTGTTTTTCCGGCCCATCACCGGTCCAGACCCCGAACGTGTAATCGGAATAAAAGGATGATCGCTTGCCGTGGCCGCGCTGGGCATACATCAGCACCACATCGGCGGTCAGCGGATCGCGTTTCCATTTGTACCAGACACCCTTGATACGGCCCTGCTGATAGGCACTGCCCCGCGCCTTCAGCATCAGGCCCTCGATCAGCCCGCCTTCCCGGCATTGGGCGCGCAGATCATCCAGTTCCCCGGGGCCGGAAAAACGAAGCTCGGCCGAGGTGTCATAGAGCGGATGATCCAGCATCCTGATCACCTCGGCCAGACGGTCACGGCGGGCCTCAATCGGCAGGGGGCGAAGATCGGTCTTGCCATCAAAGAGGATGTCATAGGCACGGAAGAAAACCGGCCTGCTGCGGATCAGGGTCTTGCTCGCCTTCTTGCGGTTGAGCCGTTGCTGCAAATGCTGAAAGGGTTCGACCGCATCAGGGGTCCCGGCCAGCAATTCACCATCCAGCACGCCCTGCCATTCAATGCCCTCCACCAGCTCGGGGAAGGCGGGGCCAATAGCATCACCCGAACGGGAGAACAGCCTGACCCCATCAGGCGCGGAGGCGAGCTGAACCCTGGCCCCGTCCCATTTCCATTCAACGAGGAAATCACCCGGGCTGACTGTCGCCGCCATGGCATCATCCATCGGGTGCGCCAGCATCAACGGGCGGAACACGGCCCTGTCCTCCGCCGATGGCCTCATTGCACGGTCTTCGAGCCAGTCAAAAAGATCATCATAGGGCGGGGTGATAAGCGGCCATATTTCCTCAATATCCTCAACCGGCTTGCCGAAAGCCTCAGCCAGGGAAAGGCGCAGCATCCGCGCTGACACCCCGACCCTGAGGCCGCCTGTCACCAGCTTGAGCAGCCCCCACCGCCCGGTGACATCGAGCCGGTCCAGCCATCCGGCCAGATGGTCCTCGGCCTCATCAGGGCTGGCCCCCTGCAAGGTGAGGACAACATCCTCAAGGGACGGTGCCTGGCTATTCGGCCTCAGGTTATCATCATGATGTTGAGGCCAGATCAGCGCGGTGGTTTCCGCCAGATCACCGACGAAATCATAGCTCTGGGCAAACAGCTCTTCATCCAGAACGCGCCTCGCCAGCGCCCTCACCACGCCATGCTTGACCCGACCGAGATCAAGATCACCCGCCATCGCCGCCACCCCCCAGCCTCGGTCAGCCGGTGGGCATTCGGTGAGCCATGTGCTGATCCAGGCCAGCTTGGTGTTCCGGCGCGGCGCAAACAGGAGGCGTTCAAGCAGTGTCGCAAAATGGATCATTCGGCATCATCCTCATAGCCGATCAGTGACAGGGCGCGTGCCTTGACTCCCTTGAGCGCAAGCGCCCTGATCAGGGCCTCTTCCCGGCCATGGGTGACCCAGACTTCGGCCGGGGCGACATCATCGATTGTGCGGATCAGGTCAGCCCAGTCAGCATGATCCGAAAGGATAAGCGGAAGCTCAACGCCGGATTGCTTGGCGCGTTGCCTGATCTGCATCCAGCCAGAGGCCATCACCACCAGCGGGTCAGGCAGGCGGCGTGACCATTTATCCGCAAGCGCAGAGGGCGGGGCAATGACAATCTGCCCGGCAAGGTCTTCACGCGGTTTGCCCTTTTCCCCGGCGGTGGCGGGTTTCAGCTCACCAAGGTCGATGCCGAGGTCCTGATAGAGCTGGCACAGTTTCTGCTGGGCGCCATGCAAATAGATCGGCTGGTCATAGCCAGCCTGGCGGATGAGCGCGATCAGCCGTTGCGCCTTGCCCAGTGAATAGGCACCGATAACATGACAGCGTTCAGGGAACAGCCGCAGCGATGACAGCAGCTTTGCTATCTCGGTTTCAGGGTCGGGATGGCTGAAGACAGGCAGGGCAAAGGTCGCCTCGGTGATGAAAACATCACATTCCACCGGCTCAAACGCGGTGCAGGTCGGGTCGGCCTTGCGCTTGTAGTCACCGGAAACCACCACCCGCTGGCCGTTATGATCAATCACCACCTGCGCGCTGCCCAGCACATGCCCCGCCGGAACCAGCCTGATCGTCGTATCACCCAGCACCATGTCCTGATGATAGGGCAGGGGCGTTGCCTCGGCGGTGAAGTTTTCGCCGTATCGCGCCGCCATGATGGCAAGGGTTTCCGGGGTGGCGATAACGCGTCCATGGCCGGGGCGGGCATGATCGGCGTGACCGTGGGTGACCACCACGCACTCGCTCGCCCTCAGGGCATCAATATGAAACCGCGCCCCGGCATTGACCTCAAGCCCGTTTGGGCCTGGTCTGATCCATTGATCAATGCCGTCCGCTGAACCCATTACTTGCTGCCGAAGAGTTTCTTCCATTCGTCGGTATCGAGGGCGCGCAGGTCGCTGGTCCATTCGGACCCGGCCTTCATGCCGCGTTCCACCGCATCACGGCTGAGCATGGTCTGCCGCCAGCGTTCGACATTGGGGTAATCGTCAATGGCCACGCCCTGGCGTTCATAGGTGCGGGTCCATGGAAAAACGGCGATATCGGCGATGGTGTATTCATCACCGGCGAGCCATTCATGATCGGCAAGGCGGCGATCCATCACGCCATAGAGCCGGTTTGATTCAATCGAATAGCGTTCCATGGCGTAGGGGATTTTTTCCTTGGCGTAGTGGTTGAAATGATGGGCCTGCCCCAGCATCGGGCCAACCCCGCTCATCTGCCACATCAGCCATTCGATGGTGCTGATCCGCTTTCGGTGATCGGCGGGGATCAGCTTGCCTGTCTTCTCCGCGAGGTAGAGCAGGATGGCCCCGCTATCAAACACAGGCTGGGGATCGCCGCCCGTATCATCATTATGGTCGATGATGGCGGGCATCCGGTTGTTCGGGCTGAAGGCCAGAAAGCCGGGGTCAAACTGGTCACCCTTGCCGATGTTGACGGGTTTGAGGGTGTATTCCAGTCCAAGCTCTTCCAACGCGATGCTGATTTTTCGGCCATTCGGGGTTGGCCAGAAGTAGAGGTCGATCATGATGCTGCTTTCTTTATTCGTTATTCTGCACCGGTTTCTCCACATGGATGTCGGCTGATGCTTGCCTTCGGACTAACTATACATAATTTTAATCATGACAACAGCAAGCCGGTTTCCACTCCATGCCTGATCTCTTTCATGACAGCAGCCTGATCCCCGCCTCGTTTGAGGCGTGGTTTGAAACCCGTGGCTGGATGATCCACCCCCATCAGGTCGCCATGGTGGAGGCCGACAGGGATGGCCGTTCCGCCCTGCTGGTGGCCCCGACCGGAACAGGCAAGACCATGGCAGGGTTCCTGCCCAGCCTGATTGAGCTTTCCGCCCCTGACGCTGAGGACAGCCTGCACACGATCTATATCTCCCCCCTCAAGGCACTGGCGGTGGATATCGAACGCAACCTTGCTATCCCGATCCGTGAAATGGGGCTGGATATCAGGGCCGAGACCCGCACCGGTGATACCCCCCAGGCCAAGCGCAAGCGTCAGCGCGAAAACCCGCCCCAGGTGTTGATGACAACGCCTGAATCGCTGGAAATGATGCTGACCTGGCCTGATGCGGCCACTATTTTCAAGGGGGTCAGGCGGGTGGTGCTGGATGAGTTGCATGCCCTCGCCGGGAACAAGCGCGGTGATCTGTTATCGCTGTCGCTGTCACGGCTCCGCAGGCTTGCCCCCGGGATGCGCGTTGTCGGCCTGTCGGCCACGGTCGCCAATCCTGATGCGTTGCGGGGCTGGCTCAACCCCGATGTGGAACAGGTTGCCGTGATCAGGGCTTCTGCCGGGATTGAACCTGAAATCAGCGTTCTGACCAGGGATGCCGAGCTGCCATGGTCAGGCCATTCCGCATCATGGGCGGTGGAGGATATCTTCCGGCTGATTGAGGCAAACCGGACCACGCTGGTTTTCGTCAACACCAGGGCGCAGGCGGAAATCCTGTTTCAGTCGCTGTGGCGCATCAACGATAGTAACCTGCCCATCGGCATTCATCATGGCTCGCTTTCCACCGAACAGCGCCGCAAGGTCGAAAACCACATGGCGAAAGGGGCGTTGCGATCGGTGGTGGCCACGGCCTCACTCGATCTTGGCATTGACTGGGCTGATATCGATCTGGTGATCCAGGTCGGCGCACCCAAAGGCACGGCCCGGTTGCTGCAACGGATCGGCCGGTCCGGGCATCGCTATGATCTGATCAGCCGTGCTGTGCTGGTCCCCGCCAACCGGTTCGAAGTGTTTGAATGCCACGCCGCGATTGCCGATATCCGGTCCGGCCTCCTGGATGATCCGCCGGATTATCCGGGCGGGCTTGATGTACTGGCCCAGCATGTTGTCGGGATGGCAATCGCTGATCCGTTCCGGGCTGATGACCTTTATCAGGAGGTTTGCACAGCCTATCCCTACCGGCATTTGAGCCGCGCTGATTTTGATGCCGTGCTGGAATTTGTCACCACCGGCGGCTACGCGCTCAAGGCCTATGAACGCTATCACAAACTGGCCGAGGGGCGGGATGGTTTCTACCGGATTGCCCATCGCAGCGTTGCCCTGCAATGGCGGCTCAACGCCGGGACGATTGTCGAAACCCAGACCCTGACGCTGGCGGTGCGCGGGCTGGGCAAGCTCGGCAAGATTGAGGAATATTTCGTGCAGTCGCTGGTGCCGGGGGATACGTTCATCTTTGCGGGCAGGGTGCTGCAATTCACCGGCATGAGGGGGACGATGACGGTGGAGGCGATATTGGCCACAGGCGCAGAACCCAAGGTTCCGGCCTATGCGGGTGGTCGGTTGCCACTGACCACCAATCTGGCGGAACGCATCAGGGCCATGATCGCTGACCGGGAGGCATGGCACCAGTACCCTGAACCGGTCCGGCAATGGCTGTCGATCCAGGAATGGAAATCCTCCCTGCCCAGCCCGGAGAGGCTGCTGGTGGAAACCTTTCCCCGCGCCAACAAGCATTTTCTGGTGATCTACGGGTTTGAGGGCCGCAACGCGCATCAGACGCTGGGCATGCTGCTGACCCGGCGGATGGAACGCGCCGGTCTGCGCCCCATCGGCTTTGTTGCCACGGACTATGCGCTGGCTGTCTGGGGGTTGAGGGCGGTAACGTCGGTTGATGATCTGCTTGATCCCGATATGCTGGGGGATGACCTCGAAGAATGGATGCAGGAAAGCACGATGATGAAACGATCGTTTCGGGTGGTGGCGACAATCGCCGGGCTGATTGAAAAAACCCATCCGGGCGTATCCAAGACAGGCCGCCAGATGACCATGAATTCAGACCTGATCTATGATGTGCTGCTGCGGCACCAGCCTGATCATATCCTGATCCGCGCCACCCGTGATGATGCCGCAAGGGGGCTGACGGATATCAGGCGGCTGGCGGATATGCTGGCCCGGTTCCAGGGCAGGATAGAGTTTCGCCCGCTTGAGCGTGTCTCCCCCCTCGCCATGCCGCTGATGCTGGAAGTCGGGCGGGAGAGTGTCACCGCCTCGGCCGTGGAGGATAGTCTGGCCGAACTCGAAGCCGAGCTGATTGATGAAGCGCTGGACGGGTTCACCGGGGCGCCGCTTCAGGCGAGCCTGCCGCTATGACGGTATCATCCTCAGCCGATAACCGGCTGGTATTCAACCTCAATGGTGAGGAGGTCATCGCCAACGCCGATGGCAGTGCGCTGTTTGACGATGGCGGGTTGCTGGCGTTTTCCGATCTGCATCTGGAAAAGGGCAGGGCGCTGTCACGGACAACACCGATCCCGGGCTATGACACGATGGCAACCCTTGATGCGCTTGAGGCGGCGATCAGGCGTGACAACCCCCGGAAACTGCTTTTCCTCGGGGACAGTTTTCACCGCTCCCATCTTGCCGAAAGCCTCGATGATGATCACCGCCGCCGCATCAACACGCTGGCCGAGGGGCGGGATGTGATCTGGCTGGTGGGCAATCACGACCCGGCCCTGCCGTCATGGTTGCCGGGCCAGGCCGCCGACGATTACCTGAGCCGGACAATCCGGTTCCGCCATATCGCCAGCCCTGATGCCATGGGGGGTGAGGTATCGGGGCATTACCACCCCAAGGCGCGTATCAAGACACGGGCAAGGGCGATCAGCGGGCGCTGTTTCATCCATGATGGCCGCCGCATGATCATGCCCGCCTTCGGGGCCTATACCGGCGGGCTGTCGGTGCTGGACCCATCCATCGGGCGATTTTTCCCGGGCAAGGCTGAAATTCTGTTCTGTCATGCTTGCCGGATTTACCGATACCCCTATTCTCATGCATCCCAACTGGAACGATAGGGAATTGTAATGGCCACTTGTGTTTGCTGGTTTCACCTGGATTTGCGCCTCACCGATCATCCTGCCCTTGATGCGGCGGTGGCTTCGGGGGATGCCGTCATCCCGCTCTATATCCTCGATGATGATGCGGCGGGGAAATGGCAACCGGGCGGGGCCAGCCGGTGGTGGCTGCATCACAGTCTGGCCAGCCTTGCTGCTGATCTTGAGGCGCTTGGCTCCCGGCTGGTGCTGGCACGGGGCCAGGCTGAGGAGATTATCCCCCGGATCATGGCGGCATCAGGGGCCACCACGCTCCACACCCATACCCGGCATGAGCCATGGTCACGCGATCAGCTGGGCCGGGTCAGCTCAGCCCTTGAGGGCAGGGCGCGGATCAACACCTATACCGGCACATTGCTGAAATCACCGGGTCAGGTTCTGTCCAAGACGGGCAACCGGATGCGGGTTTTCACGCCTTTCAAGCGCAATCTGCTGGCGGGGGAGCCGCCCCGCCCGGCCTTGCCCCGCCCGTCCCGTATTCCGGCACCGGCGGCATGGCCTGAGGGGGATAGCCTTGATGCGCTGGACCTATTGCCATCGAGCAAATCCGGTCAGCAGGATTGGGCAACTGGCATGGCGGCGCATTGGCAGGTGGGGGAGGCCGCGGCCCATTCAGCGTTTGACCGCTTCCTTGACGGCACCATTGATCATTACGATACCAGCCGTGATCTGCCATCGGAAATCGGCACATCGCGCCTGTCCCCGCATCTTCATTTCGGGGAAATCTCGCCGGTATCGATCTATCATCGCGTCATGGAAAGGGGGCTGACCAACAGTGGGGCCGAGGTGTTTCTGTCTGAAATCATCTGGCGCGAATTTTCCCATGAGTTGCTGGACCAGTTCCCCTTTATGCCCGATGCCCCGTTGCGGAATGAATTCAGCCGTTTCCCGTGGCGTGATGACTATGCTGATGATCTGGCGGCGTGGCAGGCTGGCCGCACCGGCTTTCCGCTGGTTGATGCCGGTATGAGGGAGCTTTATTCAACCGGATGGATGCATAACCGGGTGCGGATGATCACCGCCTCTTTCCTGACCAAGCATCTCCTGATCCCGTGGCAGGAGGGTGAGCGCTGGTTCTGGGATACGCTGGTTGATGCCGACCTCGCATCGAACAGTGCAGGCTGGCAATGGGTGGCGGGCTGCGGGGCTGATGCCTCACCCTATTTCCGTGTCTTCAACCCGATCACCCAGGGCGACAAATTCAGCGCCCATGATTACGTCCGGCGCTGGGTTCCTGAAATCGCCGGGCGTGATGATCGCGGTCTGTTCAGCCCCCGGGATGACGGGGCGGGGCTGTTTGCAGCATCCGAAGATGGCACCTACCCGTTGCCGCTGGTTGATCATCCGACCGGACGCGAACGCGCCCTTTCTGCCTTTCAGCGGATAAAATCGGCCTGATGGGTAGTCAGTCCCATGCTATGCTCTAGCTTTAACCCTGAATTTAGTGGGAATACAAAGTATGCGATACGCCGTCATCGGTTCGGGCATTTCAGGCATGGCATCGGCCTGGCTGTTGTCCTCAAAGGCAGAAACTTATTTATTTGAGGTTGAGGATCGCATTGGTGGGCATTCGCACACGGTCTTTGCTGATACGCCTGAGGGCCGCTTTCCCGTCGATACCGGGTTCATTGTTTTCAACGAACGCAATTACCCCAACCTTGTCGGCATGTTTGACAGCCTCGGGGTTGCAACCGAGTCCACCGATATGTCGTTCGGGGTGTCGGTAGGCCCGGGGCGGCTCGAATACGAAGGCTCCCTGCGCGGGTTTCTGGCGCAACCCGGCAATGTGCTGAAACCTTCCTATTGGAGCATGCTTTCCGACCTGATCCGGTTTTACCGCACCGGGGCCAAGGCCGCCCGCAACGGTCCCAAAGATGAAACCCTTGATGCGTTCATCCGGCGGGAGCGGTATTCGGCATCGTTTGTCGATGATCACCTGCTGCCCATGGCGGCGGCGATCTGGTCATGCCCGGCCGAAACCATGATGGCGTTTCCGGCCCGCAGTTTCATGGCCTTTATGGATAACCATCAGCTGCTCAATTTCCTTGAACGGCCGCGCTGGCGCACTGTCACCGGCGGCTCCCGCCAATATGTCGGCAAGATTGTCGATGCCTTGGGGGACAGGGTGCGCCCGTCCACCACCATCACCGCCATCACCCGCAAGGCTGGCAAGGTTGCGCTGACGATTGAGGGCGAAGGTGAAGTTATTTTCGATGCGGTGATCATGGCCGCCCATGCTGATGAGAGCCTGGCGCTGATCAAGGATGCCAGCGAGGATGAAGAGCGTATTCTGGGCGCGTTCGATTTCCAGCCCAATCGCGTCATCCTCCACAGTGATCCTGCGCTGATGCCTGAACGCAAGGCCGCCTGGGCCTCATGGAGCTACCTGACCCGGGAGGACCCCGGCGACGGGCTGTGCGTCACCTACTGGATGAACCGGTTGCAGAACATCCCCTGCAAGACACCGTTGCTGGTCACCCTCAACCCGTTTATCGACCCTGATCCTGATTTGATCCATGGCGAATACCATTACAGCCATCCTGTCATGGATGATAAGGCGCTTGCCGCCCAGCGGGAACTCCCCCGGTTGCAGGGCCAGAACGGGCTTTATTTCTGTGGCGCGTGGTCGGGCTACGGCTTCCATGAAGACGGGCTTGCCTCGGCGGTGGCGGTGGCCCGCACCCTCGGGGCCGATATCCCCTGGCCAAGCGCGGTCCAGGGCTATGACCTCAACCGTGATGATTTCTATGAAAAGCAGGTTTCCTGATGGATGCAGCGGCACTCGTTACCTCCCGCATCATCCATACCCGGCATCGGCCGGTCGCGCATCGGCTGGAACGAAAGGGCCTGTCGCTCTGGCTTGATCTTGACCGCCTGGATGAGGCTGCGCGGCAATCGGCGCTGTTCAGCATCGGCGGTTTCAACCTTTTGTCCTTTGATGAACGCGATCACGGCCCCAATTTTGCGGCGGGTCGCCGGATGGTCGAACCGCTGGCCAGCTATGCCCGCAGACTGGCGCAGAAAGCCTGCCCTGGTGCCGTAATCGATCGCGTCATGCTGCTGACCTTTCCGCGCATTCTGGGGCAGGTCTTCAACCCGATATCGGTTTACCGGTGCTACGATGCCAAAGGCGCGGTGCAACTGACGATCTACGAAGTCCGCAATACCTTTGGTGATATGCATTCCTATGTCGGGGTTGGTGATACCCTGCATGACGCGGACAAGATTTTCCATGTGTCGCCGTTTCTGCCGGTCACCGGTGACTATAAGCTGAAAATGCGCAACTCGGATGATGAGATGTCCCTCCTGATCGGTTACAGTATCGATGACCAGCCGACCCTGACCGCCACCCTGCGGGGGACGTTGTCACGCCTTGACAGCAATCGGATTATTACCGGCCTGATCGGGGCTGGCCAGTTTCCCGGGCGGCCGCTTTTTTCCATCCATCTTGAGGCCTTCAAGCTCTGGCGCAAGAAGGTACCGTTTTTTTCCCGTCCCATCCCGCCAGAAGCCGCATGGTCGAATGCCCGAAGTAAAGGAGTTGAATAATGTTTACGTCGATCACCCATCACCTGCATCGCAGGGCCTTGTTTGCGATCCTCTCCAATATCCAGGCGGGCAAGCTGACCCTGACAATGCCGGATGGCGAAACCCGCGAATTTCTCGGCCCCAATGACGGGCCTTCGGCTGATATGCAGATCACCCATCGCAGCGGTCTGGCGCGGATTATCCATGATGGCAAGATCGGTTTCTGTGAGGCTTTCATGAAAGGTGAGGTCACCAGTGGTGATCTGGCGCAACTGGTTGAACTGGCCGTGGTGCAGAACGATTTCGTTGAAGAAAACCTCAAGCTCAGCAGGGTTAAAACCGCCTTTCGCAAGCTGGTGCATTCATGGCGCCGCAACAGCCGTGAAGGGTCACGCCGCAACATTGCCTCGCATTACGATCTCGGCAATACGTTCTATGCCAAATGGCTGGATGGCAGCATGACGTATTCATCGGGCATTTACGAAAATGAGCAGGCTGATCTGGCCACAGCGCAGGAAGCCAAGTATCGCCGTCTGGCCGAACTGGTTGATATCCAGCCCGGTGACCGTGTGCTTGAAATCGGTTGCGGCTGGGGCGGTTTCGCCGAATTTGTCGGCCGCAACTATGATGCCACCCTGACAGCGATCACGATTTCAAAGGAACAGCATGATTTCGCCCGTGATCGCATCGCCCGGGCCGGGTTGTCGGATCGGGTCAATATCAGCCTCACCGACTATCGTGACCTTGACCAGCATTTCGACAAGATTGTTTCGATTGAAATGTTTGAGGCGGTGGGCGAGGCGTATTGGCCAACCTTTTTCAAGACCCTGTCAAACTGCCTGCGTGATGGCGGGCGTGCCGCGCTTCAGGTCATCACAATCGATGAGGCGATCTTTGATCTCTACCGCTATGAGGGCGATTTCATCCAGCATTACATTTTCCCCGGTGGCATGCTGCCATCAATGCCGAGGCTGGAAGACCCGATCAATCAGGCCGGGCTGAGAATGGTTGAGGAAGAAGGCTTCGCCCAGCACTATGCCCGCACGCTGGAGGATTGGCGGCAGCGTTTCCTCGATGCCTGGCCAGAGATTGTCACCATGGGGTTTGATGCCCGGTTCAAGCGGATGTGGGAACTCTACCTCGCCTATTGTGAGGGCGGGTTCCGGGGCGGTTCGATTGACGTCAAGCAGATCCTGCTGGTGCGTGAATAGGGTCAGCCGCCAACCCGAAAGATTTTCAGAATAAACCGCATAACCGCCCCGATCAGGGGCAGGTTGGTCAACAACTGGCTGGCGCTGTCCCAATGGTCGATATGGTGGCTGATCAACCCGGCCTCATCCAGCCTGACCTCGCTCATCCCCTCCAGCGCGAGGCTTGTCCTCGGCCATGATCTGAGCCGTCCGGTCATGCGCCAGCGCAGGTACCAGGCCTGATTGCCCGCCGCCAGATCACTGACGATGAAAACCGGGTCTTCACAGGTTTCGAACATGTGGCGGAAAATAGCCTCAAACCCTTCCTTGCCAAAGACCTTGTTGAACGGGTCGGTGAAAACAATGTCGTCACTGGCCAGGGCCAGCAGATCGGGCATGGTTTCTTCGGTCAGGTTTTCAAACACCTCACTATAGGCGGTGATCATCTCCGGGATCTGTGACGGTTCTGAATCGTTCATTTGGCACCTGTGCGCATACCCACCAGCCGGAAATAGAGCGACCACGGCAACAGACTGATCAGCCGCATCGTCAAGGCAAAACGCCTCGGGAAAGAGATTTCAAACCGTGATGTCTGCATGCCAGCGATAATTTCAGCGGCGGCAGCATCAATGGTCATTAACTGAGGCATGGTGAAATCATTAACCGCCGTTGCCTCTGTGTCAACAAATCCCGGGCTGATGACCTGCACGGTGATGCCTTTCGGTTCCAGATCAAAACGCAGACTGGTGGCAAGCGAGATCAGCGCGGCCTTGGTGGGGCCATAGGCGGCGGCCCTCGGCAGACCGCGCCAGCCTGCAACCGATGCAATGATCACAACCCGGCCCCGGCCCCGTTCCACCATGGCGGGGAGTGCGGCGGCAAGGCCATGGACCACGCCCATATAATTGACCTCCATATGCTGGCGATAGGCTGGCGTGTCGATGCTGCTGCTGTCCTGTGGGGTGTAGATACCGGCGTTGAGGATGATCGTATCAATGGCCCCGTTCTGTTTGATTGCCTCAGATACAGCGCGATTTGTCGCCTGCTCATCGGTGACATCACCGGTGATGGCGGTAAACCCCGGGGCGGTGCTGGCCAGGGCCTGCTGCCGGTCATGCCGCCGTGCCATCCCTGAAACCTTATGCCCGTCACGGCACAGCGCCCCGGCCAAAGCCGCGCCGATGCCGGAACTGGTTCCAGTGATAAAATAATGGCTCATCGGGTTTCCTTTCCCTTATTGAATTAATCCAACCGGAAGATGATGCTAGCCCCCCATCTGGTCCTATAATATGAAAACTCTGGTTCTATAGGGCAGGGGCGTGTCTTTCTACAATGCGGATACGATTAAATGATAACCGTCGTTGCAGGAGGATTGCCGCCATGAAAATGACGACCGAAGAGGCCTTTGTCAAAGTTCTTCAGATGCATGGTATCGAACATGCGTTTGGTATTATCGGTTCGGCCATGATGCCGATTTCGGATCTGTTCCCCACCGCGGGTATTCATTTCTGGGATGCGGCGCATGAATGCAACGCTGGCATGATGGCAGACGGTTACACCCGTTCCACGGGCAAGATGTCCATGATGGTGGCCCAGAACGGCCCCGGCATTACCAACTTTGTCACGCCGGTGAAGACAGCGTACTGGAACCACACCCCGCTGCTGCTGGTGACCCCTCAGGCCGCCAACAAGACCATCGGTCAGGGCGGTTTTCAGGAAGTCGAGCAGATGGCCCTCTTCAAGGACATGGTTGCCTATCAGGAAGAAGTCCGTGACCCGGGCCGGATTGCCGAGACGCTCAACCGCGTTATCCTCCAGGCCAAGCGTGCCTCTGCCCCTGCGCAGATCAACATCCCGCGTGATTTCTGGACTCAGGTGATTGATATTGAACTGCCTGCCATTGTTGAATTTGAACGCCCTGCCGGTGGTGATGATGCCATTGAACAGGCCGCAAGGCTGCTGTCCAAGGCCAAATTCCCGGTCATCCTGAATGGTGCCGGTGTTGTTATCGGCGGTGCTATTCCCGAATCCATGAAACTGGCTGAAAAGCTGGATGCCCCTGTCTGCTGCGGTTATCAGCACAATGATGCTTTCCCGGGGTCCCATCCGCTGTTTGCCGGCCCGCTCGGCTATAATGGCTCACGCGCTGGCATGGAACTGATTGCCAAGGCTGATGTGGTGCTGGCGCTCGGCACCCGCCTCAATCCTTTCTCGACCCTGCCTGGCTACGGCATCGACTACTGGCCGAAAGACGCCAAGATCATTCAGGTTGATATCAACCCTGACCGCATCGGCCTGACCAAGACAGTCAGTGTCGGCATTGCCGGTGATGCGAAAAAAGTCGCCAGCAGCATTCTCGACAGGCTCGATGCATCCGCGGGTGACGCTGGCCGTGAAGACCGTGTCGCCATGATCGCCCAGGTCAAATCAGCATGGGCGCAGCAGCTGACCTCGCTCGACCATGAGGATGATGATCCGGGGACAAGCTGGAATGAACGTGCCCGTGATCGTGAGCCGCAGAAAATGTCACCGCGCATGGCCTGGCGTGCCATCACGGCGGTGCTGCCCAAGGAAGCCATCATTTCTTCGGATATCGGCAACAACTGCGCCATCGGTAACGCCTACCCAACGTTTGAGCAGGGCCGCAAATACCTGGCCCCAGGCCTGTTTGGTCCCTGCGGTTATGGCCTGCCATCCATCGCCGGTGCCAAGATCGGTTGCCCCAAAACCCCTGTTGTCGGCTTTGCCGGTGATGGTGCCTTTGGTATCTCCATGAATGAGATGACGGCCATTGGCCGCAAGGAATGGCCCGCCATCACCATGGTGATCTTCCGCAACTATCAGTGGGGTGCCGAAAAGCGCAACACGACGCTGTGGTTTGATGACAACTTCGTCGGGACCGAGCTGGATGACAACGTTTCCTATGCCAAAATCGCCACGGCTTGCGGGTTTGAAGGCGTTGCCGTCTTCACCATGGATGAGCTGACGGACGCGCTCGGCACAGCGATTGATGCCCAGATGAAACAGGGCAAGACCACCTTTATTGAGGTTATGCTCAATCAGGAACTGGGTGAACCGTTCCGCCGTGATGCCATGAAAAAGCCTGTCGCGGTGGCCGGGATCGACCCCAAGGATATGCGTCCCCAGGAGGCGGCTGAATAAATCCTCTTGGCATTGACCTCCATTTCACGGTATCCGGTTTCGGGTACCGTTTTTTTTGGGTAAAAGGAAAGCATGACGGATGAGATGATCATACGCCAGCCTGATGACTGGCACCTGCATCTGCGTGATGGTGATATGCTGGCCGCTGTTCTGCCGGATACGGCCCGGCATTTTGCCCGGGCGATCATCATGCCCAATCTTGTCCCGCCGGTGGTGACGGCCCTTGATATTGCGGCCTACCGTGACCGCATCATGGCGGCCCTGCCCCGGGGCAGCGGGTTCACCCCGTTGATGACGGCCTACCTGACCGAGGACAGTGATGCTGATGACCTGGCGGCGGGGTTTGCTGACGGGCTGATCACGGCGGTCAAGCTCTACCCCGCCGGGGCAACCACCAATTCAGCCTCAGGCGTGCGCTCTATTGCCAGGGTCATGCCGGTGCTGGAGGTGATGGCAAGCATCGGCATGCCGCTCTGTATCCATGGTGAGGTGACCTCCCCCGAGGTTGATATTTTTGATCGGGAGAAGGTTTTCATTGAAACCGTGCTGGATCCGCTCAGGCGCGATCTGCCCGAACTCAAGGTTATCATGGAACATATCACCACGGCTGATGCCGCCGCCTATGTTAGTGCGGCGAGCGGCAATCTGGCCGCCAGCATCACCACCCATCATCTGATGATCAACCGCAATCATATTCTGGCGGGGGGGATCAGGCCGCATTTCTATTGCCTGCCCGTGGCCAAACGCGAAGAGCATCGTCTTGCCCTCAGGAAAGCCGCAACCTCGGGTGACAGCCGCTATTTCCTTGGCACCGACAGCGCGCCGCATCCTGATCATGCCAAATTACAGGCTTGCGGATGCGCCGGGATTTATACGGCCCCGAACACGATGTCATGCCTCGCCCATGTTTTTGATGAAGACAACGCCCTTGATCAGCTTGAGGCCTTCACCAGCGTGAACGGCGCCAATTTCTATGGCTTGCCGCTCAATAAAGGGCAGCTGAAACTGACCCGGATACAAACCCCTTGCCGCTACCTCGAGGCGATCACAGCGGGGCAGGAGACTGTCACCGTCTTTGACCCCGGGGTTGATCTCCACTGGCATGTTGAACCCCTTGAGTGAAATTGCTGAGTAAAAATTCTTGAGTAAAACCTGTTGAGGAAATAGAGGACCGATCCGCCATGCTCCACACCACTTATCCCGATCAGGCCCAGATGGCCCGCGCCACCGCCAGAATGCTGCTGGAAATCGACGCTGTTCATTTCAGGGCTGACCCGCCCTTTACCCTGACCTCAGGCGCGACCAGCCCGGTTTATATCGATTGCCGAAAGCTGATTTCGTTCCCGCGCATCCGTTCCATGCTGATGGATTTCGGCGTTGCCTCGGTGCTGGAAAAGGCAGGGTATGAGGCGTTTGACAGTGTCGCCGGTGGTGAAACGGCGGGCATTCCCTTTGCCGCCTGGTTCGCTGAACGGATGGGCCTGCCGATGCAGTATGTCCGCAAAAAGCCCAAGGGCTTTGGCCGTGATGCCCAGATTGAGGGCCACCTGCTCGAAGGCGATCGGGTGCTTCTGGTTGAAGACCTCGCCACCGATGGCGGCAGCAAAATTGCCTTTGTTGATGCCTTGCGTAAGGCCGGGGCCGAATGCAATCACACGTTTGTTGTGTTCTTTTACGATATCTTCCCCGAAACGGCTGAGATCATGGCCGATGCCGGGCTGACCCTGCACTACCTGACCACCTGGCGGTCCGTGCTGGAGGCGGCGAAGGAAGCCGACCACCTCGATGCCGCCACCATCAAGGCCGTTGGCGATTTCCTGGATGCCCCCCGCGAATGGTCAGCCGCCAATGGAGGGGTTGAGGCTTAGGCAAAGGCCCTGAATTGGTCCATGCCTAGCGACGGAACAGCAATCGCAGCAATACCCAGAACACTCTCTTGATGATGGGAAAGGCAACGGGGGAAAGGATCAGCGGCAGCAACCGTTGCCGGAATGTGGTTTTCAGCCTTGGCCAGCCTTTTCCGACAAACCAGAAAACAATGACGCTCACCAGGACAATGACCAGCAGTTTCAGTATCATTCCGCGTTTCACCTGTGGGGGGTTACCTTGGGTAGTATAGGCCTCCAATACGGGATTTGCTATCAGGTGATCTGAAAAAAGGCCGATGATCTGAAAAAGGCCGGTGATCTGAAAAAGGCCGATGATCTGAAAAAGGCCAGTGATCTGAAAAAAGCTGGTGATCTGAAAAAGGAAATATCATGAATCTCATCAACGGGTTTCTCCTGGGCCTGTCGCTGATCCTGGCGATCGGCGCCCAGAATGCGTTTGTGTTCCGTGTCGGGCTGGAAGGCCGCCATGTCTTCGCCGTGTGCCTGTTCTGTGCATTGTCCGATGCCGCGCTTATCGTTGTTGGCATCAGCGGCATGGGCAGTTTGCTGGCCGGTATGGACGGGGCGATTTTCTGGCTCTACCTCGGGGCATCCGTGTGGCTCATCGGCTATGGGCTGCTGCGCTTGCGGGACAGCATCAGGGGCAATGCCTCGCTAAAGGGTAGTGACAATGCCAGGGGCAGCATCGGGGCGTTGCTGGTGATGGCGGCCGGGCTGACCTGGCTCAACCCCCATGTCTATCTCGATACAGTTGTTCTGCTGGGCGGAATTTCAGCAACGCTCGACCCCGCTGAACGCCCGCTCTTCGGGCTGGGGGCGGCGGTGGCCAGTTTCGTTTTCTTCTTTACCCTTGGTTACGGGGCGCAGGCCATGGGCGGGCGACTGGCCAATCCCGGCACCTGGAAACGGATCGATTTCGGCATCGCCATGGTGATGTTCTGGCTCGCTGGCGGATTGATCTGGGCCGCCTTTTCAGCCTAGCCTTTTCAGCCTAGCTAAGGGCAGTCAGATGCGCTGTCAGGGATGAACGCAGCCCCTCAAGGTCATAGCCGCCTTCAAGCAGGGAGACTATCCTGCCTTCCGCCACGTCCTCGGCCAGTTGCCTGATCATGGTGGTGATACGGCCAAAATCCTCAGCCTCGCAATTGATGTTGGCCAGCGGATCACGCGAATGGGCATCGAACCCGGCTGAAATCAGGATCAATTCCGGTTTCGCGGCCCTGATTTTCGGGATCAGGTAGTCTTCCCAGACCTGGGTGACATAGGCACCGTCACTGCCTGCCCGCAACGGGGCATTGTGAATATTGCCGACACCGGTTTCATCCAGCGCCCCTGTGCCGGGGAACAGCGGCATCTGGTGGCTTGATGCGAAACTGAGGTCACCGTCTTTCCAGAACGCCGCCTGTGTCCCGTTGCCGTGGTGAACATCGAAATCCAGCACCGCAACCCGGGTCAGCCCATAATTGACCCGGGCATGCTGCGCCGCGATGGCGGCTGAGGCAAAAAGGCAGAACCCCATGGCGCGGTCCGGTTCGGCATGATGCCCGGGCGGGCGGGCCGCCAGAAAAACGCGATCCGCCTGACCCGTCATGACCTGATCAACGCCCAGCACGGCACCGCCAGCGGCGCGCAACCCCGCCTCAAGCGAATGGAACCCCATATGGGTATCACCATCGAGGGTGTTCAGCCCTTCTTCCTCCCCCGGTTCGCTGGAGGCAATGTATTCAAGATAGCGGACATCATGGACCAGCGCGATGGCCTCCTGATCCGCCAGCGGGGCCTCGAGCTGGTCAATGTCGCTGAACCCCGCCTCAATAGCCTGCCAGACAGTGCGGATACGGTCAGGCCGTTCAGGATGCCCCATGGGAACAGGATGCAGGGCGAAAACAGGATGCGTGATAATCTTGAGCGTCATTGTTATTCCTGCCCATCATCACGGGGTTTTTTCGTCACCGGCATGCCGAGCCATTCCAGCAGCCTTGGCAACAGAAAGCGCAGAATGATGATGGCCAGCGCACCCCAGATCAGAAAATCGGCGAATTCGAAATTGGTCATGATTGGTCCTTTATTCGTGTGGTATTCGGGTGGTGTTCAGGTGATGGTGAAGGCGGCGATGCGGGCGATGCGGCTATGGGTTTTGATCGGCTCCAGATCATAATAAATGGCAGTATCAAACCAGACTGGCGGGGTGATGCGTCCAGCCGCTTCCCATTCCTTGAAGGCGGCACCAAAACCGTCCTTTTCAAAAAACACCGCGTTGATCCCGATCAGCGCAAACGCCCCCCGGCTGGCCAGACCAAAAACCTTCTCCAGCGTATCGGGGCCGAGATGCCCCATGGTGAAGGCCCCGGTGCTGATCAGAAACTGATAGCGGGTTTCAGGAAAGCTCCCCGGATCGGTCAGGTCGGTGCAATGCAGCTGATCATAGATACCCGCCTCACCTGCCTTTTTCAGCATGCCTTCGGAGATATCAAGCCCGTCAATCGGCCCCCGGAAGCCCTGCATGCGCAACTCCCGCCCGACGACACCGGTGCCGCAGCCGATATCGGCGATGCGTGCCTTGAAACCGGGCCTCAGCCGCCGGGCAATGAGCGCGATACGGGCTGAATAGGCATAGCCCTCAGCCTCAATGAAATCGTCCTCATAGGTTTGCGCCCATTGATCATAATAACGCCGGTGGTCATCCGGTGTTTGCAGGGTGTACGCTTCATCGCGGTTGTGTCTGTTATCAGCCATGGGTTCAGTCTAACAAATTTTTCCTCTGGCGAAAGCCTGATCGGGGGATTACGCTCGAACTCCATTGATTAGTAATATGAGTGCATAGAAAATCGGGAAGGGAAGACAGTGAACGGAGATAAATTCTTTGAACCGGTATCCGGCGCCAAGTCGCCGCGCTTTGCCGGGGTGCCAAGTTTCATGCGCCTGCCAGCCATGGATTTTGATCACGACCGCATTGATGATGTTCAGATCGGTCTTATTGGTGTGCCATGGGATGGCGGTACCACCAACCGCCCTGGCGCCCGTCACGGGCCTCGCCAGTTGCGCGATCTTTCAACCATGATCCGGGCCACGCATCCGGTGTCATACATTTCCCCCTTCAAGATGACGAACTGCGCTGATCTGGGGGACTGCCCGGTCAATCCGGCTGATCTCAACGACACGCTGGATCGGGTCACGAATTTCTACAGTGAATTGAAATCGAGGGGGATCGTGCCGATGACAGCCGGGGGTGACCATCTGGTTTCATTGCCGGTGCTGCGTGGGCTGGCATCGGATGGCCCTGTGGGCATGATCCATTTCGATGCCCATACCGATCTCTTTGACAGTTATTTTGACGGCTTTAAATTCACCCATGGAACGCCGTTCCGCCGCGCTATCGAGGAAGGCCTGCTCGACCCGAAACGGGTTGTCCAGATCGGGATTCGCGGCACCATGTATGATGGTGAGGATATCGAATGGGGCCGGTCCCAGGGCGTGACCATCATCACCATGGATGAATTTGCTGACCACACTATCGGTGAGGTGATGCAGCAGGCCCGCCAGACTGTCGGTGATGCGCCGACCTATGTGTCGTTTGATATCGACTGCATTGATCCTGCTTTCGCGCCGGGGACAGGGACCCCTGAAATCGGCGGCTTCACCACGAGGGAGGCACAGTTGCTGGTGAGGCGGCTGGAAGGGCTGAACCTGATCGGGGCCGATATGGTGGAGGTATCGCCGCCGTTTGATGAAAGCGGCAATACCGCCTGGGTCGGGGTGTCGATCATGTTTGAGCTGCTCTGCATGCTGGCGGTATCCGTTGACAGCAGATGATGGATAATGAGGCCGTTCCTCCAATGCCGGTACCGCTGATCCCGGATACGAAGGCAACCCGCAAGGTTGCCTCGGTTCTGGCTGGGCATGGAATGGAGGACCGCCTCAAAACTCTGGCTGAAACCGCCCGTTCCGCCGCTGAAGCCGCTGCCGCGCTCAAGGTTGAAACCGCCGCCATCGTCAAGACACTGGTGATGGATTACACCCCTGATGAAGGCCCGCTCAAGGGGCAGGTGATGCCGCTTGCGATCCTGATCAGTGGTGACCGCCAGTGCCACGTTGACGTGATACCGAAAATCCTTGGGCTGGGGGGGATGGTCAGCCGACCTGATGCTAGCCGCGTGAAGGCTGTAACGGGGTATTCGATAGGCGGGGTTTCGCCTGTCGGCCTGCCTGACGATGTCGTGGTGTTGATTGATGCCGCCCTGACCCGGTCTGACATTGTCTGGGCGGCGGCGGGGCATACCCATCTGGTGTTCGGGTGTTCGTTTGCCGAACTCCAGCGATTGACCGGCGGCAGGGTCACCGGCGATATCAGTATCGGGACTGAAGATGCGGGCGGGTGAGCGGAATAATCTTGATCATCATCGCGGTCTGATGAAAAATACGAACTCACGATCCACGTCAAGATCAGGGAGACGATGATGAGCGATAAAACCGTTTCGTTTACGCGAATGGATCAGGGAACATCCGAGGATTATCAGCTGCTGGCTGAACTCGAACACGGCTATGTTTCCATGACCGCTGATCGTGTCCTCGCTCAGCTTGCCCTGCAAGCCTCGGAAACACTCTCAGGCTATCAGATCAACCGGCTCCAGCACGGGCTGCAATCAGCGGCACGCGCTGAATACGATGGTGCTGATCAGGACTGGATTGTGGCCGCCCTGATCCATGATATCGGTGATGGGCTGGCACCACAGAATCACGATCGCATGGCGGCTGAGATCATCCGTCCCTTTGTCCGGGAGGAAGTATCCTGGGTGGTGGAAAAGCACGGTATCTTCCAGATGAAATATTACGCCCACCATTACGGCTGGGATGCGGATAAACGCGATGAATTCCGCGAAAATCCCTATTGGCAGAGCTGCGCCGATTTCTGTGAACGCTGGGATCAGACCTCTTTCGACCCTGGCTATCCGATGCCTGATCTGGATCATTTCGAACCCATGGTGCGGGCAGTTTTTGGCCGTAAGGCCTGGGATGAAGCCCATATTCAGCCGGGGGTTGTCGCGGGGCTTCCCCGGGATCGTCATCCCCGTCACTGAACATTCCCGTCAATAACGCATTCTCCCTTTGAGGTTTTGATGTCGCTTTCCCTTTTCCTTGATGAAGCCCTCGGCGCGGGCCGGGCTTCTGATGATACGGTTTCCGCCCTTCGCGCCCTCGCTGTGGCGGCGATTGAGATCGCCGGTCTGGTTCAGCGCAACGGCATCAGCGCGGATCTGGGGGAGGAAATTGGCGGCACCAACAGCGATGGTGACAGCCAGAAAGCGCTTGATGTCCGGGCTGAGGAACTGATTACCCATCACCTCTCCACCAGCGGGGCCGCGTTCCTTCTTTCCGAAGAACAGGATGACCCGGTGCCACTGGCCGGGGATGGCAGCGTGATTGTCGCCGTTGACCCGCTTGATGGATCATCGAATATCAGCGTCAATGTCACCATCGGGACGATTTTTTCGATCCTGCCCGCAGGCCCGATGCTGCAACCGGGGCGAAACCAGCTGGCGGCGGGGTTTTTCACCTATGGCCCGCAGACAACCCTGATTCTCGCCTTTGCCGAGGGCGGTTGCCAGTGCTTTGTGCTTGATCCTGATCAGGGTGAGTTTCTCACCATGGGCGGGCCGGTCTCTATCCCTGAGCAAACCAGCGAATTTGCCATTAACGCGGCCTATTCCAATCACTGGTTCCCGCCGGTCAGGGCGTGGATGGATGGTGTGCTGGAGGGCAAATCAGGGCCTTATAAGCAATCGTACCGGATGCGCTGGGTTGGCTCCCTCGTCGCTGATGCGTGGCGGATTTTCCAGCGTGGCGGGGTTTTCCTCTACCCCGGTGATGATCGCCCGGGGAATGGGCAGGGCCGGCTTCGCCTGGTTTATGAGGCCAGCCCTATGGCGTTCCTCGCGGAACGCGCCGGGGCGATTGCAACCGATGGCTCAGGATCAATCCTCGATATCGAACCGGACAGCCTGCATCAGCGGGTGCCGCTGATCTTTGGTTCAGCAGTTGAGCTGCGCCGCCTGATGGAACTGCATCGCCACTAGCACTTTTCCACGAGACCCTTTTCCACGAGACCCTTTTCCACTGGCCCTTCTTTTCCACTGGCCCTTTTTGTTGAAGGATGCGGGCGTAGTTGCTATGAAGGGATACTTTTCCGGTGGGTGCCGCCAAGGCCCTGCCAACTCGCCTCTACATTCTGGCCCGCAGGCAAGAGAAAATCATGACTGGCTCCAACAATCCCTCACTGTCCCGCAAGATGGCCGATGCTATCCGTTTTCTTTCCATGGATGCCGTTCAGGCCGCCAAATCCGGCCACCCCGGAATGCCCATGGGAATGGCGGATGTCGCAACGGTGCTGTTCTCCGATTTTATCAGGATCAACCCTGCTGACCCGTCCTGGCCTGACCGTGACCGGTTCGTGCTGTCGGCGGGCCATGGCTCAATGCTGCATTACGCGCTCAACCATCTTCTTGGCTATGATGACATGACGATGGACCAGTTGCGCAATTTCCGCCAGCTCGGTTCCATCACCGCAGGGCATCCTGAATACGGTGTCGCCAAGGGTATTGAAACCACCACCGGTCCGCTCGGGCAGGGGCTGGCAACATCGGTCGGGCTGGCGCTGGCCGAACGCATGATGGCGGCTAAATTCGGTGCCTCGCTTGTTGATCACCGGACCTGGGTGATCGCCGGTGATGGCTGCTTGCAGGAAGGCATCAGTCATGAGGCTATTGACCTTGCCGGTCACCTCAAACTGGGTCGCCTGACGGTCTTCTGGGATGACAATTCCATCTCCATTGACGGGGCAACGAACCTGTCAACATCGATGAACCAGCTGGCGCGGTTCCGTGCTGCGGGCTGGCAGGTGCTGTCGGTCGACGGGCATGATCATGACCAGATCCGTGATGCGATCAACGCCGCCATGGCCAGCCGCAAGCCGTCACTGATTGCCTGCAAGACGACCATCGGCTTTGGCTCCCCCAATCTGGCGGGGACGGCTAAGACCCATGGCGCACCGCTCGGTGATGATGAAATCGCCGCCACACGGCAGGCACTGGGCTGGGAGCATGCCCCGTTTGTCATCCCCAATGATGTTGCTGATGGCTGGGCCGCCGCGGCTGAGCGGGGCCTTGATGAATACAATGCCTGGAATGCGCGGCTGGCAGCCTCCCCCAAGCGCAAGCGTTTTGAGGCAGCACTTTCAGGCGATCTGCCGCCAAAACTGACCCGTGCGCTCAAGGCCTATCGCAAGCAGCTCAAGGATGATGCGCCGAAACTGGCCACCCGCCAGTCAAGCCAGAAAGCGCTTGAGGTGATCAACGCGGCAACCGATCTCACCATCGGCGGGTCGGCTGACCTCACCGGCTCCAACCTGACGCGCACCGGCGATATGGTTCCGGTCACGCCGGGCAAATATCGGGGCCGCTATATCCATTTCGGTATTCGTGAACACGGCATGGCGGCGGCGATGAACGGCATGGCCCTGCATGGCGGGATGATCCCCTATGGCGGGACCTTCCTTGTTTTCACCGATTATGCCCGTGGGGCGATCCGGCTTTCTGCCCTTATGAAACAGCGGGTCGTCTATGTCATGACCCATGACAGCATTGGCCTGGGTGAAGATGGCCCGACCCACCAGCCTGTTGAACACCTCGCCATGTTGCGGGCAACCCCCAACCTGATGGTGTTCCGCCCGGGTGATGCGGTTGAGGTTGCCGAGGCCTGGGAGGCTGCATTGTCGATCAAGGATGCCCC
>NTKX01000019.1 GCA_002457135.1 SAR116 cluster bacterium MED-G04
CATAGAAATAAACCACGCTGTCCTCAAGCGCGGTCAGGACCAGGCCTGCAGCAACCGCCAGAACCCCGATGGCAGCGGCAATCCCCAATCCGCGGCGGGCCTTGGGTGACATCTCAGCGGGCATCCTGGCTATCCCTTCCTGTGCCAGCCCCTCGACTGGCGGCATCAGGGGCTGAAAGCTGCGCCAGCTTGCGCTCGGCTGATTTCAGGCGACGGCGGCTTTCCAGTGAGACGATCAGGATCAACGCGCCCCCGATCAGCCATGATGGCCAGACATAGGCGGCGTAACCCCCCATGGCAAAAAACTCAAGCATTGGCGGCCCCCATGCTCTTCTCCCCGCCCCGGGAAGCGATAGTCTCAAGCCTGCGTTCGGTCAGCATAGCGCGCATCCGCATCAGGGTGATGGCAACAAACCACGCCTTCGCCGCCAGCGCCATCAGCAGAAGCGGGATCAGCATGGAGCTGTCAATGCTGGGTCCATCAAGGCGCAGCACACTGGCCCCCTGATGCAGGGTGTTCCACCATTCCACCGAAAACTTGATGATCGGCAGGTTGATGACACCGACCAGCAACAGGATTGAGGCGGATTTACTGCCGCGATCACGGCGATCAAACCCGTCTGCAAGGGCGATATACCCGATATAGAGAAAAAACAGGATCAGCATGGAGGTCAGCCGTGCATCCCAGACCCACCATGTCCCCCACATGGGCTTGCCCCAGAACGACCCGGTGATCAGGGTAATGAGGGCGAGGACACTGCCCGGCAGGGCCATGGCCCTGGCGCCGATATCAGCCAGCGGATGCTTCCAGACCAGAAAGAAAAACGCAGCCACCGCCATCATCAGGTAGCCGAACAGCGCGGTCCATGCGGATGGCACATGGATGTACATGATGCGCACGGTTTCGCCCTGCTGGTAATCCGCGGGCGAGCCGATAAAGGCGAGGCCAAGCCCGGTCAGGCCGGCAAGCGCAAACACGCCCCACGCCACGGGTTCGGCATAGGATGCGATCTTCAGGAACCGTGTCGGGTTGGCAAGATAATCAAACATGCGTGTAACCCTTCCCATTTTCCCTGTTGTTGTGCGCGTTATACATGAATTTCAAGGGGGCTTCCAAGACCGGTTATCAGAAAACTTTCAGTATTATAGATGATTTTTATCCGGTCCGCCCTTGGATACTATGCCGCATGGTCAAGCCGTGCCAGCTTCCGTAAAAAATTAGTATTATACCGAGTTGTATTTTGAGGGGTAATTTCCATGAAGACAATATTGATGGCCGTCGCGATTGTGATCATGGCCAGTTCTGTTCAGGCTGACCCGGGTGAAAAAGTGTTCAAGAAATGCACGGCTTGCCACAACATCACCAAGGAAAAGCACAAGATGGGCCCGCATCTGGTCAATGTTTTTGGCCGCACCGCCGGTACCGTTGAAGGTTACAAGAAATATTCGAAAGCCATCAAGGCCAGCGGCATTGTCTGGAATGAGGAAACGCTGGACGGCTTCCTCACCAAGCCAAAGAAATACCTCAAGGGAACCAAGATGATATTCGCCGGTCTCAAGAAAGAAAAAGACCGCGCCGATGTCATCGCCTATATGAAGAAATTCTCAAATTAGGGAATTGCAATGGTGGATGAAGCTCAGAGCCTGTCCACCAGCAGCTTGATTTTGTGCAGTCGGCGGGTGAGCTGTTTCTGCTCCTCGTCGATTTCAGCCATTTCCTGTTTCAGCTTCTGCAGCAGCTTTCCGGCACGCCCCCTCGGGATACCGACGCTGCCGCCCTTAAAGCCTTCTTCGGCCAGAAAATAGGTCGGGCTGACCCCGAGAATACCGGCAAGGGCCACGATCTTGTTGACGCGAGGCTCACTCCGGTCATTTTCCCAGGCTTTCAGCGTTGCCGGACGCACACCGAGCAGGCTGGCCAGCATTTCAGTCGAAAGACCGGATTTTTCACGACACGCAAAGATACGCCCGCCAAGGGTCATATCCATGATGCCATCCGAGAGAACGTTCGCAGGATCTTTGCGTTTGGGCATGGTTTCACTCCCTTCCCATAAACCGCATCAATGGTGACAATAGAACATTTCAGCCTTAGGGTCAAAGCGGGTCATGGCGGCACAACACGGGCCTGAGCCACCGGATTCCGCCGTCAATCGGTGGTCATGCCTTCTTGAAAAGGATCAGCGGCTAGACGGCCTCAATATAGCGGAATTCGCGCACAGCCCCGCCATCCAGCGCGGCAATGGCGGCCTGATAACCGTCACTGTTGTAACCGGCTTCGGCGGCTTCCATGCTGTCCCATTCGACCACCACGGTGCGGGTGGCTTCGCCTTCTTCCTTGACGGCCACCGGTACCCCTCTTGCCAGAAAACGGCCACCGGCTTCTTTCACCGCAGGCCCGGCGATGGCTGCGTATTGCTGGAGTTTGTTTTCATCGGTGATGCTTTTGTAGATAACAACCTGGATGATCTTGCTCATGATAGGGGCCTCATTCAACGGGGTGGATTTTTTATCAGCCTAGTCACTCTCTTGCTGATACTCAAGGCCAGCTTGTTGCCTGGCTGAAACACCCCGGATCATTCTAGGCGGAAACAATCACTGGCGAGTGTGCTGATCCGATCTAATTAATAATCAGTGCAAGCAAGTATTGAGGCCAAGGTTTAAATGGATACGCTTTATCTCTGGCAAATGGGTGTGGTGGGTGCCATCCATGGCGGGTTGATGCTGGGGCTGCTCTGGCTCAACCGATATTACAAGGTCACGCCGTTCTTTCTTTTCGGCACATGGTGGCAACCGCTTTCAATCCAGATCAGCCTGGCGCTGCTGACCGGTGTGGTCAGCATGGCGATCAACATGATGGTGCTGGAATACGCGGCCCGGATGACGCTCTTGGTGGTCAATGCCGGGCTGCTGACGCTGTGGTATCTGGAACTGGGCATACTGCTGGGCAGAAAGTTTTTCGCCCGCCTGTTCGATGATGAATTACCAAAGGAAATCAGTATTTTCATCGCCTTTGTGCTGGTAACAAACGGCGGCTATTTCACCCTGATGCTGATCAAGGCGCTGTTCCGCGCCGATACGCTCTAGGGGCGATCAAGTTTTTTTGAGGATAGGGATATGGATAACAAAACAGCCTGCGAAATTATCAGCCAGTCCACCAGGGCATCGGATTTCAGAAAAGATTTCATCTGCGCCCAGGATGCGCTGCATGAACAGATGCTGAATACGCCATGGCCGGTCTTGATCTACGCCGCCAGTGTTCTCTTTGTGATGTTTCTGGTCCAGCGTGCTTCCGAGGTGCCGCACAAGAAGGAAGCCCAACGCAAGGCAGCAGAAGAGAAGGCATCCCGTGAGAAGGCATCCCAAGAGAAGCCATCCAAACAAAAGGATGGCACCGAACAATAATCGTTAAAAAAGGGGGGCAGGCACAAAGCCTGATTGTTGCCGGTGATTGCTCATCCGGCGGGTCTAAGGTCCAGACGGTGTCATGGGCAAGCCATTGCCTGCCCATGCAAAGGTCGTACCCGTAATCAGTCTGACTTCAGGTTGACAGCGGACTGCTTGCCGTTTTTGCCTGTTTCAAGGTCAAAGGAGACCTGCTGGCCTTCCTTCAGGTCAGCCATTCCGCTGGCCTGTACCGCGCTGATATGCACGAAAACGTCAGATGCGCTGCCTTCCACTTCAAGGAAGCCATAGCCTTTGGTGGCGTTAAACCACTTTACGGTCCCAATGCTCATATTTTTCTCCGATCAATTGGGGTTTAGGTAAGCGCCTCAATTCATCAAAGAGTAGTGCTAACCAATTCGCCGATAAGCAAATTGCGCGGAGAATTCAATATTTTGACGCTATTGTCCAGTGAATTCGTCCACTATTTGGTGTTTATTCAATAAATATGCAAAATGCGTGACTTTTTGCCCACAAAAGCGTGTTTTTGGTGTTTCAGGGGCTTTTTAGTGGGATTTCCGGGCTGGATGCCGGGCTGGAGAAAGGCTCAGATCGCCAGATAATCGTGCCTGAGCTGTTCGTTTTCCAGCACATCCTTTGCCATGCCATCAAACACAATCTGCCCGGTATCGAGGATCACGGCACGGTCCGCCAGCGACAGCGCGGCAACAGCGTTCTGCTCAACAATGATGGTGGTGATGCCCTGCTCACGGATCAGCTGGAGCGTTTTTTCGATTTCCTGCACGATCACCGGGGCCAGCCCTTCATAAGGTTCATCCAGCAGCAGCAGTTTGACATCACGCGCCAGCACCCGGCCAATGGCCAGCATCTGCTGCTCACCACCGGAAAGCGTTGTGCCTTCCTGCTTGCGGCGTTCACCCAGTCGGGGGAATAGCTGGTAAATCCGGTCAATCGACCAGCCGACAGGTTTTTCGATCTGGGCCAGTTGCAGGTTTTCCTCCACCGTCAGGCCCTGGATGATGCGGCGGTCTTCCGGCACCAGGCCAACGCCGAGCTGGGCCGCCTGATACGATTTCATCAGATGCAGGGCCTGCCCGTTGAGCCAGACCTCCCCCTGAATGAGCGCCGGGTCATCGAGCCGGGCAATGGATCGCAGGGTTGATGTCTTGCCGGCACCGTTACGGCCCAGCAGGGCCAGGATTTCCCCTTCATTGAGGTTGAGGCTGATCCCCTGAACAATATAGCTTTCGCCATAATAGGCATGCAGGTCATTGGCGGCGAAATAGCTCGATGCCCCGGTGTTTTCCTGTGGTGCAGTTGTCATTTAATGCGCTCCCCCAAGGTAGGCTTCCTTGACCTTCGGATGGCCCTTGATCTTGGCTGGTTTGTCCTCAACGATCACATGACCCTGGGCCAGCACGGAAATCCGCTGGGCCAATGAGAACACAACATGCATGTCGTGTTCGATAATCACCTTGGTGATCTTGCGTTTATCCTGAATTTCGGCCAGCAGATCGATGGTGTTGTTGGTATCGGCGCGGGCCATGCCTGCAGTGGGTTCATCCAGCAGCAGCAGTTTCGGGTCCTGCGACAGGCACATGGCCATTTCCAGGCGCCGCTTGTCACCGCGTGACAGCGATGATGCCTGCATGTGGAGCTTGTCCTGCATGTTGACGTCCAGCAGCATCTGCTCGGCCTTCTCGCGGATATCGGTTTCGCGCCCGGTTGGCAGGACGGCGTTCATCCGAAAGGTACCGTCACGGCGCGCAAAGCACGGGATCATGACGTTTTCCAGCACCGTCAGATCGGTGAAAATCTCCGGTGTCTGGAACACCCGCGAAACCCCGACCTGATTGATCTCATAGGGCTTGAGGCCGATCAGCGACTGACCGTCAAAGGTCACCGTTCCGGTATCGGGCAACAGCTTGCCGACAAAGCAGTTCAGGAGGGTCGATTTACCGGCACCGTTGGGGCCGATGATCGCATGGATGGTTCCTTCCTCAACGTTGAGATTGACATCATCCAGCGCCTGGAGGCCGCCAAAGCGTTTGTTCACGCCCTTGATTTCAAGAAAGCTCATTGCACTTTTCCCTTATTCCGCAGGCTGCTTGGGGCCATCAGTCGCTGATGATCCGGTTTTCTGGCCCGAAAGACGGCGCAGGATACGATTGGCGCCTTCGATCAACCCGCCGGGCAGGAAGATCACCACCAGCATGAAGACAATCCCCAGCGTCAGGTGCCAGCCCTTGCCGACAAAGAAATGCAGCACGCTGACAACGGCATCCTCCAGCCCATCGGGCAGGAACCCGAACCATGCGTGCAGGACATTGTCGTTGATCTTTGAGAAGATATTCTCAAAATACTTGATGAAACCGGCCCCCAGAACAGGGCCAAGCAACGTGCCGACCCCGCCGAGAATGGTCATCAGCACGACCTCTCCCGATGCTGTCCACTGCATCCGCTCGGCACCGGCCAGCGGGTCGGTGATCGCCATCAGCCCGCCAGCAACCCCGGCATACATGCCAGAGATCACAAACGCCGCCAGCGTGTAGGGGCGGGAATTCAGGCCGGTGTAAGACATCCGGGTCTGGTTGGTCTTGACCGCCCGCAGCATCAGCCCGAAAGGTGAGCGGAAAATCCGCAGGGCGAGGTAGAACCCCAGGATAAGGACCAGCGCACAGAAATAGAAACCGACATTGAATTGCAGGGTCATGCCCAGCAGCTCCATCTTGGCGGTTGAATTCATGCTCAGCCCGAAAAGATTGGTCGATGGCAGGCTGCCCGATGAGTTCGCCGCATCCAGAATGCGGGGGTCATCAAGCGACAGCTGCAACCCGGTTTCACCATTGGTGATGGGGGTCAGCACCGAATAGGCGAGATTATAGCTCATCTGCGCGAAGGCCAGCGTGAGGATGGAAAAATAAATCCCCGAACGCCGCAATGAGATATAGCCGATCAGGAGCGCAAAGACACCCGATACAACCGTGGCCAGCAGCAGGGCGGGTATCACGTTCATGGTCAGCAGCTTGAACATCCACACAGCGGCATAGGACCCGACCCCGAGGAAGGCCGCATGACCAAAGGACAGGTAGCCCGTCAGCCCGAAGAGAATGTTAAAGCCGATGGCAAACAGCCCGAAAATGGCAAAACGTTGCAACAGGTCAGGGTACCCGGCCCCGAATGGCGCGAGGATGATCGGGCCAGCCAGAACCATGATGGTGAAGAAAACCATCAGCGCGTTGTCATTATTTTTGAATTTATCAAGCATGGGTTATTCCTCCATCACCCCGGCACGCCCCATCAGGCCGCGCGGGCGGGTCAGGAGAATGGCAATCGCGACAAGGTAGATGATGATCTGGTCAATCCCGGGCAACAGCGATTTCACCTCATTCATGGATGCAAAACTCTCCAGAACACCGAGCAGGAATCCGGCCAGCACAGCCCCGGGCAGGGACCCCATGCCGCCAACCACCACCACGACAAAGGACAGCACCAGAAAATCCATCCCCATGTGATAGTTCGGCGGGTTGATCGGCGTGTACATCACCCCGGCCAGACCAGCCACCGCCGCGGCAATCCCGAACATCAGGGTGAAGCGGCGATCAATATTGATGCCCAGCAGACCAACGGTTTCGCGGTCCGCCATTCCGGCGCGGACCACCATCCCGAAGGTGGTGAATTGCAGGAATGAAAACACCATGGCGATAATCGCGGTCGAGAAAACGAAATAGATCAGCCGCCAATACGGGTAGATGATGGTGTTTTCTGCAAAACCGATCAGCAGGCCGAAATCAAACGATCCCTTGAACAGATCAGGGGCAGGGGTGGGGATAGGGTTGGCGCCAAAGAACGCCTTGACGATTTCCTGCAAAACAATCGCCAGCCCGAACGTCACCAGAATCTGGTCAGCATGGGGGCGTTTGTAGAAATGCTTGATAAGCCCGCGTTCCATGATGTAGCCCACAGCCAGCATCACCGGAATAGCCAGCAGAATAGCCAGCGGCACCGACCAGTTGATGATCATCTGGCCGGTGGCTTCACCGAACCAGCTCTCAACATATGGCACCTTGACCTTGAGCGGATTACCGAGGAAATCGGTCTTTTCCGGGTCAATCACCACGCTGTAGAGATTGAGCATCTTTTGCAGCGTCACCGCGCAGAAAGCCCCAATCATGAAAAGCGCACCATGGGCAAAATTGACTACGCCCAGGGTGCCGAAAATCAACGTCAGTCCCATGGCGATCAGGGCATACGCACTGCCCTTGTCAAGCCCGTTCAGGATCTGGAGTAGAATAGCGTCCATTGTCCACTTGCCTTGCTTTTAGCGACTGGTGTTTAAACGTGTATCAGGAGTCTTCGTTGCAACAAAAGCCACACCGACGATACGGTGTGGCTTTTGCTTTGATGTCGAGTGGCTTACGCGCCTGGGTTACAGGTACCGAGAGCGCCGCCCGAGAACATCGGATGATCCGGTGCATACTCAACCTGCGCACGAGGCGTAACTTCAACGATCTCAAGAACGTCAAATTCTGAGCTCGGGTTTTCCTTACCCTTCACGACCAGAACATCCTTGAAGCACTGGTGATCTTCGGCACGGTATTCGGTTGGACCGTTACCGAGGCCGTCGAACTTGAAGCCTTCGAGGGCTTCGACAACGCCGCATGGGTTGAAGGTACCGGCACGCTCACAGGCATCGGCATAGAGCAGGGCCTGACAGTAAACGGTGTGGGCAGCCTGCGATGGCGGGAAGCCGTACTTTTCACCGAAGGACTTCACGAACGCCTTGGAGCCTGCATCAGACAGTGACCAGTGCCAGTTGGTGGAACCGAAGATCCCCTTAACGTTTTCACCGGCACCACGAGCCATCAGACGCGAGTACAGCGGAACAACGATTTCGAAGTTCTTGCCGTTCACAACCTTGTCACGCAGACCGAACTGAACAGCTGAGGTCAGTGAGTTGATCATGTTTCCGCCGTAGTGGTTCAGGACCAGAACATCGGCACCCGAGTTCAGGACCGGTGCCACATAGGACGAGAAGTCGGTGGTGGTCAGCGGGGTGGTGACATTGTTGACAGTCTCCCAGCCCTTGGCTTCGGTTGCAGCGGCAATCGATTCCTGCTGGGTCCAGCCCCAGTTGTAGTCAGCGGTCAGGTGATAGGCGCGGCGGTCAGAGCCGTACATCTTTTCCAGCACGGGTGCCAGCGCAGCGCCGGACATGTAACCGTTAAAGAAGTGACGGAAACCGTTGGCCTTGCGATCCTTACCGGTGGTGTCGTTGGAGTGCGTCAGGCCAGCCATGAAAATCACGCCAGCTTCCTGGCACAGACCCTGAACAGCAACAGCCACTCCAGAGGAAGAACCACCGGTGATCATGACAGCGCCGTCTTTTTCGATCATGGACTTGGCGGATGCACGGGCGGCATCAGACTTGGTCTGGGTATCGCCGGTGACATACTCGACCTTTTTGCCAAGGATACCATTACCCTTGAGGGCTTTTGATGAGAATGTATTCATCATGCCGCCGTCGCCGCCACCATTGAGGTGTTCAACAGCCAGCATATAGGCACGCAGCTCGTCAGCACCTTCATCGGCATAGGGGCCAGTTTGCGGCACGTTGAAGCCAAGAGTGACAGAGCCGCCCATGGGTTCGTTGCGGTAACCCGCGAAAGCAGACGACGCAAAGAAAGTCGGCATTGAAAGACCGGCACCAACAACGGCGGCCGTCTTCAACACTTCACGACGTGTTTTGATAATTTTAGACATGTTTCCTCCAACAAAGTCTCAATTAGTAAAGTCTTAATAAAAACGCATTCAGAATACGCTTCACGCTTACTTAAATCTTTACCTGTGTGGCCAGCATTCAAGTGCAAGTGACCATCAAGTTCAACAAAAATTTTAATTATTTGTTAATTTTTTATGATGTTTCGGTAATAAAATTACCCTGCAGGCTTTCGTTGCGGGCTGGAATCGGCCCGGCCTCCTGATATCAACTTTCCTGAATCTTTGGCAAAAGGGTTTGCCACTTGATCGTCAGATGGTGCAGATTTCCGAACGGGTCAGGAATCGTTTGCCGGTTCCATTATCCAGGCTGAACATGCCGCCACCGCCATTGATGGCATCAATGATCAGGTTGGTATGCTTCCAGCGTTCGTACTGGTCGCCATTCATGTAGAACGGCACGCCGCCGATTTCCCCGATCAGGACATCCTGCTGGCCGATCATGTAATCCGAGCGTGGATAGCACATGGGCGCTGATCCATCGCAGCATCCGCCGGATTGATGGAATAACAACTCGCTGCCGTGTTGCGCCTTGATGCTGTCGATTAATTCCAACGCGCTGTCTGTTGCAGTCACGGTCATGAAAACGTTGTCCATTGCTTCCTCCGGTTAGGCGTTGCTGGCCCGATACGATGGGGCCAGCAACATGTTTTTTAATCCAGTGAGAGAATATAAGGCCTAGAAGAAGCCCAGCTTGTTCTCATCATAGGAGACCAGCATATTCTTGGTCTGGCGGTAGTGATCCAGCATCATCTTGTGGGTTTCGCGCCCGATACCAGACTGCTTGTAACCACCGAATGCCGCGTGAGCGCCATAGTTGTGGTAGCAGTTGGTCCAGACACGGCCAGCCTGAATAGCCTTGCCCATGCGGAAGCAGATGTTGGCCTCACGGGACCAGACACCGGCACCAAGACCATAGAGCGTATCATTGGCGATTTCGAGGGCCTCGGCTTCGTCCTTGAAGGTCGTGACCGAGACAACAGGGCCGAAGATTTCTTCCTGGAAAACCCTCATGCTGTTGTCGCCCTTGAAGATTGTGGGCTGGATGTAGTTACCGCTCTCACAGCCTTCGACCGAACCGACATCACCGCCGACCAGCACTTCTGCACCTTCTTCACGGCCGAGCTTGAGGTAGGAGGTGATTTTCTCCATCTGCTCGGTTGAGGCCTGGGCGCCGATCATGGTGTCCATCTGAAGCGGGTTGCCCTGCTTGACGGCCTTGGTGCGTTCGATGGCACGCCCGATGAAGTCATCATAGATCGACTCCTGGATCAGGGCGCGTGACGGGCATGTGCAGACCTCACCCTGGTTGAGCGCGAACATGGTGAAGCCTTCGAGGCACTTGTCGAAGAAGGCATCATCGGCCTTCATCACGTCTTCGAAGAACACGTTTGGTGATTTGCCGCCCAGCTCCAGTGTCACAGGGATCAGGTTCTGGGATGCGTATTGCATGATCAGACGGCCTGTCGTGGTTTCACCGGTGAAGGCGATTTTCGCAATCCGTGAGCTGGAAGCCAGCGGCTTGCCGGCCTCAAGACCGAAACCGTGAACAACGTTCAGGACACCCGCAGGCAGAACATCACCGATGAGATCCATCAGAACCGAGATTGAACCCGGGGTCTGTTCGGCTGGCTTGATGACAACGCAGTTACCGGCGGCAAGCGCTGGTGCGACTTTCCATGCGGCCATCAGGATCGGGAAGTTCCATGGGATAATCTGGCCGACAACGCCCAGAGGCTCATGGAAATGATAGGCGTAGGTGTTTGCGTCCATCTCACCGATTGAACCTTCTTCAGCGCGGATGCAGCTGGCGAAGTAGCGGAAATGGTCAACCGTGAGCGCCATATCAGCGGCAACGGATTCGCGGATCGGCTTACCGTTATCAATGGTTTCAGCGGCGGCCAGCAGTTGAAGATTGTCCTCAATGATCTGGGCAATTTTCATCAGCATGTTGGACCGTTCCGTGGTCGACGTGCGGCCCCAGGCATCTTTCGCGGCATGCGCAGCGTCGAGGGCCAAATTGATGTCTTCTTCGTTGGAACGGGCAACCTGGCAGATCACTTCACCGGTAATAGGTGATGTGTTGTCAAAATACTGCCCGGATTTAGGAGCTTCCCACTGCCCGTTGATGAAATTCCCGTACTTGGCTTTAAAGGGGAATTTCACATCAAGATGTGATGTATCAAGCGCGCTGGATACAGAAAGTTGGTTCATTTCATTCATTGTGTTTCCTCCCAGAAATAATGTGGTCATCAAATGATTTTGGTATTTTTTGGTTTGTTAGTGACCTTATTCAGATCGTGGCAATTATTTTAAATATCAGCAAGTGCTAATAAAGAAAAAAATTTATGACGGGATTTCATGCCGGTAGGCGACAGAAATGCTTGCGGGTGCTTTGTCGCGCCGGGGAAATAATGGAATCATTCCATTCTAGGGTCTGTTCCAGCCCCGTTGCATGCCCTTTTGGGCGCATCTGCTACAGCATCAATTATCGGGGTCCAGATCGAGCAGGAACCGTTTCAGCACCTCGACCGCCCGTGCCATATCCTCTTCCTCGACCATCTCATCGGGGTGGTGGCTGATGCCTTCGTGGCAACGCACGAACAGCATCCCCACTGAACACAGATCAGCCATCGCCGAGGCATCATGGAATGCGCCTGATGACAGCTCCATGGTTTCGGGCTGAACCTGGCGGCTTGCCTCTGCCAGCTTTTCACGGAACACGGCATCGCATGGCGTGACCGCCTGACTGTAGGTTTTGGTGATAACAATTTCGGTGCCATGCTCGGCTGCGATGGCTTCCATTGCTGTGATGATATCCTCACCCAGCTGGTCACGCCTTGCATCGTTATCAAAGCGGATATCGAGGGTCATATCGACCTGCCCCGGGATCACGTTGACGGCGTTGGGGGAAACACCCAGCTGGCCGACCGTGGCCTTGCCGCCGTTGCTTTCTCTGGCCAGGCGGTTGACCGCCAGCACCATTTCAGACGCTGCCACCAGCGCATCCTTGCGCTTTTCCATGGGGATGGTGCCGGCATGATTGGCCACGCCGGTGATGCTGATCGTGAAGCGGTCAACCCCGGCGATTGAGGTGACAACCCCCACGGGCATGTTCATGTCCTCAAGGATCGGCCCCTGTTCGAGATGGACTTCGACAAATCCGAGGATACGGCTGTTGCGCCGGTCGAGCTGAGGGATATGGGCAGGATCGAGACCGAAATCCTGCATCGCCTGCCCGAGGGAAATACCATCGGCATCATGATAGGAAAGCACATCCATATCAAAACTGCCCGCAATAGCGCGGGAGCCGATCAGCGTGGTGGGAAAGCGAACGCCTTCTTCATCGGGAAAGGCCAATACCTCAACCGCAAAGGGCAGTTCGATATCTTTCAAATCCGTTAACGCAAGGATGGGCAGGATGATCCCCATCGCCCCGTCAAATCGGCCGCCATTGCGCACACTGTCCTGATGCGACCCCATCAGCAGGGTCGGTGCATCCTCGGGTCCGTGCCGGCGTCCAACCAGGGTTCCGCCATCATCCAGCGATACGTCCAGCCCGGCTTTTTCCATCAGGGTGGTGATTATCGCGTTGGCCTGACGATGCTGATCAGTAAAGGGAAGCCTTGTTACGCCTGGTCCCGGCAGTGAGCATTCGGCCAGCGAATTCATTATGGCGGATATCGATGCTGTCATGGCTGGCGGCTCCTCAAAACTCAGATAGTCATTATGATGCCTCTGACTATATCGAACAATTTTCGGATAGCACAATAAGGGTAATCACTATTTTTGGAATTATTCCAGAAACGGCTATTGAACTGTATGAGGTTCTATGAATATAGTTAACAAGAATAAAAAATTAGTTAAGATTTTTAAATATTGAACATGACCCCATGGGAGGAATCAATGGCGTTCAGAAGATCAATTATCAAGGCGTTGGGAATTGCAGCAGTCCTGACGCAGCTTCCAACATTCACAGCTTCTGCTGCAGAAACAATCAAGGTCGGCATCCTGCTGCCACTCAGTGGTTCGGTTGCCCCTATTGGTGTCAACAACCGCCGTGGCCATGAGCTGGCTGTTGAAGAGATCAACGCAAATGGCGGCATCAAGGCGCTTGGTGGTGCCATGCTCGAGATGGTTGATGGCGATACCCAGGGCAAGCCTGAAATCGGTATCACCGAATTGCAGAAACTGGAACGTAAGGGCGTTGTTGCCATTATGGGTGCGTATCAGTCCGGTGTTACTTTCCCGGTAACGCAGGTTTCCGAAAAGCTCCAGGTTCCTTTCATTGACCCGGTTGCCATTGCGGATTCGATCACCAGCCGTGGTTTCAAGTACCTCTTCAAGGTATCCCCGCAGGCTTCATGGTATGCCCGTGACCAGATCCGCTTTGTCAAGGAAGCCAGTGAAAAGGTTGGCAAGCCGGTCAAGTCGGTTGTGCTTCTGCATGAAGATACTCTCTTCGGCAAGTCCACCGGTGATGGCCAGGTCAAGGCAGCCGACCAGTTCGGCATCGAGGTGCTGGATCGTATCGCCTATCCAAAGGATAGTGCCGACATGACCGCCACCATGGCCAAGATCAAGCAGCTCAACCCTGATGCTGTTCTGCTCGTCTCCTACCTTTCTGATGCGGTGCTGATCACCAAAACCATGAAAGAGCTGGGCATTGATGCACCGATCGTCGGTACTTCCGCCGGTCACATCGACCCTGCCTATATCTCAACCCTTGGTGCGGATGCTGATTTCACCTTCACTGTTGGCGAATGGGCCACCGACGTGAAGAAGACCGGCGTTACCGAAATCGCCAAGCGTTTCAAGGACAAGTTCGGCGTTGATATGAACGGCCACGCTGCTGAAACATACATGTCGACCTACGTTCTCAAGGATGCGCTGGAGCGTGCCGGTTCTACCAACCGTAAAAAGCTTCGTGATGCCCTTGCCGAAACCAAAATCTGTGGTGAGAAGAACATCCTTCCCTATGACTGCATCCGGTTCGAAGAATCCGGCCAGTCCCCGGAAGCACAGTTGATCATCATGCAGATCATCGACGGCAAGCATAAGACCGTATGGCCGTTCGATTCAGCTTCGGCTGAGCTGCAGTGGCCTGTTCCGTCCTGGAGCAGCCGTTAATCAGACTTTTTGCAGGGGCCTCATTCTCGGGGCCCCTGTTTATCGTTTGTGCATTTCCTGTCTTCATAATGCGCTGAATTGAAATCGACAGATCCAGAGTATCCAATTCATGGCTACCGTCTATCTCCAGGCCCTCATCAGTGGACTCCTTATCGGCGGCGTTTTCTCTCTCATTTCGGTAGGATTGACGCTGACGTTCGGGGTCATGAAAATCAAAAACTTCGGCCATGGTGACTTTCTCATCATCGGGATGTATTTCGCCTTTTTCTGCTACACGCTGCTCGGCATTGATCCCTATATTGCGGCCGCGATGGGCGTTCCGCTGTTTTTCGGTATCGGCTGGGTGATGCAGAAATTCCTGATCAGGCCGGTGCTTTACGCGCCTGAAACCATCAAAATTTTGGTGACTGTCGGGATATCGCTGTGCATCCAGAATATTGCCGTGTTCTTTTTCAGCCCTGATTTCCAGACCGTTCAGGTGGCTTACGGCTCCTACACAATAGAATTTTTTGGTGCGCGGATCAGCCTGTCGCGTCTCGCCGCAACCGGGCTTGCCATTGTTATTGTCATCGCGCTTTACCAGTTCCTGATGCATTCCCGCACCGGCCGCGCCATCCGCGCCTGCGCCGAGGATGGTGATGGCGCCAGGGCGGTGGGCATTGATATTGACCGCATCTACATGATTGCCCTTGGCATATCGACGGTCTGTGTCTGCCTTGCCGGGGCGATGATGACCCCGTTTTTCTATATCTCCCCGACCGTCGGGCTTTCGTTCACCCTGACCGCGTTTGTCGTTGTTGTGCTGGGCGGGCTGGGTAACCTGAAAGGCGCGCTGGTCGGCGGCTTCATCATTGGCGTTGTTGAAAGTTTCGGTGAAATCCTGATGCCTGAAGCTGCCCTCAAGCAAGTCGCCACATTCACTATTTTCACCCTTATCCTGCTGTTCCGCCCCACCGGTCTGTTCGGCACCAAACTCACCTGAAGAGGCTGTAATGTATTCAAGGCTGAAAACCAGCTACATCGTCTACGGGGTTGTTCTGCTGGTGTTGTTGAGCTTGCCGATCTACGCGGAGAGCGATTTTATCGTTGCCCTGATGCCTGACGGGCTATCCGGGTCGGCATTGCTGCATGTCGGTATCCTGATTTTCATGTTCGCCTATCTCAGCAGCAGCTGGAATATTCTGGGCGGTTTTGCGGGCCAGTTATCGCTGGGCCACGCGGCGTTTTTCGGGATTGGCGCGTACACATCATCGCTGTTCTACGTTCATTTCGGGCTGACCCCGTGGATCGGGATGATCGGCGGGGCCGGGCTGGCCGCGCTTGTGGGGTATGGCCTTGGTTTCGTCAGCTACAAATACGGCCTGAAAGGCCCGTTCTTTGCCCTGGTGACAATCGCCTTTGCTGAAATCCTGCGCCTGCTTTTCCTTTATTTTGATTTCACCGGTGGCCCGCTCGGGCTGCTGATCCCGCTGGCAAGCGAATACACATTCTGGGAATATCAGTTCCTTGAAAAGGAGCCGTATTATTACATCGCCCTCGGCCTGATGCTGTTCGGGATTCTGATCTCGGCGATCGTTTCCACCTCCAAATTCGGTTACTACCTGCGGGCCATCCGTGAGAGTGAAGAGGCCGCCGAGGCACTGGGCATCCATTCGATGCGCAACAAGATGCATGCGGTTGCCCTGTCGGCGGCAATGACGGCCCTTGGCGGGACCTTCTACGCGCAATACACGCAATACATCGTCCCTGATGACGTGATCAAGATCGCGCTGTCGATTGAGATCATCCTGTTTGCGGTGATTGGCGGCAGCGGGCTGGTGATGGGGCCTGTCATCGGCACGTTCCTGCTGGTTCCGGTCGGCGAGATGTCGCGCGTAATCTTTGAAGGCGGCGGTGCCGGTGCATCGCTGGTCGCCCTCATCAACGAAAATATCCCCGCGGGTGAGAAATTCGGCAAATACATGGATTACCTGTCCAGTGGCGGTGGTGGCGGGCTGGCCATCCTCCTTTATGGCGTGATCCTGATCGTGGTCTGCCTGGTGTTGCCGCGCGGGGTCCTGCCCGCGTTCAAGAAACTGGGTGCGAAGATGGAGCAGCGCAATGGCTGATATTCTGCTGGAAGCCAATGGTGTCACCAAGCGGTTTGGCGGGCTGGTTGCTGTCAATCAGGCCAGTATCACCGTTGAAAAGGGCAAAATCACCGGCCTGATCGGACCGAACGGTGCGGGCAAGACTACCTTTTTCAACCTGATTTCAGGGTTCATGAACCCTGATGAGGGCGACATTATCTATAAGGGCCAGCGGATCAACGGCATGCGGCCATCCAATATCTGCAAGCTCGGCATGACGCGGACATTCCAGATCGTCAAGCCGTTCCCTGAATTGAGTGTGCTGGAAAATGTCATGATCGGCGCTTTCAACAACACCGCCAACACGGCCCGCGCCCGTCAAAAGGCGCTCGATGTTCTTGAGCTGGTGGAATATTCGGAATTCGCGTCAATCTCGGCGGGGGCATTGCCGGTGGCCGGGCGCAAGCGTGTCGAGGTCGCCAAGGCACTGGCAACAGAACCCGAACTGCTGCTGCTTGATGAGGTGCTGGCCGGTCTGACCCCGACCGAAATGTGGGGGATGATTGAAGTCCTCGGCAAGGTCCGTGATGCCGGCATCAGCATTGTTATTGTTGAGCATGTCATGGCGGTGATCATGTCGCTCTGTGATCATATTGTGGTGATCAATAATGGTGAGAATATCGCCAGCGGTTCACCCCAGGAAATTTCGGATAATCCGGCGGTTCTCGAAGCCTATCTCGGTGCTGATTTTAACGCTAATGAAGTCATGGGTTAGGTGGGATTGATGCTGGAACTCAGGAAAATCACCTCCGGTTACGAAGACATCGAGATCGTCAAGGGTCTGTCGCTGAAACTGGAACAGGGCAGCATTACCACGATTATCGGGTCAAACGGGGTCGGCAAGACAACCACTATTCGGACCATTTCAGGCATCAACAAGACCTGGACGGGTGAAATCCTCTTTGAGGGCAAGCCGATCCATGATCTGCCGCCGCATAAAAGGGTTGAGATGGGCATCGTCATGGTGCCTGAGGGCAGGCGGCTGTTCCCGTCCCTGACGGTGCGCGAAAACCTCCAGCTCGGTGCTTTCAACAAGGCCGCCGCCGCCAAGGCGGATCAACGGCTCGACGAAGTGCTGGACCTTTTCCCCCGGGTTGGTGAGCGGCTGGATCAATACGCCGGGACGCTGAGCGGGGGCGAGCAGCAGATGGTGGCGATCAGCCGAGGGCTGATGAGCGGACCCAACATCCTGATGCTGGATGAGCCGTCACTGGGGCTTGCGCCGATCATCGTGCAGCAGATTTTTGAGCTGATTTCCGAGGTTCGGCGACGCGGCACCACGGTTCTGCTGGTTGAACAGAACGTCCATAAATCACTGATGATTTCGGATTATGCCTGGGTCATGGAAAACGGCAATGTCACCATCAACGGCACGGGCAAGGAATTGATGGACAACCCCGAGGTCAAGAAAGCCTATCTGGGTCTCTAGCCTTTTCGTTATGCTTGTTGCCAAGGCCGGGCAGGGGCATGACCCCTGGTCCCGGTCCTTGATCATCCGCCCTTACCGAAAACTCATTTCGCTGTATCGAGAATGAGTTTGCCGATATGAACGCTGGATTCCATCATCCTGTGCGCCTCATTGGCATCCTCAAGCGCGAAGGTTTCATGGACCAGGATTTTAAGCTTGCCCGCTGTGAACAGTGGCCAGACTTGCTGGCGCAGCTGGTCCGCAATCGCGCCTTTCTGTTTGATGGTCCGGGGCCGCAGGGTTGAGCCGGTGATCGTCAGCCGGTTGATCATCACCGGCATCATGTTGATCTCATTGACCGGGGGTTGCAGGAATGCGATCTGGACCAGCCTGCCTTCGAGCGCGAGGCAGGAAATATTCTTCTGGATGTAATCGCCGCCAACCATATCAAGGATCAGGTTGACCCCGTCACCGGCCGTAATCTTTTTGACCTGTTCGGCAAAATCCTGATCCCGGTAATTGATCGCGTGGTCGGCACCGAGATTGAGGCAGGCCTGGCATTTTTCATCGGAACCGGCGGTGGTAATCACGGTGGCACCGAATAAATGCGCCAGCTGAATGGCGGTGGTCCCGATCCCGCTTGACCCGCCATGGATCAGAATGGTCTCCCCTTGCTTGAGGCCGCCGCGTTCAAAAACATTGGTCCATACCGTGAAATAATTTTCAGGCACACCGGCGGCTTCGATCATCGTAAGCCCGTCCGGAACCGGCAGAACCTGCGGGGCAGGGGCGTTGCAATATTCGGCATAACCGCCGCCTGAAACCAGTGCACAGACCTTGTCACCAATCGAAAACCCGGTGACGCTGTCATCCATGGCGACGATTTCCCCCGCCACTTCCAGCCCGGGAATGAGCGATGCCCCGGGGGGCGGATTGTAATTGCCCTCACGCTGCATCACATCAGGGCGATTGACCCCGGCTGCCTCAACCCTGATCAGCACTTCGCCTGCCCCGACCGCAGGAACCGGGCCTTGATCCGGGATCAGCACATCAGGATCACCGGGTTCGCGAATGGTTGTGTGTTTCATCATGGTTGGTATGGACATCAGATTTCCAATATGGTTGTTATAGTTGCTAAATTAAATCTTTCTAAATTACTATAAACAGGGCTTTGGGCATGTCAAAAGAGATATACAGGGTGGCCATTGTCGGCCTCGGTGCAGTCGGCAAGAGAATGCTCACCAACATGAAAGCCCATCCCAGGTTTGATCCGGTGATCGGTTTTGATCTGGCCCCTGATGCCCTTGATGGCATGGCTGAAAAACCGGCCGGTTTTGACCTCGTCACCAGCAGTCAGGCGCTTTTCGATCCTGATGACATTGATCTGCTTTACGTCAGCACGCCGCCACAATCGCATGCCGAATTTGTTTATGGCGGGCTTGAGAAGGGCTGGAACATTCTCTGTGAAAAGCCCCTTGGCATCAGCCTTGAGGCAAGCGAGGAATTGACCCGGGCGATCAATGATCATGATGTTATGCAAGCGGTCAATTTTGTGTTTTCGGGTGCGCCCGCCATGCACGCTGCCCGCCAGCACATTTCGGACGGCCTCATCGGAACGCCGCTCGGGGCTGAACTGACGCTGAAATTTTCAACATGGCCACGCGGCTGGCAGGCCCATGCGTCATGGCTTGGTGGCCGTGATCAGGGCGGCATGATGCGGGAGGTAGGCTCCCACTACGCTTATCTCAGCCAGGAATTGTTTGGCCCGCTTGCACTGAAAGCCCCGCTGATCATCGAATTTCCCGCCCATGATCAGGCCGAAACAATGGTCATGGCGCAATGGCAATCGGGCCATGGTCCCGTTTCGGTCAACGCACGGGTTGGCGGCAATCGTCAGGATATTGTCCGTTACCGGGTGCTGGGGGATGAGGGCTGCCTGGTGTTTGAAAACTGGTACCAGCTATTTCATGAAACGCCGGATGGGCTTAAACCCCTGCTTGATACCAGGGCGGCGGAACCGCTTTCGGCCTATATGGGGCAAATAGACCAGCTTGCCCTGCAACTCGATGATGGCGGCAAACGGCTGGCCGATTTCGCTGATGCACTGGCGGTTCAGCGGCTGATTGAGGCGATGATCCGCTGATATAATGCCGCTCAGGCCACGCCCGCCATTCGGGATACAGCATCGGTGATGCGGGTGAAGCTCTGCCTCGCCCGCTCAACACTGTACCGCGCCCTCAGGTAGCCGTGGGGCAGGCCTTCCTCAATGGTGAATTCAACCTCAACCCCCGCAGCGCTTAGCTTTTCAGCGTAATCCGGGGTATCCGACATCAGCGGGTCGCATTCGGCCGCGATCATCACTGTCCGTGGTGACGGGCTGACATCAAGGGCCATGGGCGGGGTCAGGGCAGTGCGATCAAGCGGGCATTCAAAATAGGTTTCCCAATAGAACGCAACCTGTTCGGTGGACAGCAACGGCACATCAGCGCAATCGACATAGCTGCCTTTATTCAGCGCACCCCCCAGCATCGGGTAGATCAGCACCTGCCCGGTGATGATGGATGGCCGTGCCAGGCCAGTCATCGCGGCCAGCCAGCCACCGGCACTGTCACCAGCCACCACGACAGGGGTATCGCCCTCAGCGTGGATCGCATCAACAGCGGCAACGCAATCATCCAGCGCGGCGGGGTGTTTGTGTTCAGGCGCAAGCCGGTAATCCACCGCGATCACATCAAACCCGGTGTCAGCGCAGATACCGGCGCAGATATCATCATGACTGTCCAGCCCGCCAACAACAAAACCGCCACCATGGATATAGACCAGCCTGGCCGGTGGGTTATCGCTGATGCTGTAATGGCGCAGCGGAACATCCCCGATAAGCCGGTCATGGGCCGTCACCCCGGCAGGGAAGGGGCGGGCGAAATGGGCGCAGAGCGCATCATAGTTATCGCGCATCTCCCCGATGGTAAAATCCTCCCGGTCATCGGGATAGAACGAACTGGTGGTATCAACAAAAACCCTTGTTTGGCTGTCCATTGATGGTGGGTATTTCAAGCTGTTTATTCCTTCCTGATCATTTTTTTTACCCTAATCATCCCCGCCTTAATCATCTCCGCCTTAATCATCTCCGCCTTAATCATCTCCAAGGCCCCAGCCCCAGAAATCATCACCATTCTGCATCAAAAAGCGGTTGATTACCATCTGATGCACTTCGGTTGCGCCATCGACCAAGAGGGCCTGACGGGCATAGCGGTAAATCCATTCCAGCACCGTGTCCTTGGAATAGCCGCGCGCGCCGCAGATCTGGATCGCATCGCTCGTCACCTTGTTGAGCAGTTGAGAGACATGGATTTTGGCCATGGAAATATCCTGCCGTGCCTTTGATCCGTTTTCAATCCGCCAGGCGGCGCGCATCACCATGACCCGGCCGATTTCAATATCCATGGCGGCCTGACCCAGTTTCATCTGGATCGATTCCCGTTCGGCCAGTTTTATGCCAAAACCTTCCCGGTTTCGGGCGTAATCGGCGGCGATGGCCACCGCCCTTTTGGCCAGCCCCAGCCAGCGCATGCAATGCGTCAATCGGGCCAGACCCAGCCTGATCTGGGTTACCTTCAGCCCCTTGCCAACCCCCATCAGGACGCGGTCATCATCCAGCGTCAATCCATCGAAAACCAGCTCACAATGGCCGCCGTGTTCTTCCGGCCCCATGATGCCGATCCGCCGGTCGATATGCCAGCCCGGCTCATCACGGTGAAACAGGAACGCCGTCAGACCGCCGCGAACATCATCACCGGTTTTGGCCAGGAGGGTAAAATGCTCGGCCTCGGCGGCACCGGTGATATACCATTTGCGGCCATTGATGACCCATTTGCCATCGCGCTTTACGGCTGTTGTCTGCATCATGGACGGGTCGGACCCGCCCCCCGGGGCCGGTTCGGTCATGGCAAAGGCAGACCGCACATCCCCCTTGATGATCGGGTCCAGCCAGCGGGCTTTCTGCTCATCACTGGCCAGTTTGTTCAGCATGTACATATTGCCGTCATCAGGCGCAGCGCAATTGAAACAGACGGGACCGAAAATCGAATAATTCATCGCTTCATAGAGCGTGGCCATGCCGACAGGACCATAGCCGAGACCGCCCTGATCAACGGGAATCTGGGGCGCCCATAACCCGGCCTGTTTGACCTTGTCCCGCATCGTGTGAAGCAGGGGCAGCCGGATATTGCCATGATCGTCATAGCTTGCCGGATCGGCCTCAAGCGGGATGATTTCCTCGGCGACAAATCGGCTGACCTTTTGCTGAAGACGGGCCAGTTCCGGGTCGATTGAAAAATCCATAATCTGTCCTTTGCACCAATAGGAATATTGCAAATGATAGACTAAACTGGGGCTGAGGCTATAGTGCGTTTTGTCCCATATCATTAAAATTTTTAACCATGCCATCGTCCCGTTCTGAAACCTATACAACCACCATCCTGCAAGCCCTGAACCCATGGCTGGCTGAACACGCACCGGCAGCAGGCATGGCCATTGCGCTGGAAAAAATCGGCATCGGCCAGTCCAACCCGACCTATCGGCTGGTGACTGACCAGGACCGCTTCATCCTGCGCATGCAGCCGCCGGGTGAATTGCTGCCCTCGGCCCATGCTGTTGATCGTGAATACCGGGTGATGGATGCGCTCGCCGCCACCGCCGTCCCGGTTCCGCGCATGATAGCCCTTTGCACGGATATTGAGGTGATCGGGGTCAAGTTCTTCATCATGGAACACATCGCTGGTTCCACGATCATGGACCCCGGGCTTGGCGATCTTGCCATGGCAGAGCGGGAGGGGCTGTATCTTGATCAGGTGGATATTCTGGCTGAGCTGGCGAGGCTTGATCCCGCTGCCATCGGGCTTGACGGGTTTGGCCGGCCATCGGGGTATCTCGGCCGCCAGATCGCGATCTGGACAAAACAGTACCGCGCCAGTGAAACCGGCCTGATCAGCGATATGGAATACCTCATGGAAACGCTGCCCGGGTGTATTGCCGGTGAAACAGCCATCGATGAGATGGGGCTTTGCGTGCTGCACGGTGATTTCCGCCTCGATAACCTTATCATCAATACAGCGGTTCAGTGCCGGATCACGGCCCTCATTGACTGGGAGCTCAGCACCCTCGGCCCGCCATTTGTTGATCTGTCCTACTGGTGCGCGATGCTCCGGATGTCGGCTGAATGGCCGATTGGCGGGCTTGGCGGGGTTGATCGTGCCACGCTGGGCATCCCTGATGAGGCGGCGTTGATCGGCCGTTTCTGCACCCGGACAGGCCTGCAAAAACCCCATAACTGGGAGGCATGGATAGCCTTTCAGCTGTTCCGGTTTTCAGCCATTCTGCAAGGCGTGAAGAAACGCTGGGTTGATGGCAACGCCTCAGCCAGCAACGCCGCCGAGGTTGGCGGTCAGGCGGTGCCGGTGGCGGAGTTGGGGGCCAGAACCCTGCGGGCGTTCCTCAATAAAGGGTAGTCGCCCTTATGGCCCGTTATCCGATCAGCCGTGATCAGCCTTGATCATATCAGCGGCTTTTTCAGCGATCATGATGGTGGGCGCGTTGGTGTTACCTGAAATCAGCTCAGGCATGATTGAGGCATCAACCACCCGCAAGCCGCGACAGCCATGGACCCGCAACCCGGCATCAACAACATCACCATTGGCGGGAACAGGACCCATGCGGCAGGTTGATACCGGGTGATACAGCGTCACCCCGGTTTCCCGTGCATAGGCCAGCAATTCATCATCGCTGGCGGTTTCAATCCCCGGGCGGGTTTCGCTTTCCACGATCGGGGCAATGGCCGGGCTGGCCATGATGGCCCGAGCGATTTTCATTGATGCGACATGCACCCTTGCATCCTCATCAGTCGCCAGATAGTTCGGGCGGATGATCGGTGCCGCCATCGGATCGCCTGAGGTGATATGAACCTCACCACGGCTTTCGGGGCGGAGCTGGCAAGGCCCGATCGTCAGCCCCGGGAAGGGATCAAAAATCCGCTTGGCCGGGTTGGCAAAACTGGCATGGGCAATGTGGTACTGGATATCAGGCTCGCTCAAACCGTCACGGCTGCGGACAAAACCGACCACAATACCCGCCGGAAGCGACAGGATACCCCGGCGGCTGAAGGCATAGCGCAGAACCTGGCCAACCAGCGGCAGCCCCCGTGCCGAATTGTTCAGCGATATGTTCTGGTTGAGCCGCCACGCGAGCCGGGAGATATAATGATCAGCCAGGTTTTCGCCGACCCCTGGCAACGCCATCCGTGGGGTAATGCCCAGCCCGGACAGCCGCTCAGCCTGGCCAATGCCCGACAGCTCCAGCAATTGCGGTGACTGGATGGCCCCGGCAGAAAGAATAACCTCACGCCCGGCATCGATCTGCTCGGCCTTGCCATGACGGTGATAGGTAACCCCGGTTGCCCGGTGTTGATCTTGCGGGTCAAAAATGATCCCGGTGGCATGGGCATGGGGGATGATGCGCAGGTTGGGGCGTTTGCGGGCCGGGTCCAGATAGGCCTTTTTCGCTGAAAACCTCAACCCTGATTTCATTGTCACCTGCGAATAGGAAAACCCTTCCTGGCTGGCCCCGTTATAATCAGGGTTGTGGGGGTAGCCGCATTCCCCGGCGGCCTCAATCAACTGGTCGAGGGCAGGGTAGTGATCCCGCACCGGCGCGACATTGAGCGGCCCGCCTCGGCTGCGGAAGTGATCATCCGATCCGGCAAATTCACAATGCTCCGACTTGCGGAAATACGGCAGCACGTCATCAAAGCTCCAGCCCGTGTTGCCGCGTTGCGCCCAGCCATCATAATCCGCCGCCTGTCCCCTGACATAGAGCATCGCGTTGATGGCCGATGACCCGCCCAGCACCTTGCCACGCGGAAACGCGATCGGCCGGTTGCCTGAACTCGCCTCAGGTTCGGACTGAAACATCCAGTTGATTGCCGGGTTGACCATGGTATGGATATACCCCGCCGGAATGTGGATCAGCGGATTGCGATCCTCACCCCCAGCCTCAAGCAGGGTCACTGTAACCGACGGGTTTTCGCTCAGCCGTGCCGCCAGCACGCAACCGGCCGAACCACCGCCAACAATCACATAATCCGATTTCATCCCGGCCCCTCAACGCAAATCCCACGATGGATTTTACCGGTATTGACCCCAAGGGCAAGCGAAGGCTTGCGCCAAGGATGGGTAATTTTACTTTATCGTAATGTTTTGATTAAACTCGCCCCCATGTTAGCTTTCCTTATGCCAGTTTTCGTTATGCCTTTTTCAGGCATGCGGTGGAGGAACAAGCGGGATGAGTGATCTCAAGACACACCTGACCAGCACGCATTGGGGCAGCTATGAAGCTGTCACCAGGGACGGGAAATTGCAGGGCCTGAACGCCTTCAGCCGTGATCAGGACCCCTCGCCCATCGGGCAGGGGATACTTGACACGATTGATCATACAACCCGCATCAAAACGCCCATGGTCCGGCAAGGCTGGCTTGAGGACAAGAAAGCGGGCCGGACCCCGTCCGGTAAAAACCGCGGCAAGGAAGCCTTCGTTTCGATCAGCTGGGATGAGGCCATCGCCATTGCCGGGGATGAGCTGGGGCGCGTTATCACCAACCATGGCAATAACGCCATCTATGCCGGGTCCTATGGCTGGGCCAGTGCCGGCCGCTTTCACCATGCGCAGAGCCAGATTCACCGTTTCCTCAACACCATTGGCGGCTACACGAAATCAGTCAATACCTACAGTTTCGCCGCCGCCGAGGTGATTTTTCCCCATATCCTCGGGCATTTTCGCCAGTTTGTTTATCAGCAGACCAGCTGGCCATCGATCATCGAGAACGCTGAGCTGTTCGTCGCCTTTGGCGGTATCCCCATCAAGAACGCCCAGATCGGGCAGGGCGGGATTGGCGAGCATCGGCAACGGCAATGGATGCAGGACGCACACGCCAACGGGGTCGAGTTCGTCAATATCTCACCCATAAAGAATGACGCGATTGACGATATCAACGCTGAATGGCTGGCCATCAGGCCGAACAGTGACACCGCCATGATGCTGGCCCTGTGCCATGTGCTGATTGACGAAAACCTGCATGATCAGGTTTTCCTTGATCGCTATACCACCGGGTTTGATCAGGTTGCGGCCTATATCACCGGTGCTGCTGACGGCCAGCCGAAAACGCCTGAATGGGCTGCCGGTCTGTGTGATATTCCGGCCGCGTCCATCCGGCAACTGGCCCGGCGGATGGCATCTAAGCGGACGATGATCTGCACCAGCTGGTCATTGAGCCGTCAGGCCTATGGTGAACAGCCGCTCTGGGCCGGGGTGACACTGGCCGCAATGCTTGGCCAGATCGGCCTTCCGGGCGGGGGTTTTGGCTTTGGTTATTCGGCGGTCCATACCATTGGCAATCTGGCCAACCGGTACAAGATTATGGCCCTGCCCCAGGGCCAGAACAGGGTGACTGATTTTATCCCCGTGGCGCGGGTTGCGGATATGCTGCTCAACCCCGGGGGTGATTTTCAATTCAACGGCCAGGACCTGACCTATCCCGATATTCGCATTGTCTACTGGGCTGGCGGCAACCCGTTCCACCATCATCAGGACCTCAACCGCCTGATGACAGCGTGGCAGAAACCCGACACCGTGATTGTTCATGAATGGTGCTGGAATGCCCTGGCCAAGAACGCTGATATTGTTCTGCCCTGCACCACCAACCTTGAACGTTCCGATATCGGCATGTCCCCCCTTGATCATTACGTCATTTCCATGGAACAGGCGATCAACCCTGTCGGCGAAAGCCGCAATGATTATGACATTCTGGCCGCGATCAGCCGCCATATGGGGGTAGAGGACAGCTTTACCGAGGGCCGCAGCGATGAGGACTGGCAACGTCATCTTTATGACCAGACCCGTCAGCAGATGGCTGATGATGGCTTTGATCTGCCGGAATATGAGGAATTCAGGCAGAAAAAATGGTTCGAGCTGGCCACTGAAAGCCGCCCGAAAATCCTGTTTGAAGATTTCAGGCTTGATCCTGAGGCGAACCCCCTCAACACCCCCAGCGGCAAGATTGAGCTTTATTCCAAAACCATCGAAGGCTTTGGCTATGATGATGTTCCGCCGCATGCCAGCTGGATGGAACCGCAGGAATGGCTCGGCAGCCCCGATGCCGGCTACCCGCTGCATCTGCTCTGCAACCAGCCCAGAACAAAGCTGCACTCACAACTGGATCACGGCATTATCAGCCGTCAGGCCAAGATCAAGGGCCATGAGGGGGTCAGCCTCCACCCTGATGATGCCTCGGCACGCGGTATTTCCGATGGTGACAGGGTGCGGGTTTTCAATGGCCGGGGATCGTGCCTCTGCGGGGCCATTGTCTCCGACCAGATCAGGCCTGGCGTTGCCCTGATCCCGACCGGGGCGTGGTTTGATCCGGGCGATGATCAGATCAGTTGCAAGCATGGCAACCCCAATGTCCTGACCTCGGATCGCGGCACGTCACGGCTGGCGCAAGGCCCCGCCGCGCATTCCTGCCTGGTTGAGATCGAAAAATGGCAAGGGGAGGACCCTGCCGTCACCGCGTTTGTTCCGCCCCCGATTATTGAGCAATAGGGGGCTAGGGAAGAGGGGGGCAGAGTAGAGGCCTCCGTCACCGTAGCGGCACTATCATTGGGTTTTAAAGCCGGAGCATGATGACACCATCAATCCATGACATCCCCGAATTGGCCATTCGCCAATTGCAGGACTACCGCAATGTGAACCCGGGAACCTGTTTTGCCGACCCTGATTTCAGCCTGGACGTGGAGACAGCGTATCATCTGCAAGACGCTGTCACGGCGCTCAGGTTAAGCGATGGTGAGACCGTGATCGGCTATAAGGTGGGTTGCACCGGGCCGGGGACAACCGCGCAATTCGGGATGAACGGGCCGATCAGGGGAACGCTGTTTGCTGATGAAGTCCGGCAAAACGGGGCCGCTGTAGACCCGGGTCAATTCTGCCAGCTCGCGGTAGAGGCCGAAATGGCCATCAAGATTGGCCCTGACGGAACCATCGCGGCGGCTTTCCCGATCATTGAGCTGCATAACTTTGTCTTCAGGGCTGAGAAAAAGACCCTCGCCGAACTGATCGGGAACAACGGCATCAACGCGGGAATAGTCCTGCCCGACCCTGAATGGCAGCGCTCAACCTCATTTATCTCGCAGGCAGGGGAGCTGGCCTTGCACGTCAATGATGTGGAACTGGATTGTGGCAAGCTCTGGCCGAAAGCCGATGGGCCTGAGGCATCGCTCAACTGGTTGCGCAATCATCTGGACGGGTTTGATCGCTCACCCGAGCCGGGCCAGATTATTCTGGCAGGGACTAATCTGGGCCTCTATCCGGTTCAGCCGAGGGACAGGGTGGTCGTGGTTCTAGATGGTCAGCCTGAAGTGCGTTGCACCATTGGGCCATCTTCCCCCTAAAGGTCGGTGTCACGCTTGTTGGCTTTGGTCCAGGCAAACTGCTGGTATTTCTCATCCGATGGTGTTTTCGCCAGATGATTGACATAGTTGCTGATCGTCTTCTGGGCCGTGCCG
>NTKX01000002.1 GCA_002457135.1 SAR116 cluster bacterium MED-G04
ACCCGCATTATCCATGCGGAAAGGGCGCTCAACCCCCATGATGTGGCGGCTGTCGGCACTGGCAACGTGATCGCCATCGCCGGGATAGGAGACCCCGAAGGGTTCTTTACCATGATTGAAAATGCCGGGTTCGAGCATGTTGAAAAAATCGCCTTTGCGGACCATGAAATGATTTCGGATGATCGCCTTGACCGGATCAGGCAGCAGGCGCAATCCGCCGGGGCCACGATCATCACCACTGAAAAGGATGCCGCACGCCTGGATGGCAGGATCGCCGATATCATGACCATCAGGCTGGATACGACCCTGCCCGCTGATTTTTCAGGCAGCGTGATCCCGCCCCTTCACCCACCCCTCTCCAGGGCGCAGGATTGACATGAAAAAGAGTGTCCCCGCAAACCTCAGGCACTGGATCGTCTGGGCTGTTGAAGCCGGATTTGTCTTTATCCTGATCGGGATTATCCGGCTGATGCCGCCAGCGATAGCCTCGGCAGTCGGGGGTGCGCTTGTCGGCCTGATCGGCCCGCTGACCCCGTGGCATCGCCGCAGTCTTTTCAATATCGGTTACGCCATGCCTGAAACCAGCATGGCCGAACGCCAGCGCATCGCCCGGGCAGCGTGGGTCAATCTTGGCCGTGTCGGCGGCGAGTTCTGTCATGTCAGGCGGATCATCGCGTCAGACCGCATCACCATCGAAGGCCTCGAACACCTGAACGCGAATAGCCGGGGCGGCTTCATGATCGGCGCGCATCTCGGCAACTGGGAGATTTTCAGCGCACCGGCAAACCGGCTCGACCTCAAGCTCAGCGCCGTTTACCGCCCCACCAACAACCCGATTGTCACGCGCCTGCTCTATGGCCGGTCCTCACTCTATCACCGGATTTACGAAAAGGGCCCGCAAGGCGCCCGCGCCATCGCCAGCACCATCACAAAAGGTGAATATTTCGCCATGCTGGTGGACCAGAAACTGCGTGAGGGCATGATGCTCGATTTCTTCGGGCATAAGGCCAGCACCGCGATTGCCCATATCAAATTCGCGCTCCGCAGCGGTGTGCCGATTTTCATGGTTCAGGTGATCCGGACCGGGGGATGCCGTTTCCACCTCCGCATCACGCCGTTCGATCTGCCCGAAGGCCATGGACGCGGCAAGGATGATGATGAAACCGTGGCCCTGATCGGCACCCGCATCAACGCGATCATCGAACGCTGGATCAGGGAAAACCCGGAACAGTGGCTATGGCCCCATCGCCGCTGGCCAGCCAGCAAGGGCGAGCGCGAGGAATCCTGATAACAGGGTTAGAACAGATTACCCTGATCGGGATTATCTTTTTTTGAGGCCCCGGCTGGCCTGGCGGGTTTTGCCTTCGGCTCAGGTTTTTGGGCTGATGATGGCGGGGATGACTTCTCACCCAGGCTGGCGGCGCGGTCCCCGTCAGCAAAGCGGAGCGATACCGCCGTCCCGTCAGGATGCTCCCCGGCTGATCGCATGATCGCCCCTGCCGATGTTGTCACCAGCGCAAACCCGCGATCAAGCACACGCTGGAATGATGAGGCATCCAGCAGGCGGATCGACTGATCAAGGCGAGTGCCGGCATGGTTCAGCCTGGCCGTGATCAGGCTGCCCAGTTTCTGGCTGGCGAGATCAAGCCTCGCGTTGGCCATGGTGATGCGTTCGGCGGGCGGGGTCAGTTTTTCGGTGACGCGGGAAAGCCTGCCCCGCGCCGCCTCAATGCTTGAGGCAACCGCCAGATCAGCACGGCGTTCCACCGAACGCAACCGGTCAGCGGCGGCACTGAGCTGATGCGACGGGGTCTGCAACCTTGCCCCCAGCCGGGTAAACCGGTCATTGAGCCGCGCCAGAATCGTTTCGGTGCTGCGATCCAGTCCGGTGACGGCCAGATCAAGCCTCTGCCCCTTGGTTTCCATCAGCATCCCGGGGTCAGCGAGAACCCGTTCAAGATGACGGACCTGCTGGGTTGATTGGTCGAATTTCTGCTGCATGCGCTGCATCATCCGGGTTTCAAGGTCATTGATCCTTGCCTGAATTTCAGCCGCAACCGGGGTGGCAAATTCGGCAGCGGCAGTCGGGGTCGGGGCGCGCAGATCAGCGGCGTGATCAATCAGCGTGGTATCGGTTTCATGCCCCACCGCTGAAATCACCGGCAGGCGGCAATCGGCAACCGCCCGCACCACCACCTCCTCATTAAAGGCCATCAGGTCTTCGATGGAACCGCCGCCCCTTGCGATGATCAGCGTATCGGGGGTCGCAATGGCGGGGTCGGGGTGATCAACCAGATGATCAAACCCCCTGATTGCGGCGGCGATATCCTCTGCCGCGCCCTGGCCCTGCACCGGCACTGGCCAGACCAGCACATGCACAGGATAACGTTCCTTGAGCCGATGCAGGATATCACGGATCACCGCCCCTGTCGGGCTGGTGACAACACCGATGATGCGCGGCATGGCGGGGATCATCTGCTTGCGTTCAGGCGCGAACAGGCCCTCGGCCATCAGCCGCCGCCGGCGTTCCTCCAGCTGCTTGAGCAAGGCCCCTTCGCCAGCCAGTTCAACCTGCTGCACCACGATCTGGTATTTCGATCGCCCGGGATAGGTGGTCAGCTTGCCTGTCACCACCACTTCCAGTCCTTCTTCGGGCTGGGTGGCCAGTTGAGCGGCAACGCCTTTCCAGCAGACGGCATCGAGGGTTGCGCTGTCATCCTTGAGCGTGAAATACACATGCCCTGATGCCGCCCGCTTGGGCTGCGATACCTCAGCCTTGACGCGAACCTGATCATAGACGCTTTCGACCGTTTTCTTCAGCGCCTGTGACAGATCACCCAGCGTCCAGACCGGGCGATTGCCATCATTGGGTGGTGAGTTTTGTTCCTGCATGTTATGAAAGATCAGCCAAATCAGCCCCAAGGTCAACTCGGAAGCCAGAGGAAAAGTCATCCCATGAACGTTCTTGTTATCGGCGGTGGTGGCCGCGAACATGCCCTTGTTGATGCTATTGACCGGTCGCCGCTTCTGGCCAGGCTGATGGTCGCCCCGGGAAACCCGGGGATGGAGGATATGGCCGAGCGCGTTGACCTCAACCCCGCTGACCATGATGGCGTTGTCGCCTTTGCCCGTGACCATGATATTGATCTGGTGGTGATCGGCCCTGAGGCACCGCTTGTCGCCGGGCTTGCCGATGATCTCATCAGCGCTGGTATCAGGGTCTTTGGCCCCAATGCCAGCGCGGCCCGGCTCGAAGGATCGAAAGCCTTTGCCCGTGATTTCTGTGATCGCCACGGCATCCCGCAACCCGGGTTTGCCCGGTTTGATGATCACACCGCCGCGATCAGCCATATCAACGCCAGCTATGGCGGCACCGGATGCGTCGTCAAGGCCGATGGACTCGCCGCCGGCAAGGGGGTGGTTGTCGCCGATACCAGCGATCAGGCGATTGAGGCTGTCACCATGATGCTGGATGGCGGGGCGTTCGGGGCCGCCGGGGCCAGCGTGGTGATTGAGGACAGGATCACCGGCACCGAGGCCTCGCTTTTTGCCATGGTTGACGGAACATCGGCTATTTTCATGGGATCAGCCCAGGATTACAAACGCGCCCATGATGGTGACAAGGGGCCAAACACCGGCGGGATGGGTGCTGTCTCCCCTGCCCCTGCCCTCAATGACGCGCTGCTCCAGCAAGCCTGGGATGAGGTTGTGCTGCCCGTGGTGGCGGGCATGAAACAGGAGGGCAACCCCTATCAGGGCTTTCTCTATTGCGGGCTGATGCTGACCGAAAGTGGCCCCCAGGTGATCGAGTTTAACTGCCGTTTTGGTGACCCCGAGGCGGAAACCATTCTGCCGCGCCTCAAATCCGATCTGCTCTCTGCCATGATCATGGCCAGTGATGGCGGGCTTGATCATACCTCGATGCGTTTTGTTGATCACCACGCCGTCACCGTGATCATGGTCAATGGCGGCTATCCCGGGGACTACCGGAAAGGCGCGGTGATCACCGGGCTGGATGAAAAATCAGGCGACACCATCGTTTTTCACGCTGGCACGGCGCGGGATGATGACGGCGCGATTATCGCCAACGGTGGCCGGGTTCTGGCCATCACTGCCCTCGGCCAGAATAATGATGAGGCACGGCAACGGGCCTATGACCGTGTCAGCCGGATCAGCTGGGACGGTGCCTTCTATCGCCGCGATATTGCAGGCTAGATCAGCGGCGGCGGGCAAAAAAATCCTTCAGCAGCGCGGCTGACTGTTCGGCCCCGATACCGGAATAAACCTCAGGCTTATGGTGACATGTTGCGTGGGAGAATACCCGCGCACCATGGGCAACCCCGCCCGATTTCGGGTCATCAGCCCCGTAATAGAGCCGCCTGATCCGGGCATGGCTGATGGCGGCGGCGCACATCGCGCAAGGTTCCAGCGTTACCCAGAGATCACAGTCATTGAGCCGCGCCGAACCCATGATGGCAGCAGCCTGCCGAATGGCGAGGATTTCAGCATGCGCCGACGGGTCATGATCGCGTTCGACCCGGTTGCCCGCCATGGCAATGACCTCACCGGCACTATCGGTGATGATGGCGGCCACCGGCACCTCACCCGCCTCACCCGTTTCAGCGGCAAGGCGGAGCGCATCAGTCATGGCATCGTTGCGAAACATGGTCCCGTTCATGCGAAAGACAATCGCATAAAATTGCTGGCTGGGCTATGGTCTCCCCCATGATGAGAGAAAAGACACCAACGAGAAAAATATCAGCACCGCAGAACCGGCCAGGCGGCAAATCGCGTGGCGGCGGGGCATCACGGGCAAGACCGCTCAGCGACAACCTCAAAGCGTTGTTTGATCATGGTGAAGCCCGCCCGGAACGCCTCGCCAAGCGGATGGCGGCGGCCGGGCTGTGTTCCCGCCGTGATGCCGAAAAATGGATCACCGACGGCCGCGTCATGGTGAACGGTGAGCTGCATACAAGCCCTGCCTATAACGCCGCGCCCGAGGATATCATCACCGTTGATGGCAAGCCCCTGACCCGGCCGGAGCCGCCCCGGCTGTGGCGGTATTACAAACCCCGGGGGCTGGTGGTCAGTCACCGTGATGAAAAAGGCCGCAAGACCATGTTTGAGGATCTGCCCGCCGATCTGCCAAGAGTGATCAGTGTCGGCAGGCTTGATCTTGATTCAGAAGGGCTGATCCTGCTCACCAATTCGGGCGAGCTGGCACGGCATATGGAGTTGCCCGCCACAGGCTGGAGCCGGAAATACCGTGTCCGTGTCCATGGCCGGGTTGAGGCTGAAAAGCTCACCGCGCTGGAAGAGGGGATCACGATTGACGGCATTCACTATCGCGGTGTCAAGGCGACGATAGACCGGCAGGCCAACAGCAATGCCTGGCTCACCGTGGTGCTGAAAGAAGGCAAGAACCGCGAAATTCGCCGCATCATGGATACCCTCGGCTATCCCGTCAGCCGCCTGATCAGGGTGTCGTTCGGGCCGTTTACGCTCAACACTCTGGAAGAAGGCAGCATTGAGGAGGTCCGCCGCGCGATCCTGAGGGACCAGCTCGGCCTGCATCGTGAGGCTGAGGCACAGGACAAGACCGGCACCGCAAAACCCGGCAAACCCGCCAGACGTAACCCAACCGGGGGAAGGCCAAAGAATGCGCATCATCAGCGGCAAAAAACGCGGCACTAACATGATGGCACCCGAAGGCGGGCAGGTTCGCCCCACCGCCGACCGGGTCCGTGAAGGCCTGTTCAACATCCTGTCGTCCCGGAAATACAGTGACACGCTGTCCAGCCCTGTCATCGCCGATATCTTTGCCGGAACCGGTATGCTGGGGCTGGAGGCATGGTCACGCGGGGCCGCCCAGGTCGTGTTCGTTGAAAACAATTCAGCCGCGCTGGCTGCCCTCAAGGCCAATATCAGCCGCCTTGATATGGCTGATGCCGCCGTGGTGGTGCCGAGGGATGCCACCCGAAATCTGGCCTGGCCAGCAGGACCGGCGGGGCTGATCTTTCTTGATCCGCCATGGCGCAAAACCGATGATGACCCCGACCTCGCCCATGATGCGCTGATCAACCTGATCGGGATCGGCGCAGTGGCGGAAGGGGCGATCATTTCAATCGAGCATGACCGCCGCCGCCCCGCCACGCTGACCCCGGGGTGCAGTCACCTCGAAACCCGCCAATGGGGCAAGACAGCCTGCACGCTGATCCGATACGATGGCTAGCGGCGACTGAACAGCTTTTCGATTTCAGCAAGGGACAGGCTGATCCAGGTCGGCCGCCCGTGATTGCATTGACCGGACCGGGGTGTCTGTTCCATTTCCCGCAGCAATGCGTTCATTTCCTGACCATTCAGCCCGCGCCCTGCCCGCACAGAGCCATAGCAGGACATGGTGGCAAGGATATGATTGATTCTGTCCTCAAGCAGGGTTGAGGCCCCGAGATGCTGCAATTCTTCGGCAATATCCGTCAACATGGAGGCGACATCACCCTGACCCAGCAGGGACGGAACCTCACGCACCAGCACGGCACCATCGCCAAAAGCCTCAATCACCAGGCCGAGGCGTGACAGCATTTCGGCGTGATCGAGCAGCAATGCCGCCTCACCCTGACCGGGTTCGACCACCTCAGGCAACAGCAGGATCTGGCGTTCGATCCCGTCCTGTTCCATCGCCGCTTTCATGCGTTCCAGCACCAGCCTCTCATGGGCGGCGTGCTGGTCAATGATGACCATGCCATCACCGGTTTCAGCAACGATATACGTCTTGTGGAGCTGGGCGCGGGCCGCCCCCAAGGGATAATCCTCTGAGGGGAGAGTGTCATCTGCGGGGGGTATCTCACCAGCCTGGTCATGACCGGAAGGCATCGCTCCCGTTTCCGTCAACCTCGCGGCTGGCGGGGCATTGAGGCTGTCACCAAAACCCGGGGCCTGCCAATCCGGGCTGGATGAGGATGAGGATGACGGGGAGGATGACCACCCCCTGCCCTGAGATGAACCCCGCCACCCCGGATTGTAGCCAGAGCTTTGACGCAACCGGTCAAGCATGGCGGCCCCGCCATCCGCCGTGGTCTGCTGGCTGGCAATGGCGAGCGCCTGTTGCAGGGCACCGATCACCAGCCCCCTGATCATGGCCGCGTCCCGGAACCGGACTTCGGATTTGGCGGGGTGAACGTTGACGTCAACATCATCGGGCGGCAGGTCGATAAACAGCACCACCGCAGGATGACGGCCACGCGGCAGGGTATCCCCATAAGCCGCCCGCACCGCCGCCAGCCACTGCCGGTCACGAACCGGCCTGTTATTGACAAAAAGATGCATGCCCTCGGTGGTGGCCTTGTTCTGGGTCGGCAGACCGGCAAAGCCGTTCAGGCTGGCACCGTCACGATGGCTTTCGATCCGCACCGCTTCATCAGCGAAACGCCCGCCCATGATATCCCGCATCCTGAGCCGTGAGGCCTCAGCCGGGTCATGGTCCATTGCCGTGAGGCGCGGGGCCAGTTCCAGCACAGCCCGGTCATCATCATTGAGACTGAATCCAACCGCAGGATGCGCCATCGCCAGTCTCTTCACCATGTCGATCGACTGGGCTGCCTCGGTGCGGCGTGTTTTCAGGAACTTGAGCCGTGCCGGTACAGACTGAAACAGCTCACTGATCTCAACCCTGGTGCCGCGCTGGCGTGATGATGGTGACAGCGGCATCACCTCACCGTGACGAACCTCAATCCGCCAGGCCTCATCACTGGCCTCGGCGCGGCTGGTGATGACGAGGCGACTGACCGATGCGATGGAGGGCAGAGCCTCCCCCCTGAACCCGAAATGATTGATCCGGGCAATATCGTCTTCGGGCAGTTTTGAGGTGGCATGGCGGCGGATCGCCATTTCAAGATCGGCTGGCATCATGCCGAAACCGTCATCATCAACGGAAAGACCGGCCAGCCCGCCTTCCCTCAACCGGATATCAATTCGGCTGGCCCCGGCATCGATGGCGTTTTCTACCAGTTCCTTGACCGCGCTGGCCGGCCGTTCAACCACCTCACCAGCGGCAATCTGGTTGATGATGGTATCAGGCAGCAGGCGGATATTCGGGGCCATGGTCTATTTGATTTTCACCGGCTCATTGATGACAGGGTCAATCGCCAGGGTTGGGCTGTCGGTCGGGCTTTCGCCGTTCTTGATAGCATCACGAATGCGCTTTGCCTCAGCCTCGGCCGAAAGCTCTGGGCCGATATTCGGCTGGCCACCAAAGAGGATTTCAATCGGCAGGCGGCGTTCGATCTGGATGCCAAGGGTTTCTTCATCAATCTTGGTGCGAATATCGGGTTCGATCTGGTCCGTGCCGAACACCGCATCAAAGCTGCTGGCATCAGCGCGGCCGCCCTGGGTCAGGACCTGATCCGTGACAGAGATGGCATCCGATGCGCTTTCCTGTTTGGCCGAGCTGTCGACCGGCTCAAGGCTGAAACTGGGGGGCAGTGTCAGGGGCGGCCTGACCACCACCTGAAATTCATCAGGGGATCGCTTGGCCTTGCCAACCGCCTCATCAAAGCTGGAGCAACCCGTTACCAGCAGGCCGGAAGCCAGCAAAAACAATGGCATCCGAAACTTCCGCATCATAAACAGGTGCTGTTGAATTTTGGTCATCATCGGTTGCTGTCTCCTTCGGGTCTATCTTTCCCGGTCTTATTACCGAGGGTTGATAACAGGATCAACCCTGCCCCGATTGTAATCGCCGTATCCGCTACATTAAAGGCAGGCCAGTGCCATTGACCAGCATAAAGATCAATAAAATCGACCACCCGGCCATAAATCAGCCGGTCAAGGGCATTACCGAAAGCACCGCCAGCCATCATCTGGCCGCCCAACCGGCCCGCCCGTCCCCAGGCCTTTGTATAATACGGCAGGGCCAGGCCAACGATGACCGCAAACCCGCCCAATATCAACGGGGCATAGACCCCGGCATCCTGCAACATCCCGAAACTGATGCCGCTGTTCCAGACCGGCACAAGCCGGAAGAACGGCAGCACATCAATGACGCGAGGCGGATAAAAAAGGGTTTCAAGCGCCACAACCTTGGTGGCCGCATCCACCGCCATCACCAGCACAGCAAGGGCATAAAGCCCGATCACCTGCCGGATGACCCCTTCCGCTGGGATCATGCCGCATCCATGGTGGAGACAACCGATGCACAGCGTCCGCAGATGGCATCGTCAGCATCAGCGTCTACCTCAGGCAGGATCTTCCAGCAGCGTTGGCATTTGCCGCCATCAGCCAGCCCGACGACAACGCCGATATGCCCGTCTTCATCAGTGACGGCATCAGCAGGCGGCGCACCCGCCACCAGTTCGGCTGATGAGGTGATGAATATCTCGGCCGCATCCAGCCCGCTGAAGGCCTCAATCACCGCATCGGGTGCATGCAACACGGGATGGGCCTGAAGCGATGATTTCACCTCACCCGCGGCGCGCATCTTTTCAATCGCGCCGTTGACCACCAGCCTGGCGGCACGGATACGGGACCAGCGATCGCCAAGGTCTGCGTTGAACCATGATGACGGGATATCGGGCCAGACTTCGAAATGAACCGAGCTGTCGGTTCCGGGGTAGCGGGTCATCCAGGCTTCCTCGGCGGTGAAACAGAGGATTGGCGCAAGCCAGCGCACCAGGCACTGAAAGACATGATCCATCACCGTCCGGCAGGCACGGCGTTCGACTGATGACGCATCACCGCAATAGAGCGTGTCCTTGCGGATATCGAAATAAAACGCCGACAGGTCGTTATTGCAGAAATGGTGCAGCGTGGTGAAGACCTGATGATAGTCATGCCCGGCTATCGCCTCACGGATCGCGGCATCGACTTCATGAAGCCGGTGCAGGGTCCATGCCTCAAGTTCGGGCATATCAGCATGCTCGATGCGTTCAGCCTCGGTAAACCCGTCAAGGCTGCCGAGAAGGTAACGGAACGTATTGCGCAGGCGGCGGTAATGGTCAACCTGACGCTGGAGGATTTCCGGCCCGATCCTGAGATCATCGTAATAGTCGGAATTGGCCACCCAGATACGCAGGATATCAGCCCCGTTCTGCTTGATCACATCCTGGGGCGTCACCGTGTTGCCCAGCGATTTTGACATTTTGCGGCCCTGCTCATCCAGCACGAAGCCATGGGTCAGGACGCTGTCATAAGGCGCACGGCCACGGGTTCCGCAGCTCTCCAGCAGGGAGGAATGGAACCAGCCGCGATGCTGGTCCGAGCCTTCGAGGTACATATCCGCAGGCCAGGCCATGTCATCGTTGCCTTCCAGCAGAAAGGCGTGGGTTGACCCGCTGTCAAACCACACATCAACGATATCGGTCACCTGTTCGTATTCAGCCGCATCATAGTCATCGCCAAGAAAACGTTCAGGCGGGCTGGCGAACCAGGCATCGGACCCTTCGAGCTTGAAGGCCTCAACCACCCGGTCGATTACCGCCTGATCACGCAGGGCCTCACCCGAGGCCTTGTGAACGAAAACAGGGATCGGCACACCCCAGGCGCGCTGGCGGCTGACGCACCAGTCCGGACGACCGGCGATCATGCTGGTCAGGCGAACCTGCCCTGATGGCGGGTAGAACACGGTTTCCGACAGCGCCTTGAGTGCCGTGTCCCTGAGACCGTGGCTTTCCATCGAAATGAACCATTGCGGGGTATTGCGGAAAATCAGCGGGGCATGACTGCGCCATGAATGCGGGTAGGAATGCGTCACCTGCCCGCGCCCGACAAGGCAGCCCTCCTCAGCCAGCAGATCAGCGATCTTGGCGTTGTCCTTGAGGGCCGAGAACCCGGCAAACAGCGGCAGATGTTCCATCAGCCGGCCATCCGCGCCAACGGTTTCAGGCACCGGCACACCATGCGCCATGCCCAGAACGTAATCTTCCGCGCCATGCCCCGGGGCAATATGGACAATGCCCGTTCCCTGTTCGGTGGTGACATAATCAGCGGGCAGCATCGGCACATCATGATCATAGCCCTTGCCGTTGAGCGGGTGTTTCAGCACGGTGTCCGCAAAAGCTGATGTCGGCACACTGTCTTCACGGGTGAAGCCGGTGATCCCGCAGGCCTCGGCAATAGTGTCGGCCAGCGCATCAGCGACAACCAGCCGCTCACCAACCCGGGCCAGCGCATCATCAGCTGCCGCATCAACCCGCCAGACACCGTAATCAATATCCTCACCATAGGCCGTGGCGCGGTTGCCCGGCATGGTCCACGGTGTTGTCGTCCAGATCACCACGGTGGCGCCTTCCAGCGCGGGGTGTCCTGCCTTTGTCACCGGGAAACGGGCGTAGATGGTGGTGGAGGTGCGATCGAAATATTCGATTTCGGCCTCGGCCAGGGCGGTTTTTTCCACCGCCGACCACATCACCGGCTTGGAGCCCCGGAACAATGAGCCTTCCATCAGGAAACGCCCGATTTCACCGGCGATGATCGCCTCAGATTCCAGTTTCATGGTGGCGTAGGGGTTATCCCAGTCACCCATCACCCCGAGGCGTTGAAATTCCTCGGACTGCACGGCCATCCAGTGGCTGGCAAATTCACGGCATTCCTTGCGGAATTCGACGATCGGCACCTGATCCTTGTCACGGCCCTTTTTGCGATAGGCTTCCTCAATCTTCCATTCGATCGGCAGACCATGGCAATCCCAGCCGGGAACGTAATTCGCATCCTTGCCGAGACCCGACTGGAAACGGTTGATGATATCCTTCAGAATCTTGTTCAGCGCATGGCCGATATGCAGGTTGCCATTGGCGTAGGGCGGGCCATCATGGAGAATGAATTTCTCCGCCCCCTTGCGATGCTTGCGGAGCTGACGAAAAAAGTCCATTTCCATCCAGCGTGCCAGAATCTCTGGCTCTTTCTTGGGCAGCCCGGCCCGCATCGGAAAATCGGTCTTTGGCAGGAAAACGGTGGATTTAAGATCGCTTGTCATGGTGGATTCAGTCCTGTTGTGTCAGGCCGGTGGTTTTAGCATGGTACGCCCAGGCGGCAGCGGCATCGAGTTCAATCTGTTGTTTCAGTGCATCAAGCCCGTCAAACGCCTTTTCGGGCCTGATATAGTCAAGCAGCATGACATTCAGTCGCTGCCCATAGAGATCACCATCATAATCAAAAAGATTGGACTCCAGCAACACGCCACGATCATTGACGCTGGGGCGGCGGCCGATATTGGCGACCCCGGCCTTGAGCGGGGCTTCGGGCTGGTCCGCCAGCCTGACCGCAACGCTGTAAACCCCGAAGGCAGGCTGCTGCATTTCGCCCATGGTGATATTGGCGGTGGGGAAGCCGATGGTCCGGCCCCGCCGATCGCCCTCAATGACAGTGCCGCTGACGGTGAAGGGACGGCCCAGCATGGTTGAGGCATCGCTGACATTGCCCTCTTTCAGGGCTGCCCTGATGCGGCTTGATGATACCGCCAGCCCGCCTTCATCGAGGATGGGAACGGATACAGCCCTGATCCCCGATGCAGCCTCCTGGCGCGTCACCATATCAAGGTTTCCGATACGGTCATTGCCAAAGGCGAAATCTTCACCGGCGCAGAGAACATCGATCCCCAGCGCAGGCAGAACCGCATGGATGAAATCATGGGCGCTGGTGTTGCGCATCGCCTCATCAAACTGGAGCTGGATGATAACCTCAGCCCCGGCATCCGCCAGAAAGCAGAGCTTGTCCCCAGGATCAGCGAGGAGGAAGCCTTCCATATCGGGCTTGAAAAAACGTTTCGGATGCGGCGTGAAGGTGATGACCGCCGGTTTCAGGCTATCAGCCCCATTGGCACGCTCACCCGCAACACTGGCGGCACATCCGATCAGCGACTGGTGGCCGAGATGCACGCCATCAAGATTGCCGATAGCCGCCACCAGCCGCACCGATTGGTCAAGCGCGGCATCACCGATGCGCCAGTTGATGACGCGGGTTTCCTTCGGCATGGAAAAAGGGGGGCAGTTGAATGGGTTCATGGCAAGATCAGAATAGAGGGCAACATGCCCGGGACCGGCTGTTTCGCTAGACGTTTAGCAAAATTGATCAGGCTTGGCTATCCCCGGACAGGGTGTTGGTCAGGGGACCAGTCAGAGGGCCAGCCTTAAAACCTTATAAAACGTCATAAATGTAAAAAAAATTGGATTAAGTTGAATATCCGTGGTGGCTCTGGCAGATTGAAAACATGATAGAGGACAACCTTCCCCAGTTTATCGAAGCAATTGATTTCAGCCTGATTCAGGCCTGGGCCGGGAACATCTTTTCCGGGGTGATGATCCTTGTCATCGGTATTTTCATCAGCAGGCGGGCCGGGCAGTTTCTGCGGCATACCTTAACGCGGATTGGCGGTTTTGATAAAACCCTGATCCCGCTGGCGGCATCAACGGTGCGCTACGCCATCATGATCGTGACCATCGTGGCCGCGCTGGGCAGTTTCGGCATCCAGACCACCTCAATCATCGCTGTCCTTGGTGCGGCTGGCATCGCCATCGGTCTGGCCCTGCAAGGCACGCTGTCCAATGTTGCGGCGGGGGTCATGCTGCTGTTCCTGAGGCCATTTCAGGCCGGTGACTGGATCGAAACCAGCAGCCATTCCGGCACGGTTGCCGAAATCGGGCTGTTTACCACCATCATCACCACCTTCGATAACGTGTTCATTTCAGTACCGAACTCGGCAATCTGGGGGGCGACTGTCACCAACCATTCGCGCAACACCACGCGGCGGATGGATATAGATATCGGCATTGCCTATTCGAGTGACCTTGACCTGGCGGAAAAAATAATGCTCTCCCTTGCTGGTGATGACCGTGTGCTGGCATCACCCGAACCGCAGTTTCTGGTGGTCAATTACGCCGATAGCGCGATCATTGTCCGGTTGCGGCTCCACGCTCATTATGATGATTTTTTCAAGCTTTACTGGGACCTGATGCGGCAGCTCAAGCCTGCCCTGGATCAGGCCGGGATAGAAATTCCGTTCCCGCAGCGTGAAATCCGTTCGCTGGGCAATGACACATCATGACCAAAAAACCGATCCAGAAAATCACCCGGGAGTTATTGGCCAACGGCACCATTCAGCAGATGGCGCGTGACCGTGACGGGGCGAATGCCAATATCATGAGCGATGATGAGCTGATCGCATCCCGCCGCAGCCTGATCCCCGACAATCCTGATGAGGATGTCTGGGTCTTTGCCTATGGATCGCTGATCTGGAACCCTGCGCTTGAAATCAGGGAAAGCAAGCTTGGCCGGATTTACGGCTATCACCGGCGGTTCTGCCTGAGAACACGAATAGGCCGGGGTACGCCTGAAAAGCCGGGGCTGATCCTTGGCCTTGACCGGGGCGGATGCTGCCCGGGGCAGGTTTTGCGCATCGACAGGAAAGACGCGATGGCCGAGCTTGACCTGCTCTGGCGGCGGGAAATGCTGAATAAATCCTATGTCCCCAAACTGCTCAAGGTCCGCTGCGATGATGGCAGCAGGGTCACCGCCGTGTCCTTTGTGATCAACCGCAAGAGCGAGAGTTACGTTGCCGAATTGCCCATCGAACAGAAGGCCGAGATTATCGCCACCGCCCATGGATTTATCGGGCCTTGCCTCGAATACCTCGAACGCACCCATGAAAGCCTGGCGGCACTGTCAATCCATGACCGGTATCTTGACCGTATCCTCAAAATGATCAGCAAAAATGCTGGAAAGCCCCTGCAATAATCACTAGGATAACGCCCGATGCGAGTGTGGCGGAACCGGTAGACGCAGTGGACTCAAAATCCACCGATGGCAACATCTTGAGAGTTCGAGTCTCTCCACTCGCACCATGATCTCCTTGGGATGCTTTTCTTATGACACAGGCCAAGACCGGATTATACGACCGCTTCATCCATTCAGTGCCGTTTATGTCAAGGCTGCAGGACTGGGTGATTGACCTTGGCGGCCGCCCCTCGGCGATGCGCTGGCTGCTGACCCTGTCGTTTCTGGAATCGATTTTCTTTCCCGTTCCCGTTGACCCCCTGATGGGGATGGTGGTGCTGGCACGGCCCGGCCATTATATCCGCATTGCACTGATGACGGCACTGGCCTCAGTCGCGGGCGGGGTCGCCGGATGGTGGATCGGCGTTACCGTGGGTGACGCGATCATTGCCATGGGCTGGATCGGCCGTGAAGGGGCCTATGCAAGCGTTGCCGCCGCCTTTGCCGAGCATGGCTGGGTGCTGCTGCTGATCGGTGCCTTCACCCCCCTGCCCTATAAGGTGGTGGTGGTGAGCGCCGGTTTCCTCGGCATCGGGATCATCCCGCTCATCGTCGCCTCATTGATTGGCCGCAGTGGCCGTTTCCTGCTGGTTGCCGGGATTGTCCGCTATCGCCGCAACACGGCCCTTGCCGGCGGGTTGACCGCTATCCTGACAGGGCTGGTGGTATTTTTCTGGTGGTACACGCACTGATGGCCAGGGGTTTTCGCGCAACATTCAGCAAACTGATGCAGCCGATGCCGCTGATGGCATTGCTCACCACAGGATCAGGGGCGATGCTGGTCGCCGCCGCTGTTTTTGAGCATGGCTTCGGGCTGGCCCCGTGCATCATGTGCCTGTGGCAACGCTGGCCCCACCGTGTCGTGATCCTGCTCGGCCTTGCAGGGATGGCGGCCGGGCTGGTCATGGGCCGCAGGGTTTCCATGCTGTTCCAGGGCCTGATAGCGGCGGCCCTGATGACAGGGGCCGGGATCGCGTTCTGGCATACCGGGGTTGAATTCGGCATCCTGCCGGGGCCTGCCGCATGCAGCGGGTCGGTTGCGCTGGTGGGTGACACAGCCTCTGTGCTGGATAACCTCCTGGCCGCGCCACCGGTTCAGTGCGACAAGGTGCCATGGTCTTTTCTGGGGCTGTCCATGGCAACTTGGAATGGCTTGATTTCAGTGGTGATGGCAGGTTTTGCCATCGCTGGCATGATGCGGCGAGGCAAGCCGCGCTATTCCTGAAGTCTTGAAGACTTGAGATGATACACCCGCCTGTCGGGTGAGGAGCAAATCATGACCGAAGAGATGAAATCCCGAATTGACCGTTTTCTCCGGGTAGACCATGCCGGTGAACTGGGGGCCAAGCGCATCTATCAGGGCCAGCTGGCGGTGCTGAAAAATCATCCTGTAGCCCCTGAAATCGAACACATGAAAGAACAGGAACAGCATCACCTCGACACGTTCGAAAACCTGATCAACGAATACCAGACCCGGCCTTCGGTGCTGACACCGCTCTGGAACGGGGCCGGGTTCATGCTGGGCGCGGTGACCGCCGCCATGGGACCCAAAGCGGCCATGGCCTGCACCATCGCGGTGGAGGAAGTCATCGGTGAGCATTATCGTGAACAGGCCGAAACCCTCGATGACAGCGAGGCCGAGCTGAGGGCAACGTTGAGGCAGTTCCGTGATGAGGAGCTGGAGCATCGTGACACCGCCATCGATCATGATGGTGAGGATGCTGTCGGCTACCCCGTGCTGCGGCAGATCATTTCAACCGGGTGCAGAACAGCGATCAAGCTGGCCGAGAAAATCTGACCACCCCAATAATCTGACTTCCAGAAAAACCGGATCAGAACGGCAGGGCAGAGTGCTTGTCCAGCACGATGTCCTGGGGGTCGTTGACACCATCGCTTTCCAGCTCGGTATCCCAATAGAGGTAATCGCGCCAGCTGTGATGCAGGTGGTTGGGCGGGAATCGCCGGCCGTTTTCCTGCAATTGCCAGGTGGTTGGCTGGGATGGCTCAATCCGCGGGATCATGCCGCAATCCTTGGGCAGCTTGTTGGCCTTCATCAGGTTGCAGCGCGAACAGGCGGCAACCACGTTCTGCCAGGTGGTGCGGCCGCCTTTTGAGCGCGGCACGACATGATCAAAGGTCAGCTCCTGGGCCTGAAATTCCCGCATGCAGTACTGGCAGGCAAAGCGATCACGCAGAAACACGTTAAACCGGGTGAAGGCCGGATGCTGGCTCTGCTGAACGTAATCCTTGAGCGCGATGACGCTGGGCAGCCGCATCGTCAGGCTGGGGGAATGAATGTAGCTGTCGTATTCGGAAATGATCGTCACCCGGTCAAGAAACACAGCCTTGACCGTGTCCTGCCAGGACCAGAGCGACAGCGGAAAATAGCTGAGAGGGCGAAAATCGGCGTTAAGGGCCAGGGCAGGCGCCAATCCGTCAATCTGGCTGGTGCTTGCGTGGCTGTTCATCATTGCTGTTTTCGCCTCATCATGATCAGAATTTAATCATATCCCTTATCCGAGATCAAGCCTTCAGGCTGACTATAGACACAATATGTTGTATTTGATTCGAAATAAATAACTTATTTTGTGTTTTATGACAGTAATGTGACGCTGAGAAAGGCCATGGCTTCCTCAAAGCCTTCACCATCAATGCCATGGCCCAGCCCCTCCCGGGTTGATGCCGTCACGTCAACATCAACGGATTTGAGCATGCTTTCGGCAATCATCATCGCCTGCCATGGCACAACCTCATCATCCTTGCCATGAACCAGCAGCACCCTCGGGCTGGCGGTCTTTTCATCCTCCAGCTTTTCAGGGGCCAGCAACGCGCCTGAAAAACTCACCACACCGGCAACAGGTTCAGCCATGCGCAGCCCGGTATGCAGCGCCATCATTCCGCCTTGCGAAAAGCCGATCAGGGCCAGCCGGTCATAACCAAGGCCATGGTCCTCCAGCAATATGCTGATCAATTCCTTCAGTTGGGGCATAGCCTCATCCGGGCCGTTATCGAGGGATGCGCCAGTCAGATCAAACCATTCCCTGCCCATGGGGTTGGCCGCACAGGGCGCGGGGCCATCAGGGGCCGCCACCACCGCCCCGGGGAAGCGACTGGCGAGGGCCGGTGACAGGTCCATCAGGTCAGCGGCATCAGCCCCCCAGCCATGCAGCAGCAGGATGAGGCTGTCCGCTGGGGCTGCATCGGCCTGGCGCACCAGAACCGAAAGCCCGGCTTTGTTTTCGCGGATAATGGTGGCCATGGTTTCTACCTCTGATCTGGAATAAATACGGGTGATCTGGAATAAATAAACGGGGTGGATGATTCTAGCGATGACTTGCCCTATCCTGTCGTCAACAAAAGCCGAATGCAATATCGGATTGACCAGCGACCGGGCAGAACAGGTCGTTCAATCCGTCACCGAAACCCGCGTCCATGGGGAAAACAGCACTTTGCCTCAAACCGTGACACGATTTGCCCCAAGCCCGTCAGGATGGCTCCATCTCGGGCATATCCATTCCGTTCTTGAGGCACGGCGGGCAGCGGATGACGATGGCGGGCTGATGCGACTCAGGATTGAGGATATCGACGGGCCGCGATGCCGCCCTGAATATCATGATGGTATTCTCGATGATCTCACTTACATGGGGATCAAATGGGATGGCCCGGTGATGGTGCAGTCCGAGCGCATGGCCGCATACGCCGCCGCGCTCGAAACCCTCAAGGCCGATGATCTCGTCTATCCGTGCTTTCTTTCCCGGCGGGAGCTGGACAGGCTGCTCTCAGCCCCGCATCTGCCGCCAATTACCCATCCCGCCAATACCGACCAGTTGATCGACAGTGACCTTGCCACCGAACGGCTGGAACAGGGGCAGGAGCCAGCGTGGCGTTTGCGGATGGAGGCGATCCGCCCCCGGCTCAAGGGCCTTGAATACCGGGATTGGCTGAACGGCCCGAAAGCCATTGACCTCGATGCTATCGGTGATGAAGTCATCGCCCGCAAGGATATTGCCACCAGCTACCATCTGTCGGTGGTGGTTGATGATGCGGCCCAGGGCATCACCCTCATCACCCGCGGGGCTGATCTGGAGGCATCGACCCCGCTGCACCGGGTATTGCAGGTGCTGCTCAATCTGCCTGAGACCACCTGGAGGCACCATCAACTGGTGCTGGACAGCACTGGGAAGCGGCTGGCGAAACGCCATATGCCGCTGACCATCAGGGATATGCGTGAGGACGGGATGGAACCATCGGCCATTCTTTCAGCCCTGGAAAAAAGCCCGAAAGCCTAGGCATTGGCACAAAATGCGATCCCGGGGAGGGATTGCGTCACTCTGCCACATGAATCAAATTATAAAAAATAGGTCAGTCTTGTTGACTTAGCTGGTGTATCGGACCATATCAATCTTACGCGCTTACTGGCGCGTTTCCTCCCTAAACTCGGCCGCGCTTGACGCGGCCTTTTTTTTGCCTGGAGCGATTTGCTGAGGTTATGGTGTTACATTGCCGGGTGACTTGACGTGGCAATGCCTAGGTTCCTATAATCAATTTATAATATTTCTAAACTTGTTCAACGGCATTTCTGATCATGCAACAAACAAATCCTATTCTGGACCCATTCGGTCGCCCGATCACCTACCTGAGGGTATCCGTCACCGACCGATGCGATTTTCGCTGCGTTTACTGCATGGCAGAGGAAATGACCTTTCTGCCCAAGGCTGATCTGTTGACGCTGGAAGAACTGGAAGTCATCTGCCGCCGCTTCATGGAAGTCGGCACGCGCAAGATCAGGCTGACCGGCGGGGAGCCGCTGGTCCGGCGGAACATCATGCACCTCATTGGCAACCTGGGTGATGAAGTCGGGCGCGGCAACCTTGAGGAAATCACCATCACCACCAATGGCAGCCAGCTGGCCAAGATGGCCGATGATCTCTATCGCGCCGGGGTGCGGCGGATCAACGTTTCCATTGATACCCTCGATACCGACAAATTCCGTGAGATTACCCGCTGGGGTGACCTCGGCAAGGTGCTTGACGGGCTGGAAGCCGCCAAGTCGGCCGGGTTGAAGGTCAAGATCAACGCTGTCGCCATCAAAGGGTTCAATGATGAAGAACTAGCAGAGATGGTGGCATGGTGCGGCCGTGAGGGCCACGATATGACCGTCATCGAAATTATGCCCATGGGCGATATCGGCAATGAAAACAGGTTGAGCCAGTACATGCCGGTCTCCCTGGTACGGAGCAATCTGTCACGGCGCTTTACCCTCACCGACCTCGACTATTCCAGTGGCGGGCCAGCGCGTTACGTCCGGGTTGAGGAAACAGGCCGAAAGCTGGGCTTCATCACGCCATTGACGCATAACTTCTGCGAAAGCTGCAATCGCGTCAGGATCACCTGCACCGGCATGCTGTATATGTGCCTCGGCCAGGATGACAGCGCTGATCTGCGGGCTGCCTTGCGTGATACCGGGCAGGACGGGCTGGATGCCGCGATTGTTGAGGCTATTGGCCGTAAGCCCAAGGGCCATGATTTCATCATCGACCGCCGCAACAGCGGCCCGGCGGTGGAACGCCACATGAGCGTGACAGGCGGTTAAACCCCCCAACCTTTAAGCGATATTTCCCCTTAGGTTGTTTTGGGGTTGTTTTTTCCTGTAAGCATCATCGCCAGCGTGAAGATCAGAATCACCGCCACGGGGATAAGCGCGCCCACCCCCATCGATTTCCAGCCGATCAGGTAATGCAGACTGCCCGCAGACAGTGATGAAATAGCGATCATCATGGTGATGATAAAATCGCTGATCCCCTGCACCTTGGCCCGTTCTTCGGGTTCGGCACTGGCGGCGATGATGGCCGAGCCGGTGACATAAAGCCCGTTCCAGCCCAACCCGACCAGCAACAGAACACTGAAATAATGCCAGAAGCTGAGCCCGTTGATCAGCACCATGACGGCAATGCCATAGATCATCAGCGAGGCCAGAATGATCCCTTCGGACCCGAAACGCCGGATCAGCCAGCCCGTGAAAAACGACGGCATGAACATGGCGATGACATGCCACTGAATGACCAGCGCGTTTTCAGAATCGGAAAGCCCGCTGACCGAAACGATCTGGAGCGGGGCCGCCGTCATCAGGAACGTCATCACCGAATAGCCCAGCGCCGCCGCGATCAACCCGGAAAGAAACCGGGGATTGCGGAAAAAGACGGAAAGCGGCCGGCCGCCCGTGACCTGCTTTGTTACCGGCGGTGTCCTGAGGCTGAGGATCACCGGCAGGGCGATGATCTGCAACACCGCACCCGCAAAGAAACAGCTGGCGTAAATCACCCCGGGCAACAGACCGATGGTGTTGTTGACGATATTGGCCCCGGCAAAGGCGGCGATCACCCCGCCCGCCAGAACCAGCGATACGACCACGGGTTTCTGATCTTCCGCCACACTGTCAGCGGCGGCGTAACGATAATACTGGGCGATGCCATGGGCAGACCCCACCAGCATTGAGGCCAGGAGGAACCCGGCGAAATTGCCCGTCAGCAGGGCCAGACCCTGCCCCGCCATGCCGCAGGCGATGATGATAACCCCCAGAACGAAAATCGGCTTGCGCCCAAATCGCCCCATCAAGAGCGAGGCGGGCAAGGTTGACAGCATGGAGGAAATAAACTGGAACGACAGCGGCAGTGTCGCCAGCCACGGCTGAGGGGCAACAATCAGCCCCGACAGCCCAACGATGATGATGTTGATATTGAGGGTTGTCATCGACAGGCCCTGGGCCAGGAAAAACAACCATGTATTCCGTTCGATCGACCGAACCGTTCTAGCGATATTCAAGAGGGTATTCCATGATCACCATTCACCGGTGTTGGCCATGCTTGACCAGGGTTCAGCGGGTGGCAGGGGCGTATTCTTCTGCAACAGCTCGATTGAAATTCCATCGGGTGAGCGCACAAACGCCATCCGGCCATCACGCGGCGGGCGATTGATCACCACCCCGCCATCCATGATTTTCTGGCAGGCCTCATAGATGTTATCAACCTCATAGGCAAGATGGCCGAAATTCCGGCCGCCCTGATAGCTTTCATCACTGCCCCAGTTGTAGGTCAGCTCCAGCGCAGGGGCGCGGCCTTCGTTAAAGGCGGCGGTATCCTCCGGTGCTGTCAGGAAAACGAGGGTGAATTTGCCCTCGGGGAAGTCACGCCTGACGGCCTCTTCCAACCCCATCAGGCCACACCAGAATTCAAGCGATTGGTCGATATCGGTAACACGGACCATGGTATGAAGATAACGCATCGGGATACTCCTGCCGGTTGAGGCTGCAATCATGTTGGATTATGGTAGGCACGAACGCTGATTTAATCAAGTTGCCTGACCCGATCACAATCCGGGTATTTCATGAGAGGAAACCGATGGACCCCGCCCTTTTCAGCCGAGCCGAACGCATCGCCGCGGTCGAGGTGTCGGATATCGTGATCATGTCGGAGGCTGCACGCGCCCGCCGTGCTGAGGGGCATGCCGTCATCAGTCTCGGCATTGGTGAGCCTGATTTCAACACCCCTGATCACGCCGCCGAGGCCGCCATCGCCGCGATCCGCGCCCATGATACCCGCTACCCGCCCATCGCCGGTAAACCGGAGCTGCGGGATGCCGTGGCAAGCCGGTATGAAGGCCGTGGCCGCAGCAATGTCATCATCTCAACCGGATCAAAATATACCCTCCTCAATGCCTTTCTGGCCAGCCTCAACCCAGGTGACGAGGTTGTCATCCCAGCACCGTACTGGACCTCATACAGCGATATCATCCGGCTCTGTGGCGGGGTTCCGGTGATTGTTGAAACATCAGCAGAAGACGGCTTCATCCCGCGTGCCGATGCCCTCGAAACCGCCATGAGCGCGAAGACGAAATGGATGCTGGTGAATTTCCCGGGCAACCCCACCGGCGCGGTGATTGATGCTGCCGGATGGGGCATGATCGGCGATATCCTCAACCGCTATCCCCGATGCTGGCTGATGAGCGATGAGATTTACCAGCACCTGACCTATGGGATGCCGTTTCTGTCGGCGCATGATGCCCTGCCCCACCTGCGGGACCGGATCCTGATCGCCAATGGCGTGTCGAAATCCTATGCCATGACAGGGTGGCGGGTCGGATTCGGGATCGGCCCCGATGCGCTGATTGCGGGCATGACCGCGGTTCAGGCCCAGGGAACGTCCGGCACCTGTTCGATTGCCCAGGCCGCCGCCCTCGCCGCGGTGACAGGGCCGCAAGACCTGCTGGAGGATCGGCGGGAGAGTTTCCGCAAACGCCGTGATCTGGTGCTGGACCATCTGGGCCGGATGGACGGCATCACCTGCCCCACCCCGCAGGGCGCGTTTTACGTTTTCCCGTCATGGCAGGCCCTGACGGGGGGGATGACCCCGGCGGGAAAGACGCTCAACAGCGACCGCGATTTCTGTGAATACATCCTTGAGGCGGCCAATGTCACCGTCATTCCGGGGAGCGGGTTTGCCGCCACCGGGCATTTCAGGATTTCCTACGCAACATCGGCGGAAGACCTCAACGAAGCGCTGGAGCGCATGGCGGTTGCGGTGGCGGCGATCACCCGCCCCTGAGGGCTGACAAAAGGCTTTCTTCATCATCATAGAGCGGCGGTTCGGGCGCATCCGGGCGGGCCAGCATCAGGACCGGCAATCCCAGCTCCCGCGCGGCGGCCAGCTTGGCGGTGCTGGCGGTGCCGCCAGAATTCTTGGCGACGATATGGCTGATCCTCTCCCGGGTGAACAGCCCGGCTTCATCCTGCCATGTTTTCCCCGGCAGGGACTGAATGAAACGGAGGTTTTCAGGCGTGCCATCCGGCCTGCTCAAGGCACGGGCGACCAGTTCAATTCGCCTGGACCCCGCCTTTTCAGGGGCTGAAGACTTTTCAGGGGCCGAAAAGGCGATCATGCCATCCTGCCCGGCGGCCAGAAAAACCCTTGCCCCATCCGGCAGCGCATCAATCAGCGTTGGCCAGTCTGGAAATTCCCGCCAGTCATCGCTCCCTGATGCCTGCCATGCCGGCCGCCACAGGGTGAGCCGCCTGATGCCGGTACGATTGCAAGCCTCAACAGCGTTGGCGGACATCCGGCTGGCATAGGGGTGGGTTGCATCCACCAGCACGTCAATGGCATGGGATTTGAGGTATTCAGCCAGCCCGTCAACCCCGCCAAACCCGCCTGTCCGCATCGGGATACCGGGGTCAGGGGGGGAGCTGGTGACCCCGGCCAGTGACAGCGTGGCGGCAAAGCCATCATCCCCGGCCAGATCAGCAGCAATCCGCCTCGCCTCCAGCGTTCCGCCAAGAAGAAGCAGGTTCTGCATCGCTCAGGACACCTCAGCCAGCAGACGGCCATCACGGCCAAAAATCATCAGATCAAGCCGGATTTCATCATTTCCGAGGATACCGCGGGCGGATGCAAGCGCATGGCTCGCCACCGTCAGGGCAAGGTCCTGTTCGCGTTGAGGCCCGGCCATTTCCAGCACTTCAAGCGCGGTGTTGGCCCCGGTAACCGCTATCCCGTCAAGCCCGTGATCACCGGCCATGCTGGCAAGTCGGCCGAAATCAACCTGACTGCGGGCGGAATGCAGATCACCATGCCCCTGGGCGAGTTTCACCATCTTGCCGAACCCGCCAGCGATGGTCAGCCGGGGAACCGGATGACGGCGCAGGTATTTGAGCATACCGCCAACAAAATCACCCATATCCAGAAGCGCAATTTCAGGCAGGTTATAACGCGCCTGAAACGCCGCCTCACTGGTGGCACCGGTAGACCCCGCGACATGATCAAGCCCGTTGGCACGGGCCACATCAATCCCCCGGTGGATGGAGGCGATCCACGCCGAACATGAAAACGGCCGCACAACCCCGGTGGTGCCAAGAATGGATATACCGCCCTCAATCCCCAGCCTCGGGTTCCAGGTTTTGGCCGCCAGCGCCTCACCCCCCGGGACGGATATCGTGATCATGACATCCCCCGGCCCGTCCAGCTCAGCGGCCAGATTAGTGATGCAGTCGGTCATCATCTGCCGTGGTACCGGGTTGATGGCAGGCTCACCAACACCGATCGGCAGGCCAGCCTTGGTCACCGTGCCCACGCCTTCACCGCCTGCAAAGGAAACACCGCTGCCCGACACCCCCCTCTTGAGGCTGACAACGATTTCAGCCCCATGGGTCACGTCAGGGTCATCACCGGCATCCTTGATAATCGATGCCCGCCACGCCCCGTCCGAAACCGAGGCGGAAGCCACCTCAAGGCTGGCTGTTTTGCCGGATGGTGTATCAATCGTGACGGATTGAGGAAATTCGCCCGAAACCATTGCCCTGTATGCTGCATAGGTGGCGGCGGTGGCACAGGTGCCTGTGGTCCAGCCAAAACGCAGATTTGTCCTGAGGGTGGAGTTCATTGTTTCCTTCGCCAAACGGTTTGGACTATTATTAGAGATTAACCCCATAACGCAAAAGGGAAAACACCAGCGATGGCTGATATGACTTCATCAGCAGCCGACCTGCCGCCACTCACCGGCGCAGACTGGCCGGAACTTGAACCGGGCTGGGTATGGCTGGCCGGGGCTGGCCCCGGTGACCCCGGGCTTGTGACCCTGCACACGCTGAACGGGTTGAGGCAGGCTGACGTGATTATCTATGATGCGCTGATTGATGATCGCATTCTGGATTGGGCGCGGCCTGACGCTGTTCTTGAATACGCGGGCAAGCGGGGCGGCAAGCCATCACCGAAACAGCGCGACATTACCCTGAGGCTGATCGAATTGAGCGAAGCGGGAAAGCGTGTTCTCCGGCTCAAGGGCGGTGACCCGTTTGTCTTTGGCCGAGGCGGTGAGGAGGCACAGACCCTGATCAGCGCCGGGGTGAGGCTGCGGATATTGCCGGGTATTTCAGCCGGGATCGGCGGTCTGGCCTATGCCGGGATCCCCGTCACCCACCGTGATGTCAACCAGGCCGTGACCTTCCTGACCGGGCATGACCGTTCCGGGATGGCCCCAACGGCGATCAACTGGAAAGGTATCGCCATGGGCAGTCAGGTGATTGTCATGTACATGGCGATGAAACACCTGCCCGAAATTACCGAAAACCTGATCAAGGCCGGGCGTGACCCGAATGAGCCGGTGGCGGTGGTCAGCAACGCCACCATGCCAGAGATGAAGATCATTGAAACCAGCCTTGCCAGGGCAACGGCTGATGTGGCCAGGCACGAGATGGAACCGCCCGCGATTATCTGTGTCGGGGATGTCGTGCTGATGCGCCAGTGCCTTGACTGGATGGGGCAGATGCAGGGTGAAGCGCCGCGCAATCTCGACCCGCTCAGCAACCGCCATACCAAGGACAGCGCCTGATGGCAGGGAGAGGCCTGCTGATCGCGGGGCTTTCGTCTTCCAGCGGCAAAACGCTGATTGCGCTGGGGCTGATGCGCGCCTGCCGCCGCCTCGGGCTGTCGGTTGCCGCCGCCAAAACCGGCCCGGATTATATCGACCCCGGCTTTCATGCCGCTGCCCTTGGCACGCCATCGGTTAACCTCGACCCCTTTGCCATGGATGATGACCTGCTCTGCGGGCTGGCCTCCCGTCAGGAAGGGGAGACGCTGATCATTGAGGGCGTGATGGGGGTGCATGATGGCGGTGATGCCTCCTCAGCCCGGCTGGCCGGCAGGCTGGGTGCGCCGGTGGTGCTGGTCATGGATATTCGCGGTCAGGCCGAAACCGCTGCAGCGATTGCATCAGGCATTCGGGACAGCCTCGGGGCCACGGGGGTTGATCTGGCCGGGGTTATCCTCAACCGGTGCCGGTCGGATCGCCATGCCAGCCTTGCCCGTGATGCGCTGGAGGATCAGGGGATCACCGTTTTTGGTGCCGTGCCTGACAGTGACCAGATCACCATGCCATCGCGTCACCTCGGGCTGGTTCAGGCTGATGATCACGGCAATCTGGATGCCTTGCTTGAGGCTGCGGCCGATCTCACATGTGACGGGATTGATGTGGCGGCGTTGATGGCGGCCTCTGGCGCACTCCATCCACCCGGCCAGATGCGGGAAGCTGTGCCTCCCCCGGCCCAGCGGATCGCGCTGGCCCGTGATGCCGCCTTTGGTTTCGGCTATGAGCATCTCATGGCAGGGTGGCGGCGCATGGGGGCCGAGGTCATCCCCTTTTCCCCCCTCGCGGATGAAGGCCCTGATCCTGATGCCGGATTTGTCTTTCTGCCCGGCGGCTATCCCGAATTGCATCTTGAGGCACTGGCCAATGCCCGCCAGTTCCAGTCGTCGCTGCATGCCATGGCGGCGCGGGGCATAGCGATCCATGGTGAATGCGGGGGCTATATGGTGCTGGGGCAGGCCATCACCGGCACCGAGGGTGAGCGTGTTGCCATGACGGGATTGCTGGATGTGGAAACAGCCTTCACCACCCCGAGGTTGCATCTGGGTTACCGGCGGCTGAGGCGGCGGGCTGATGCGCCCCTGCCCGATCACCTGCTGGGGCATGAATTTCACTACACCACCGCCCTTGCCGAAGACGGTGAGCCGCTTTTTGACGTCACTGACCGCAATGGCAATGACCTCGGCCCGGCGGGGCTGGTCAAGGGCAGCGTCACCGGTTCCTACATGCACATGATCGCCGGGGTGAAGGGCTAGTTCCCTGTAGTATTTTCGGGCGTATTATCGGGGGATTGATCACGCTCATCCTGATTGCCGCGCTGAACCCTCAGGACATGGACATGATCCTTGTCGTAGAGGGCGGAATCCCTGAAATCCTTCACTTCATTGAGGGCCGGACCGATAAAGATCAGCGCCGTCCGGGTGATTTTCGCATCCAGCACCTTGCGCCGGATTGTCGCCAGCGTGCCATAGAGAAAATGCTGATCAGGCCAGCCGACCCGGTAGGCAATCACCACCGGGCAATCCGCACCGTAATAGGGGGTCAGCACGCGTTCAATTTCACGCAGGTTGCGGACCGACAGGTGAATGGCCAGGGTTGCCCCGGTGCGGGCGAAATTTTCCAGCTCTTCCCCCTTTGGCATGGCGGAGGATTTCATGGCGGTTCGGGTCAGGATAATGCTCTGCGCGACCTCGGGGATGGTCAGCTCAACCCCCATTTCGGCGGCGGCGGCGGCATAGGCTGGCACCCCGGGGATAATGCGGTAATCAATATCCATGTCGCGGAGCCGCCTGATCTGCTCGGCAATCGCGCCATAGAGCGATGGATCCCCTGAATGAACCCTAGCCACATCCTCCCCCTCACCATGGGCGCGGGCGATGATGGCCATGATGTCATCAAGGGTGAGGGAGGCTGTATCCACCACCTCGGCCCCTTCAGGCGCGGCATCGACAACAGCTTCGGGCACCAGCGACCCGGCATAGAGGCAGTATCGGCATTGTTCGATCAGCCGCCTGCCCTTGACGGTGATCAGATCAGGATCGCCGGGGCCAGCCCCGATGAAAAAGACAGTCATAACGGGGTTTCCTCATTGGTATCGGACTGATGCTCTGCCGATTGCGCCGGGCTATCCAGATGCTTGGCGTAACCGCGCGGGGTGAAGACAGCTTCCCCCCCGGCATGGGCGATACGGCGGCTGGTGGAGGCACCGACCATCACCACCGTCATCATGTCAATTTCATCAATATCGAGATCGCCAAGGTTGCGATGGCGGATTTCCTCTTCCGGGCGGCCAAGGCTGGTGGCCAGCACCACCGGGGTATCCGCCGGGCGATGGTTGAGCAGAATAGCCTTCGCCTTTGCCATGCCGACACGGCGGCGGCGCGACACCGGATTATAGAAGGCAATGACGAAATCACCCAGGCCGGCGGCCTCAATGCGCTGTTCGATCTGATCCCATGGCGTCAGCAGATCAGACAGGGAAATGGTGCAGAAATCATGGCCGAGAATGGCCCCTGACCGGGCCGCCGCCGCCTGCAACGCCGATACGCCCGGGGCGGTCATCACCTCAACCCGGCGAGCAGCCTGACTGACTCCGGCCTCAGCCTCATCACGGGCCAGCAGCTCATAGACCAGCGCCCCCATGGCATAAATACCGGCATCACCGGAACAGATGATCGCCATATCACGGCCAAGGGCGGCCTGTTCCAGCGCGTAACGGCACCGCGCCTCCTCCTCACCAAGGGCGAAATCCCGCCTCGGCTTGCCGTGGGACAACCCGCCGAGAAGATCAATATAAAACCCGTAACCCACCAGCTCATCGGCTGAGGCGATCATGGCGGTGGCTTCAGGCGTGCGCCAGTCATGCTGGCCCGGGCCAATACCGACCAGCATCACCCTGCCGTTATGCCTTGACGATTGAGACGGCCCTGCCCCATCGGGCTTGAGGGCCAGTGCCATGGTGGCATGGGCATCGCGTATTTTGGGGAGCAGGACGACCCCGTCAGGGCCAGCGGCGGCAAGGGCTGAAGCCTCCGCCACGCCGTGGCATCCGACCTCCCGCATCACCACCTCTGATGGTTCATGAAGCCTCGGGGTCTCAGCCTCAAGCTGATCAGGGGTGAAGAGGTGGAGCCGATGCCCGGCTGCATCCGCCATCGCAAGGATAGCCCGCTCATCCGCCTTCAGGTCAACGCTGTAAACGCCCTCGATTGCGGCCAAGGCGATATCGGCCTGGTCCAGCCCGCGCCGGACCAGATCATGCATTTCATCCACCGGGCAATGGCGTGAGGCACCAAGCCCGAGGCAGACCCGCCGGGGATGGAAAACACAATCCGCCAAGGCCCCTTCCGCTGGCCTGAGGCTGAGGTGAAGCCGCAAGGCATCATCACGATCATCAGAGCTGGCGGCAATGGGGCTGAGCCAGTCACGCCATTCTTTGGCGGTTTCAGCCAGATGGTCCGGCAGATCATCGGAAAGCACCGCTTTGCGTCCTTCGAGCAGGCCAGCCATCACCGCCTTGGCGCTGTCCGGATCAGCCAGCACAAACCCGGCGGGGGGTTCATCGAGCGCAATCCCGAAGGCACGGTCGCCCGCTGTGGTGATCGCTGCAACGCCGCCTGTTTCCGTGGCAATAGCCTCAGCCAGCCTGTTGGCCCCGTGATGCCCGCCCAGCAGCGGAACGATGATCTTCCCGTCATCACTCAACGCCAGCACCGGGGCATCGCTGTGCTTGGACCGGGTATGGGCCGAAATGGCCCGGATCAGGATAGCCGCCGCGCAAACCCCGATGACTGGCCGCCCTGCCAGAAAGAGGCTCCTCAAATGGGGGATCACATCATCAATCCGCTGATCCGGCTCACCGGCCCCGCTATCCGCAGCGCGGCGGGTGGCGTGCCACTCACCGCCAAAAACATCAGCCAGACGGCGGGCGAGAATACCGCCACGCGCCGTCAGGGCCACGAAACAGGGGCGCGTCAGATCCATGGATCAGCCCCTTTATAGATAATGATCATCGAAAAATACGGGGCCTCTTCAGGGGCCTCGGCCAATGGCGTGGCGTTTTCATGCGGCAGGCTTGCGTGGCTGACAAAGAGCGCCTTTCCCGTCAGCCCCATCCCGTCCAGAAGGAATTTAAGACGCGGCAGATGCCGCCCCAGTTTCATGATCACCGCCGCCTCGGCCATGGCGATCCTGTCCCTGATTGTCTCATCATCGAGGGTGGCGGGGATCACCACCAGCGTGTCGTTGCGGGCCACCAGCGCCTGACGATGGGCAGAGGCACAGGCCGTCATGGAGGTCACGCCCGGGATCACCATGGTGGTGAAATCATCCCTCAGCCGCGCCAGCACATACATGAAACTGCCATAAAACAGCGGGTCACCTTCACAGAGGACAGCAACATCTCGCCCGGCCTCAAGATGCTGCCTGATCGTGGCGGCACCGCTTTCATAAATCGATTGCGCCGGGGCGCGGCCCGAAACCATCGGCACCGGCATTTCGATTTCAACAGCATCAGGGCTGATCGCCTCAGCCATGATGGAGCGCGCAAAACTGCCTGTACCCTCGGCCGAAGGATAGGCGATGACCTGAGCCTCACTGACAATGCGCCATGCCTTGCGGGTGACGAGTTCAGGGTCGCCCGGCCCGGTGCCAATGCCATAGAGCGTTCCGGTCATTGTGCTTCCCCGGGGGATTTGCGCCAGTACCACTGGGTCACCGGCATCAGCGGCCTCCAGCCATGATAGGGGCCCACCGCCTCGGCACGGCTGGTTGCAATCCGCGTCAGCTCGCCGCCATGCTGGCCCCAGAGCTGGAGCAACAGTGCCTCACTTTCGAGCGTCACGGTATTGACCACCAGCCTGCCGCCTTGATTGAGCCTCGGCATCACCGCCGCCACCAGATCAAGGCTGAGGCCGCCACCAATGAAAACAGCATCAGGCCGGGGCAGATCAGCGATGGCATCAGGCAGCATGCCGCTGATCCCCTGCCAGTCCGGCACACCCAGACGGGCAGCGTTGGCACGCGCCACATCCAGCCTGTCCTCACGCTGGTCGATGCCGATGGCCCTTGTGGCGGTTGCCGCCCTCATCCATTCGATGCCGATGGAACCCGACCCGCAGCCCAGATCCCACAGAACCCCGCCCGGATGCGGGGCCAGCCGCGCCAGCGTGGCGGCACGAACCTCCGCCTTGGTGAGCTTGCCATCGGATTGATAGGCATGATCGGGCAGGCCAGCGACCCTCGGCCAGAAATCACCGGCACCATCCGGGCATTCAATCGCCGTGATGTGAAAATCAGGTGGTGTCATGCCAGCATTAACCCCGCCAGCATTAACCCAGGCCGAGGCCCGCGCATCCTGCCGTGTTTCAGCCTCCCCGCCAATATGGCCAAGGGCCGTGACAACAGCATCACCAAACCCGGCCCCGGTCACCAGCCCGGCCAGCGTTGCCGTGCTGGTATGATCATGGGCCAGCACCAGCAGCCGCGCCCTCGGGGCCAGATGGGCCAGCACGCTTTCATGCGGCCGCCCATGCACCGTCAGGGTGATGCAGGTGTTGAGCGGCCATCCCATCCGTGCCGCGGCCAGCTGAAAGCCTGAAGGCGAAGGGATAACCTCCATCTCGCCAGGATCGAAATAACGCACCAGGGTTGAGGCGGCCCCGAACCACAGCGGATCACCCGTGGCGATGATCACCGTGGGCTTGCCGCGTCGTGCCTCAAGCAGGGGGATAATATCCAGAAACGGTGTTGGCCATGCCCTTGCCTCACCAGCGAAATCAGCATGGTGTTGCAGCTCCTCAACCATGCGATCAGCCCCGATCATGAGGCCAGCATCCAGCACACGCTGACGGAGGGCGGGATCAAGCCCTTTTATCCCTGACTCACCCACACCGATGATGCTGAGCCAGGCCATCAGTTGCGCCCTGCCATGATCGCGCCAGCGTTGACCGCGGCGGAGGCCATGGCCGACCCGCCCCGGGTGCCGCTGACGGTGATAAAGCCGAAATCTGCCCCTGAGCCTCTCTGGGCCAGCAGGTCCTTGGATTCGGCAGCCCCGACAAAACCCACGGGAAAGCCGAGGATCACCGCCGGGCTGGGCCAGCCATCAGCCAGTTTTTCAAGCAGGTGAAACAGCGCCGTCGGGGCATTGCCGATGGCCACCACAGCACCGCCGATATCATGATGCCATTGTTCCACCGCCGCCGCCGAACGGGTGGTGCCGAGCCGCGATGCATCCCCGGCCACCCCCTCATTATTGAGGGTCACCACCACCCTGTTGCGGGTAGCGAGAAACCGCCGGGTGATGCCTGAGGCGACCATGGTGCAATCGCACAGGATCGGCGCACCCTGGCCGAGGGCTGCTGCTGTTCTTTCCATGACACAGGGGCTGGCGATGATATCATCCGCCAGATCAGGCATGCCGCAGGCGTGGATCACGCGGATCACCATTTCGGCCACATCGGGGCTGAACCGGTCAAGCCTGGCTTCGGCGCGGACCCGCTCAAAAGACAGATCATAAATCGCCTTGGGGTCACGCAGATAGGATGGTGCCGAGGGGGACATCCTATTCTCCTGCTTTGGTCCTGTTCAGTACCGAGCGCGGGCCAAGCGGGTGATCAGCCTGGGGGTAGGGATGATGATGGTGGTCATGCCCGTTACCATGATCATGGTGATCGTGCCCGTGGTCATGCCCGTGCCCGTTATCGTGATCGTGCCCGTGATCGTGATCATGCTTGTGATCATCATGGCTATGCCCGTGATGGTGATGCCCGTTCTGATCCATCTCCCTCAGGCGGCATTCACCAGTGCAGAACGTGGTGCAGAGATCGCAATCCTCAACATTGCTGCCGGGTGCGGTAACGCCCTTGCCTTCGACATGGTGGTGATGGCTTTCCTGCGGCAGGCCGACCTCATCCTCGAAACCAAGCACCTGGGCGCGGTATTTGCACATCGAGCAGTTCATGTTGTTGCTGCCGGTGAGGATTTCCCGCACCCGGTCAGCAAAGGTGGCGATCACCTGATCATGATCATTGAGGTAGCCGGCCTTGACGAATTCAATGCCCGGATGGCGTGCCGCAACCTCATCGGTGAAACCGTAGATACGGTCAATCAGGATGCCGGAGAAGAGGAAATAGGGGAACACGACAATCCGCTTGAACCCCAGCTTGGTGACGTTTTCAAGGCAGGGTTCAACCAGCGGGAAGGTGACGCCGGAAAAGCCGGTTTCGCACCAGCCGAGACCAAGCGATTCGACCATCATCCGCGCCACCTTGGACACGTTCGAATTGGCATCAGGGTCGGATGATCCCCGGCCGATCACCACCAGGCAGGTATCGTGGCGATCAACATGGCCATTATCGGCATCGGCCCTGTCGAGGGCTGCGGTGACCCTGTCCGCTGCTGCCTCAAGCATCTTCAGGTCAATCGCCAGCTCCCGCCCGTATTGGATGGTGATGCCATGCTGGGCCGAATAGGTGTTCAGCACGGATGGAATATCGTTCTTGGCATGGCCCGCGGCAAACAGCATGCCCGGCACCGCCAGCACATGATTGACGCCCTGTTCCCGCAACCGGTCCAGCCCGTCCTTGATCACCGGGGTGGCAAATTCGAGGTAGCCATATTCCACCGGCCAGTCCGGGAAAACGGGGGTGAGCTTTTCAGCCAGCACCGCAAATTCGGCCACCGCCGATTTTGATCGACTGCCATGGCCGCAGATCATCACGCCGTATTTCGGTTCGGTATCGTGGGGCATGGTTTTTCCTCCATGTTGCCAAGCGTATTCTGTCGGGCAGTCCATGAAGGAAAGAGGCGGCAGGACACCACCCAAGACCATCAGGTTTCCGGATTTCGCCCCTCGATATGGTCAGCGTCACCGGAATCACTTCCACCTTGTTAACAAGGAACCCAACAGGTAGAGGTATAGTATGATTTTGCCCCTGTTAGCAACGCCGCTGATGCTCCCCACCTGACCCGATGGCATGGCATGGTAATCGATCTCTTCATTCCCCATGATCCGGCGTTGCGCTGCATCGTCCTGATCCTGGCCCTGATGCTGGATGCCTGGCTTGGTGAACCGCAATGGTTATGGCGAAACCTGCCGCATCCCGTGGTGCTGTTCGGCCGTGCGATCGGTTTTTTTGAGAGACATTTCAACCGGCGCGACCGAACGGGCCGGACCCGGCGTATGCTCGGGGTCGTTGCCATCATCATCCTGATCCTGCTGGCGGCTGGCACTGGCGGGGGGATCATGGCGGCGGCTTCCATCGGCGGCAATGCCCTCACCATCCCTGTTGAGCTGGTGCTGGTCGCCATCCTCATTGCCGGGCGCAGCCTTGATGATCACACCCGCGCCGTTGCCATCGCGCTGGAGGGCGGCAGCATGAAGGATGCCCGCCGGGCGATTTCCATGATTGTCGGGCGAAACCCTGATGCGCTGGATGCCCACGCCATCGCCCGGGCCGGGATTGAAACCACGGCCGAGAACCTCTCTGACGGGGTCATCGCGCCCGCGCTGTTCTATCTTCTATTCGGTCTGCCGGGGATCATCGCCTACAAGATGATCAATACCGCCGACAGCATGACCGGCTATAAATCACGCCGCTATTTCGCCTATGGGTATGGCGCGGCGCGGATTGATGACCTGGTTAACCTGATCCCGGCGCGGCTCACCGGCCTCCTGATTGCGCTGGCCAGCCCGGCCGGGTTTTTCGGTGCGATCAGGGTGATGTGGCGTGATGCGGGCAGGCACCGTTCCCCCAATGCAGGCTGGCCCGAAGCAGCGATGGCGGCCCGGCTCGGGCTGTCACTGGCGGGGCCAAGGCTCTATGGCCAGCGGATGAGCCAGGATGCACCAATGAATGGAGAGGGCAGGCGTGAGGCCACGGCCAGCGATATCAGAAGATCGCTCAGCCTGATGTGGCGGGCCATTGCGCTGGCGGGCCTCTTAACAGGGATGGCCGGCCTTGCGATAATAACCCTGACGGGATCGCCCTAAAGCCCGGCAATTCGGGCTATAGCGTCAATATCAGCGTGGCTTTCAAGATGACTGGCGAGCGCTTCCAGCCCGTCATCGACCCCGGCTTCGAAATCGAGGCTGCTGGACTGGCCTGTCGCTGCCCTGACCCATGTCGAACGATAGGCATCACTGGCAAACAGCCCGTGCATATAGCATCCCATCACCTGACCATCACGGCTGATCGCGCCATCAGGGCGGCCACCCTCCAGCATCAGCATCGGGCGGGCGGTATCATCACCCGTGGTGGTGCCGAGGTGGATTTCATACCCCGAAACCGGCTCCCCGCCATCATGGCTGGTGCCTTCGGCAAAGCGCACGGTCTTTTCGGGCAGGAGGGTTGTTTCAACATCGAGGAGGCCAAGCCCGTCAATACTGCCCGGTTTTCCCTCAAGTCCTTCCGGGTCATGCACGGCGCGGCCCAGCATCTGATAGCCGCCACAAAGCCCGACCACCCTTGCGCCCTGCCGGATCAGCGCGGCAATGTCGATATCCCAGCCCTGCTGACGCAGAAAGGCGAGATCGGATACGGTGGATTTCGACCCCGGCAGCAGAACAAGGTCGGTGTCGATGGGGAGCGGCTCCCCCGCATTGACCAGACTGACCCGGATAGCCGGATCAGCCGAAAGCGGGTCAAGATCATCGAAATTGGCAATCCGCCGCAACACTGGCACAGCGACCTTGAGCATGGCTCCATCACCCCCGCGCTTGTTCCCTTTGGCTTCAAGATCGAGGATATCCTCGGCGGGGAGGCTGCGGGCGCCTTCAAACCACGGCAGAATGCCAAGCCCCTGCCAGCCTGTGGCCTCCTCTATAATGGTCATGCCATCAGCGAACAGGCTGGTATCACCGCGAAACTTGTTGATGAGGAAACCCTTGATGCGTTCAGCCTCTGACCTCTCCAGCACGGCGGCGGTCCCGACCAGTGAGGCGATGACCCCGCCCCGGTCAATATCCCCCACCAGCAGCACCGGCACATCAGCCGCCTCGGCAAAGCCCATATTGGCGATATCACCTGCTCTCAGGTTCACCTCGGCCGGGCTGCCAGCGCCTTCGGTAATGATCAGGTCAGCCCCGGCCTTGAGGCGATTGTAGCTGTCCAGCACCCGGGGCAGGAGCGTGGCTTTATGGCTGCCGTATTCACGGGCGCGCATGGAACCAAAACGCTGGCCCTGGACGATGACCTGCGCCCCGGTATCGGTTTCGGGCTTCAGCAGAACAGGGTTCATGTGGATGCTGGGCGGGGTGAAGGATGCCCGCGCCTGCAAGGCCTGGGCGCGGCCGATCTCACCCCCCTCCATGGTCACGGCGGCGTTGTTTGACATGTTCTGCGGCTTGAAGGGACGCACGTTCAGCCCGCGCCGTGCAAAAACCCGGCACAGCCCCGCCACCAGCAGGGACTTGCCAACGTTGGAGCCTGCGCCCTGAACCATGAACGCAGCGGTCATGCTAGAATTCCACGCCGATCTGGGCCTTGATCCCGGACCGGAAAGGATGCTTCAGCAGCGTCATTTCGGTGGCGAGATCAGCCGCCTCAATCAGGGTATCGCTGGCATTGCGGCCCGTCAGCACAACATGGGTCATGGGCGGCTTGCTGTCTTCGAGGAAGGCCAGAACCTCGGCCTCATCAACATAGCCATAGCGCATCGCGATATTGATTTCATCGAGCAGAACCATGTGCAGCTCGCCACTGGCGATCAGCTCCTTGGCCTTGCCCCATGCCGCCTGGGCCGCCTCAATATCACGTTCCTTGTCCTGGGTTTCCCAGGTGAACCCTTCCCCCATGGTGTAAAACTGGCAGGTGTCACCGAAATGGGTGGTGATCAGGTTGCGCTCGCCGGTATCAAGCCCGCCCTTGATGAACTGCACCACGCCTGAAGGCAGGCCATGGGCAATACAGCGAAAGATCATCCCGAACGCGGCGGTGGATTTGCCCTTGCCCTTGCCGGTATGGACGATGACCAGGCCTTTTTCATCTGTTTTGGTGGCCATGATCCGGTCGCGGGCCTGCTTTTTCTTTGCCATCTTGGCGTTATGGCGTGCGATATCATCATTCTCGTCGGTCATTGCTCACTCCCTCTTGCGCCTTTGGCTATGCTTTCACACCTTCATTGTGGCGTGTTTGGCGGTGCCATTCCAGCATTTCCGTAATGCTGTTCCGCCTCGGCTGCCAAAGCCCGCGATCAATCGCTTCATCAAAGCGATCCATCATGTCATTGAGGGCATGGGGATTGGCCTCGGCCAGAAAGGCCCTGACCTGCTCATCCTCGATCCATGCCTCAAACACCGCATCAAAGAGATGCCCCGGCACCTGCCGGGTGGTGGCGGCAAAGGCAAAGAGATAATCCAGGCTGGCGGCGATTTCAAACGCCCCCTTATAGCCGTGGCGCATCACCCCCCTGATCCATTTCGGGTTGCTGGCCCGGCCCCGCACGACCCGCGTGATCTCCTCCCCCAGGCTGCGGATCAGCGGCCGTTCGGCGAGGCTGTGATCCCCCATATAGACCGGCGCATCATCACCCTTGAGGGCGGCAACACTGGCCGCCAGCCCGCCCGCAAACTGGTAATAATCATCACTGTCGAGGATATCATGTTCACGATTATCCTGATTGTGGATCACGGCATCGACCTGGGACAGCCTGTCTTCGAGATGGGGTCTGGCATCCATCCCGTCCTGATCGGCACCATAGGCGTAACCGCTCCAGGTCAGGAACGCATCGGCAAAATCGCCACGATCCTGCCAGATGCCTTCGTCAATGAGGGTCTGCAACCCGGCACCATAAGCCCCCGGTCTGGCGCTGAAAACACGGAACCCCGCCCTTTCTTCGGCCTCTTTCTGATCCATGCCTGAGGCGATGAGGGATTGCGCCTCATGCTTCATTCTTGCCGCAACCGGGTTCTGGTCTTCGGGTTCATTGAGCGCACCGACCGCCCTTGCGACCTTGTCCACCAGCGCAATCTGGGCCGGGAAGGCATCACGGAAAAACCCGGAACAGCGCAGGGTGACATCAATCCGGGGGCGACCAAGAACCGATAGCGGCAACACCTCAAACCCTGTCACCCGGCGGGAGGCACCATCCCATTCAGGCCTGACCCCCATCAGCGCCAGTGCCTGGGCAATATCATCACCGCCGGTGCGCATATTGGCGGTTCCCCAAGCCGACAGCACAACAGCGGCAGGGTAATTGCCGTGATCCTGCAAATACCGGTCTATCAGCGCACAGGCCGAGGCCCAGCCGATGCGCCATGCGGTTTCAGTCGGTACGGCGCGGCTGTCAACGGAATAGAAATTCCGCCCTGTGGGGAGAACCTCGGGGCGGCCCCGTGTCGGCGCACCGGCAGGACCGGGCGGGATATACCCGCCATCGAGGCCTTTCAGCAGGAACCGGTTTTCATCCACGCCCGAGGTGATCACCGCTGACCGGATTGCAGGCAGGGCATGGTCAAGCACGGCGAGGGTTTGCATCCATGACGGATCAGCCTGACGGTCACCCGATACAAGCGCAGAGGCCAGACCGTTGAGCCGCTCGGCAGTATCCCCCTGATGCCGCCAAGCACCGTCACCATAGGGTTCAAGCACAGCAGGGCGCGGGCCATCCCACGGCGTTGCCCGGTCCGCTGTCAGCGGGTCCATCGCGCCGAGATCGAGGTCACGGGCAAGGCTGCGCAGGATGGAGGCATTGGCGCCATCACCATCACCACGCGGGATCCGCAGAATGGCAAGGATCAGGTCATTGAGCAGCCTGTCCCAGGGGGCGCGGCCATAGATATGCAGACCATCCCTGATCTGCATTTCCTTCACATCACAGAGGAAATTATCCAGTTTCAGCAGCTTGGCTTCATCGCTGTCGTCACGGTCAATGCCGCAATCACTGGCGATCCCGGCACGGTCGGCGGTGATCAGCACCTGTTCCATCAACGCCGCGCTCCGCCGCCCGTCCAGCCCTGATGCCTCAAAATACTCATCCATCAGGGTTTCAAGCTCGGCCATGACCCCGTGGCTGTCGGCCAGTGTCATCGGCGGGGTCAGGTGATCAAGGATCACCGCCGCGTTGCGCCGCTTGGCCTGACTGCCCTCACCCGGATCATTGACGATAAAGGGGTAGAGATGCGGCATCGCGCCAAGGATCGCATCAGGGAAGCACTGCCGTGACAGGGCCAGGGCCTTGCCCGGCAACCATTCGAGGTTGCCATGCTTGCCCAGATGGATCACGGCATGGGCGGAAAATTCCTCCCTCAACCAGAAATAGAAGGCCAGGTAATGATGCGGCGGCGGCAGATCAGGGGAATGGTAACTCGACTTGGGGTCGATGTTATAGCCGCGTGCAGGCTGAACCGCGAGGGCCACCTGCCCGAAACACCGGACCGGCAGGGCAAAGGCTTTCTGACCCGCCCCATCAGGAAGATCAATTTCAGGATTGGCCCCATCTTGAATACCAAGCATGGGATCATCACCGGGCTGGCCCCATCGTGCCTCAATCACGCCCCGGACCTCTTCAGGCAGACTGGCGTAATGGTGCTGATACCGGGATAGCGGGAGCCAGGCTTCAACCTGCCTGCCGGCAAAGCCTGTGTTGGTCGGTGCCGACAGCATCAGGTCAATCAGCCCGGCCGAGGTGGCGGGAATGCCCTCAACCGTGTAGCCCTCATCCCGCAACAGGTTAAGGATGGAACAGGCGCTTTCCGGGGTATCAAGGCCGACACCATTGGCAAGTCGGCTGTCCTTGTTGGGGTAGTTCGCCAGCACCAGCCCAAGCCGCCGTTCCGGCCGGGGTGTTTGAGCAAGGGTCACCCACCTGGCGGCCAGACGGGCGGCGAAACCCGCGCGTTCAGGATGGGCGCAATAGCGGGTGATCATCGCCTCGGTCCGCGCATGGCGTTCCGGGATAGCCTTGAAGCCAACGGCTCGGCTGGTGATGCGGCCATCGAGTTCAGGCAGAACAACGCCCATCGCCAGATCACGCGGGCTGAGACCGGCACTGCCCTTCATCCAGCTGTCCTCGGTGGAGGAGGCAAGCAGGGCCTGGATCACTGGCGCATCAACAGCACCAAAGGGGCCGGGGCTGGTATCAGCATGCGCTGTGCTGCCGGTTGCGGAAACAGCAAAACTGGTCATGTTGAGGATCACCGAGGTTTCAGCCTCAACAAGGAGGCTTGAGGCAAGCTCCGCCGAAAACGGGTCTTTCAGGCTGGCAACGAATAGTGGCAACGGGGCCAGCCCTTCAGCCAACAGGGCCTCAATCATCGCATCGACGGGTTCGGTGTCACCCGACTGGGCCAGCGCACGGTAAAACACCAGTGCCGCCACCGGCGCATCATCCAGCCCCTGACGCGACCAGATGGCGTTGAGCCGCACCAGATCAGGCACTGCCTCCCCCGGCCAATAGAGCCCGGCCTGCAACAGCGGTTTTGGCGGCAGGGCATCACCGGTGCCATCAGCAATATCATCAAGGCAATCAAGGAAGGCCCGGGCATTATCCATGCCGCCAGCCACAAGATAGGCGTTGAGCGTATTCAGCCGGCCCGGATCAAGCGTCGACAGCCGCTCCAGTTCAGGGTCAGGCTTGCCATCACCGGGCAGGAGGGCAAGATCAATCCCCTCCTGACGGGCCAGCGCCGCCAGCCTCTCAACACCATAGGACCAGTAGGATATCCCGCCCAGCAGACGAACCACCATGAGGCGGGAGGCCCGCAGCGTCTGGTCAACCAGCAAATCAATCGAATAGGGGTGACTGAGGGTGAGGATATTGGCAAGCCGCACGGCATCATCACCGCGCCCGGACTGATCCACCGCCGATGCCAGCAGCATGAGATCGGTATCCGCCGCGCTCAGGATCACGAAACGGGCCGGACTCAGCCCGAGATCCACCGCCTCGCCGTCCTGATAAAGATCACCCGATTGGTCAATCCTGAGCAGATGCATCGCGTTACGCCGCCCCGGCGATCATCCCCCCGGCGATCATCTCCCCGCCAAGGCTGGAGGCAATCGCCGCCATATCGGTCTGTTTCAGCCCGATCAGCACCAGCCTGCCCTCATCATCCTTGAGCGTGCCGCCGAAATAACTGTCAACCCGTGCGCCGACAGCCTGAACCGTCAGGGGCAGGGCCTTGCCGCGAATGGCGAGAAACCCCTTGGCGCGGAGCAGGCCATGCTCGGCCACCGTCGCCGTCAGGTTCCGGATAAACGCTTCATGATCATCCAGCATCGGCAGGCGCAGAACAACCGAATGGAAGGCATCATGCCCGTGATCATCATCATGATCGTCATCATGATGATGATGGTGATGGTCGAAATGCTCACTGCGGGCGAAGGCTTCATCTTCAAGCCCGAGGCCGAAAATCGCCTTGAGGGGGGCAGTATCACCCCTTGTGATCATCACCGGCGTGGTGCCATCGGTGAGGGCGTTCAGTCTGCCCGTCACGCGCTCACCCGCCGCGCCGTCAATCAGGTCGCCTTTGGAGACGATGAGGATATTGGCGGCGGCAACCTGATCGCGGAACAGCTCATCCACCGGGGTTTCGTGATCGAGTTCAGGGTCAGCCTGACGCTGGGCCTCCAGTGCATTGAGATCAGCGGCCACCATGCCATCGGCAAGCGCGGCACCATCCACCACCGTGACCACGCCATCCAGCATGACGCGCTGGCGGATATCAGGCCAGGCGAAAGCCTGAACCAACGGCTGCGGCAGGGCCAGTCCCGATGTTTCAATAATGATGTGATCAGGGGCAGGCACCTGTTCCAGCAGCTTTTGCATGGAGGGCAGGAAGTCATCCGCCACCGTGCAGCAGATACAGCCATTGGCCAGTTCGATGATATCATCGGCGGAACAGTTTTCCACGCCGCAGGATGCCAGCACTTCACCATCAACACCGACATCACCAAACTCATTGACGATGAGGGCAAGACGGCGGCCATCGGCCTGTTCAATCAGTCGCCGGATCAGCGTGGTCTTGCCAGCACCAAGAAAACCGGTGATCACGGTTGCCGGAATACGCATTGCCGCCATGGCTAACCCCCCTCAAAAACTACACATTTGTCGTCAGTCGGGGGGAGGGCCGCCTGTTTGCGCGGCCCTTCCCCCCAAATCGGATCAGCGGGCGTTAAATCCCGGCAAAAACAGCGGTTTCAGCTATTTCCACCAGATAGGTCAGGCCAACACCGGCAACCATCGCCCCCGCAAAACGGGGCATCAGGGCCGTGGATTTGCCGTCCTTCATCATGACGGCAAGCACCATGACCCCGGTTGCAATCACCATCTGGACAAGGCCGAAACCGGCCAGATAGGCGATGATCGGGGAGGCTTCGGCACCGACCACAGCCTCACCATAAGCCCAGCCATGGAACACGCCAGCAAGACCGGCAAGACCGGCGGCAGGCAGGGCCTTGAGGTTGCGGCCAGTGGTGGCAACGAGGCCGACCATCAGCACCGACAGCGTGATCACCAGCTCAACCGCAGGCAGGGCAACGCCGCCAATGATCAGGAGAGTACCGGCAACAGTGCCGCCGACAAACCCGGCAGGTAGGGCAAGACGGCTGCGCTGAAACGCGGCCAGCAGCCCGATGCCAAGCACAAAGGCCAGATGGTCAAAACCGATAATCGGGTGACCGATGCCGGACAGCAGGCCATGCATCATGGTTTGAGGAACCTCACCACCCAGGGGGTGATGCGCGAGAGCAGGATTTGCGAGAAGCCCAGCGAAAAGCAGGGCGGTAACAGAGATTTTATTCATCTACCCCTCCGGTAAAGGCTGGGTATACCACGGGCTGAATTCACCATTAAATTCAACACCGCTTCATGGCACACCCCGGCCATCAGCTTACTTCCGTAGGGGCAGGTCTCCTGGCTCATGGCGTTGCGGCTGACCCCGCCTTCCCGGCCTTGGGGCCAGTGGCATATGGGGCGGCCTGCCAAATGACAGTCGCGGGGGCGGCTATGGAATAGGGCAGCTTTGATGCATCACCCTCACCATATTCCCTATTAAGGTGCTGCGCTTGGCGCAAGCACCACCCTTACACCCGAACAGTCCCACAAGCGCGGTTTTAATGTCAATCAGAAGCGACGTTAATTGATCTGTTTCTTCCATGGGCAAAGGGCAGGGAAGAAAGGGCATCATCGAGTTTGCCGAGGCCTGCCTGATCCGGCAATCCCAGCCGCAACCATGCCGGATTATACGAAAATATCCGGGTCCATATCCCCTCACGGGCCAGGTGGTGATGCAGGCCTGCGGCATCATCATGACTGATCAGGGCATAAAGCCCGGTGCCGCCCGCAAGCGTCAGCTGATGGCGATCAAGCACGCTGATCAGCTCATCATGCCTGGCCCTGATCCAGGCGCGTTGATCATCCTGAAAAGCGGTATCCCCCAGCGCCGCCGCCCCGACCCTGAGCGCGGGCGTGGACACGGCCCATGGCCCCATCAACCCGGCGAGGGATGCGATATCATCAGCATGCCCTGCCGCCAGACCGAGCCGAAGCCCGCCCAGCCCGTAAAACTTGCCAAGGGAGCGGAAGATGATCAGCCCGCGCCGCCCGGCATGGGGCAGCAGGCTGATGGACGGGTCGAGATCGGCAAATGCCTCATCCACCACCACAATCCCGCCAGCATCGGCGGCCTTTTCCGATGCCTCCAGCAGAACCCCGGGTGACAGCACCTCCCCCACCGGGTTGCCGGGCTGAACCGCAATAAAGCTGTTACTGGCCGGACTGGTCCTATCGGGGCCAGTGTTGGCCGATAGCGGATTGCTGCCCGCCGGATAGCGCGTGATGGTATAACCATGGCGCATCCACGCCGCCTCATGTTCAGCATAGGCAGGGTCGGGGATGGCCACCGGCCCCTTTTTTCCCAGCAGCGGCACCAGGCTGATCAGCAGCTGGCTGCCCGGGGCTGTGAGGATAGCGGCATCATCGGGAATACCGGCGTGGCGGCGAAACGCATCATGCAGCGCGGTTTCATCCACCTGTTGCGGCAGATCGTGCCATTCGGCGGGGTTGACCAGTTCCGGCCGTACCGGCCATGACCGCGGGCAGATGCCCGTGGAAAGGTCCAGCATGCTCCCCCTTGCATGGCCGTGGCGGGCTTCGGCCTGCCTGATATTACCGCCATGCTCCATTAATGAGGCCCCAATTCTCCGAGATTAGCGGGCGAGCCATTCTGTCTGCATTGCCAGCACCGCGCTGTCGCCGCCAAGAATGGTCTTGAGCAGGGCCGCTACCTGCGGCATGGAATGCGTCATGTAAACATCAACCGAGGCGAGCTTGCCCTGCATGAACTCAACGTCACTGCCTGCCTCACCCTTCAGCCTTGACGCTGCCGAAGCGGAGCGGAGCATCATCCAGCCGCCGGTAAGATAGCCCAGCATCATCAGGTAATTGACCCCGCCAGAGGCAGGGCGGCGCGGATCATTTGAAGTGGCCAGAAGATGCGCAACCGCAGCCCGTGCATCACCGACGGCATCCGTCATGGCAGCCGCCGCCCGGGCCACCACAGCATCATCATGCCCGGTAAGGGCCGATGCCTCACCCGCGATTTCATCCAGCAGGGCAGTCATGGATGCGCCCTTATCACGAATGGTTTTCCGGAACACCAGATCATTGGCCTGAATGGCGGTGGTGCCTTCATAGATCGGCAGGATACGGGCATCACGGTAATGCTGGGCAATGCCGGTATCCTCAATAAAGCCCATGCCGCCATGGACCTGGACCGCCTGTGAGGTCAGGCCAAGCGACCGTTCGGTCAGCCAGCCCTTGATGATCGGGATCAAGAGGGCGGCGCGGTCTTCCTGATCAGGGTCGGCATGGGCCAGATCAAGCGCCCCGCCACCCAGGGCGGCCAGCGCCCGCATTGCCGTAATTTCGGATTTCATGGTGGCCAGCAGGCGCAGCACATCAGGGTGGTGAATGATGGTGTCACCGTCTTCCCGCCCCAGCGGGGTTCCCTGCTTGCGGTCATGGGCATAATAAAGCGCCTGCTGATAGGCGCGTTCAGACACGGCCAGACCCTGCAAGCCGACGGCGAAACGGGCGTGATTCATCATGCCGAACATGATCTCCAGCCCCTTGTTTTCCTCACCGACCAGATAGCCGATGGCACCGCCGCTTTCGCCATAGGCCAGCACGGCGGTGGGCGAACCCTTGATGCCGAGCTTCTTTTCAAGCGAAACACAATGCACATCATTGCGCTCACCCAGGCTGCCATCCTCATTGACCAGGAATTTGGGGACGATGAAAACCGAAATCCCCTTGACCCCGGCCGGGGCATCAGGGGTGCGGGCCAGCACCAGATGGACGATATTTTCAGCCATATCGTGTTCACCATAGGTGATATAGATTTTCTGGCCGGTGATGCGGTAATGATCATCTTCCCTGACGGCCTTGGTGCGGATCGCGGCCAGATCGGTTCCGGCCTGCGGTTCGGTCAGGTTCATGGTACCGGTCCAGCGGCCCTCAACCATGGGCGGGATGAAAACCGCCTGCTGTTCGGGGCTGGCGGCCTTTTGCAGGGCATAGATCTGGCCCTGGGTCAAAAGATGGCACAGCGCAAAGGCCATGTTCGACGATTGCCAGATTTCATTGACCATGGAGGATACAACCATCGGCATGGCCTGACCGCCGAATTCTTCCTCGGCATCCATGGCGGTCCAGCCGCCCTCTGCCATGGCCTTATAGGCATCGGCAAAACCGGGCGGTGTGGTGACGGTGCCATCATCGTTGCGCCTGGCACCCGACACGTCACCATCACGGTTGGTGGTGGCGATCACGCCGGTGGCCAGCTTGCCGGCCTCTTCAAGGATGGCATCGACCAGATCAGGGCTGATACTGTCCTCCTTGCCGATGGCCGAGGTCACCCCGGGCAGGTCAACCACATGGTTAAGGGCAAAGCGCATATCATCAAGTGGCGCGTTATACATCATCAAATCTCCCCGCGGTTGCGGCAATGCAATGGCCCGCCCCTGAACCCGGGAAAGCCTGTTCCAAAAATCATTCCGGCATCAGCATGATCATCGCTGTCCACCACGCCTTCATCAACGGCAAGACGGCATTGTTCAACCATCGGGGCGAGCAGCCGCCGTGCCAGATCATTCAATTCAGCCCCATCATAGCTGGCCCGTGGCCGAATGGCGCGTTTTTCTTCCCATTCATAGAACCCCGACCCTGATTTGCGGCCAAGCTGGCCTGCATTGATCTTTTCCTTGAGGGCGGCGGCCACCGCATCAGGCATGCCGAGCGGGACGCTGGCATCATGGGTCACGTCAAGGCCGATCTGGTCAGCGAGTTCAACCGGCCCCATGGGCATGCCGAAATCGACCAGTGCTTCATCAATACGGTCAGGGTCCTCACCCTCCAGCATCGCCTCAATCCCCTTCAGGATATAGGGCAGCAACGCCCGGTTCACGAGGAACCCCGGCGCAGATTTGCACCGGATCGGCATCTTGCCGAGCGCACCGGCAAAACGCATGGCGCGGCTGATCATGTCCTGATCCGACTGCTCGGACCAGATCACCTCAACCAGCGGCAGAACAGGCACGGGATTGAAAAAATGCAGCCCGATCAGGCGTTCCGGTGATTGGATGGCCGTGGCGATCTGTTCCAGCGGAATAGCCGATGTGTTGGTGGCCAGAATGGCATCAGGGCGTGATGCGGCCTCCACCTCGGCAAAAACTTTCTGCTTGATGGCCGGGTTTTCCGATACCGCCTCGATAATCAGGTCAGCCTCGGCCACGCCCTTGCCCGCGCTGTCAGCGATCAGCCTGTCCATGGCGGCGTTGATCTTCTCCGGGGTCTTGAGCCTGCGTTCAAACAGGACCCGCGCCCGGTCAATGGCCTTGTCCACCACCTCACCGGCGAGATCATAGAGCGTCACCTCAAAGCCGCGCATCGCGGCCACGGCGGCAATATCACCGCCCATGACCCCGGCACCGATGACATGCACACGGCTGATCCCGCTGTCACCCTTGGCATCCTTGCGGACCATATCCTGCAGATGAAACAGCCGCCTCAACCCATCCGAAGCCGGGCTTTTCATGAGGGCGGGGAAAATGTCCTTCTCCCCTTCGGCCATGGCGACGGCATCACCGGCATGCGCCTCAACGTGATCAATGATGGCAAAGGGTGCAGGGGTATGATCAGGGCGGAGGCGTTTGAGATGGGATGATCTCGCCTCTGCCACGGCTTCCGCTGCATTATCCTCAATCGATTTGGGGGCCGGTTTTTCGCCCGCCAGACCCGCCAGCACATCACGCATGGCCGCGGTCAGCCCATCGGTGTCGGTGACTTCAGCCAGCTCATCAATGAGGCCGATTTCCTTTGCCTCGGCAGCGGCAACCATGCGGCCGGTGAGCATCATGTCCAGTACAGCCGCGCTCCCCACCCTGGCCCAGGCCCGGCCGGTACCGCCATACCCGGGCATCAGGCCCAGCTTGACTTCGGGGAAGCCGACCATGGTCTTGGGTGAGGCTGTGGCCACCAGTTTATCGCAGATCAGCGCCAGCTCGAACCCGCCACCCAGGGCATAGCCATCGATCCCGGCAACAGTCGGGAATGGCAGGGCGGCAAACCGGCTGAACAGGCCATGGACCTTTTCGAGCAGCCCGCCCACCGCGGCTTCATCCTCCAGCTCTTCGAATTCGCGGATATCAGCACCATAGACAAACCCGGGCTTGCCCGATATCAGCATCAGCCCAGTGATGGTGTCGTCCCCCTCAATCATGGTCAGGAGGGTTTCCATTTCAGCAAACACCGCCTTGGTCAGCACATTGACGGATTTGCCGTCAACAGCGATGGCGAGGGTAACTATCCCGCTGTCGTCTTTTTCCCAGGTCCAGTGCTGCAATGCCATCATCATCCTCCGCTGTAACAACAAGTCTATTCAAGTCCCGGCATTGTTCAAGAATCTTATGGGTTCAAGAAGCTTATGGGGGCTGATGAAGAATATGGGATTTCTGCTCAAGATCAATCGATACCTGATGAAAATCGACACCAGCCGGACGTTTTTATGAAGAGGATGGATTATCGGCCGAGCGTGACGGCAGCATCAAGGGCGGCGGCATCAACATCCAGCCCGTCAGTGGCGGCGGCCTGCCTCCTCGCCATGCGGGATGAACCGGGCAGTCTTGCCCCGTCATCCTCAATCAGTCCCGCCAGCATGGCCAGCCGACCCGCCATATCATCGGCGGTGGCTGAGGGGTCAATCGCGATCATCAGCTGGCCGGTGTTCGGCGGGTTTCCCCCGGCGTCAAAAAAGGATGTCGCGTCACGCCCGAAGGCTGCCCCGGTCAGGGCCGCTGCCAGCACCTCAATCATGAGCGCGAGCGCGGCCCCCTTGGCCCCGGCCATCGGCACCATGCTGCCCTTGAGCGCGGCGGCAGGATCAGTCGTCGGCGCACCATCGGCATCAAGCGCCCAGCCCTCAGGGATCGGGTTGCCTTTCTGGCTGGCGGTGAGGATATTGCCCCGCGCCACCCGTGACGTGGCAAGGTCGATCACCATCGGCTCCCTCCCCGCAACGGGGGCAGCAAAGGCAATGGGGTTGGTGCCGAACAGCGGAGTCTTGCCGCCCCAGGGTGCCATCGCCGCCGGGGTGTTGCCAAACAGCAGCGCGACCAGCCCCTGATCAGCCAGCTTTTCAACATGATGACCGGCCACGCCGTAATGATGCGACCGGCGGATCGCGGCCATGGCAATACCGTTCCGTTGAGCCATCTCAGGCAAGGCCGATTGCATCAGATCAAAGGCGGGATAGGCGAAACCGTGACCGGCATCAATGGCCAGCACACCCGGGCGCGGGGATTCCGCCCCCGGGGAGGCATGGCCATCAACCTTGCCCGATTGCGCCTGACCGGCATAGCTCGGCACCCGGGACAGGCCGTGGCCTTTCTTGCCGTCAATTTCAGCCAGCACCAGCGCCCGTGCCACCGACCTGGCGTTGCCCTCAGCCGTGCGGTTGGCCATCAGGGCTTCGGTGATGATGCCCTCAAGTTCAGACGGGTTCAGATTGGCCATCAGCCTTCCTCCAGCGCAGCGCGAACCTGATCAGCCGTAATGCCGGAAACACGATGATTGGATTCCTCGGTCAGGCCGGCGATATGGGGGGTCAGGATCAGGTTTTCGATGCCGTCAAACATGGCCAGGCTTTCTGCCGAGGCCGGTTCGTCATCAAACACATCAAGCGCAGCACCACTGATCCGGCCATCACGCATCAGCCTGGCCAGCGCCGCGTGATCGACAATCCCGCCACGGGCCGTGTTGATCAGCACCGACCCCGGTTTCATCCGGGCCAGCATGGCACCGCTCATCATACCAGCGGTTTCAGGTGTCAGCGGGATATGGAGCGAGACAGCATCAGCACGGCTCAGGCAGTCATTGAGGCTGACGACCTCCGAGCCATCATCCTGGACCCCGTGTTCCAGCATCGGGTCCGCCACCAGCACGGTCATGCCAAGCGGGATGGCGCGGCGCGCCACTTCACGCCCGATCATGCCGCCGCCGATCAGGCCCAGCACCCTGCCGCCGATCTCCCTGCCGTTGGAAAAGGCCGGACGCGGGAAATCACCGGCAAGCATCGGCGCGGTTGCAAGGGTCAGTGGCCTGAGCAGGTGAAGCGTGGCCAGCAAAACGTATTCAGCCACACATGCCGCATTGGCGCCTGTTGCCGGGCAGACCCTGATACCGCGCTCCGCCGCTGCATCAAGATCAATGTTATCCAGCCCGACACCCAGCCTGCCAATAACCCTGAGGTTGGGGGCCGCATCCATCATCGCCGCATCAACGCGGGTCCGGTTGCGGACAATCAGCCCCCGGCAATCCGCCAGCATGGCATGAATGCGGGCGGCATCATCGACCAGTCGGGGGTCATAGAGACAGTCAAAATCGGCAGCCAGTGAACTGACCGCCGATTGTTCCATAAATTCGGTGATAACGATCTCTGCCATCGGTGCCTAGGCACTACGGTAGAGTTTGGTCATCACAAATTCACGGTGGTTGAGGGCCTCGGCCGCGGTCATGCGGCCATTGGCGGTGCGGCGGATCATCTCAATCAGGCTGTCACCGGCCTCATCGATTGTCATCTCACGCCGCAGCACGCCGGAGACATCGACATCGACATGCTCGCTCATGGTGCGGACCGTGCGCGGGTTGCCGGTGATCTTGATCACGGGAACAATCGGGTTGCCAACGACGTTACCCTGCCCGGTGGGGAAGGTATGCACAACATAACCCGCCGCCGCCATCAGGGTGACGCATTCAGCCGCCGCCGATGATGTATCCATGAAATAGAGGCCAGGTCCCATTTCAGGTTTTTCCGCCGGGCCGAGGGCATCGATATAGGTGCTGGTGCGGCCGATCTTTTCAAGATTGCCGAGCGCCTTTTCCTCAATCGTGGTGAGGCCACCTTCGATATTGCCCTTGGTGGGCTGGCTTTCCGACAGGTCTGAGGTCTTGAACTGCTCGATCACGTCATCCTGATAGGATTGCCAGATCTGCATGAACTTCTCACCTGCTTCGGGGGTGGCGGCACGATCACGGCAGAGATGCTCGGCCCCGGTGATTTCCGAGGTCTCGCCAAAGCAGCCATAGATGCCTTCGGGCAGCAGCTTGTCGTACATGTTGCCGACCGTAGGGCATGATGACAGGCCGGTGGTGGTATCGCTCTCACCGCATTTGGTGGAAACCCACAGATCCGACACCGGGCATTCCTCACGCTGGTATTCGCTCGTCATGTGAACGAATTCCTTGGCGGTGCGGGATGCGGCGGCAATGGTATTGATATCGCCGTTCTGTTCGATGGAAAACCCGGCAACTGGCTTGCCTGTGCTGGCGATGCCATCGACGATCTTCTGGGTCCAGCCCGGCTCAATCCCGATCACGATACAGGCCGCAATATTGGGGTTGGAACCGGCACCGATGATGGTGCGGAAATGCAGCTCCAGGTCTTCACCGAATTGCAGGCGGCCATAGGAATGCGGCAGCGCCATGGTGCCCTGAATATTTTTGGCCACGTTTTCACACGCGGCGTTGGAAATGTCATCGACGGGCAGGATGGCAACATAATTGCGAACCCCGACACGGCCGTTTTCACGCCGATACCCGAAAAAACTGTTGTTGGATGCCATGATCCCCTCCTACCAGCGTTTGGTTTTCAAGTTTTGGACATGAACGTGGTCGCCCTTACCGGCGGATGCGGTGATCCGGCCTATGTCCTGACCGTATTTCATCACGGTGTCGCCTGCACTGAAATCCACCAGCGCAACCTTGTGACCGATGGGAACATCGTGGTTGACCACCATGGTGAAATCGGAATTATCCTCGGTTACAACGCACAGCATTTCGGTACCGGCTTTCAGGTTTTCAATAACGACAACGCCGACATTGTCACCGTTGTGATGGACAAGAAGATGCGGTTCTGCCATAGCGATTTCCTCCCTTTTGATTATCGGAATTTCCCCACCATAGATCAGTTGCTATCATTCGCAAGCGAAAGACATGTGGAAGAAATTTCAAAATCCTATCATACTCCCGCAAAACAATTTCCCGGATCACCATGAACCCCCGCCAACTTTTCAGCATCGGCCCCGGCCAATCAGCCCACGGCCAGTCAACGCATTTGCAGGGCATGCTGCTGATGGCGCTGGCGATGCTCATCATCCCCGGCATTGATGTTTTTGCCAAACTGCTGGGGCAGACCATGTCACCGGGGCAGGTCGTGTGGTACCGGTTTTTCCTGCAAACGCTGTTGCTGACACCCGTGATCATCTGGTTCCGGCTGTGGGTTCTGCCCCAGGGTACGCTGGTCATCCAGTTTGCCCGCGGGGTCCTGTTGGCAGGGGCGACACTGTTTTTCTTTGCCGCGCTCAATTACCTTTCCATCGCGGTGGCCATTTCGATCTTTTTTGTTGAACCGATGATCCTGACCCTGCTGTGCGTTATCTTTCTGGGGGAGCGTATCCATATCAGGCGGATAGCCGCCATCATTGTCGGCTTTGGCGGCGCCATGATCATCATCAGGCCCAGCTTTGCCGAGGTTGGCGCACCTGCCCTGCTGCCCCTGGGGGCGGCGCTCTGTTTTGCGTTTTACTTTCTGCTGACACGGCGGATTTCGGGTCAGGTCAACCCGTTTCAGATGCAATGGATGGTGGGGCTATCGGCGGTGCTGGTGATGGCGCTTGCGCTCGGGGCCGGTGAGGGGCTGAATATCACGGTGCTGGCACCATCCCTGCCCCAGGGCATCGCCATCTACTGGGTCATCGGGCTGGGGCTGGTTTCCACCATCGGTCACCTGACCCTTGTTGTTGCCGTGGCCCGCGCCCCGGCCAGCATGCTGGCCCCGTTCCAGTATATTGAGATTATCGGGGCAACGGTGTTCGGGTTCCTGGTGTTTGGCGATATTCCCGACACCCCGACGATCATCGGTGTTGCCCTCATCATCGGCTCTGGGCTGTATCTTTTTCACCGTGAAACAAGGGGGCAGGCCAGCGCCGAAAAAAGGGTTGAGGCCAGCCGATAATCACCCGCTCCCTGCCCCTTAATTTTGGCCAGTTCAAGGGCTGGCCAATCCAGGGCAAGCATAGTAGAGTTTCATTTTCCCGTCGGTATCCTGCAACTCGGTATCCCACAACGATGACGATAAAGACACCCCTTCTGGTTGCGGAGAGCATCTCCAGATCCTTTGGTGATTTTACCGCCAATGATGCGGTATCGCTGACCATTAATGAGGGCGAAATCCATGCCCTGCTGGGTGAAAACGGGGCCGGTAAATCAACCTTTGTGAAGATGCTGTATGGCGTGTTGCAACCCGATGACGGGCGGCTGCTATGGCGCGGTGATGATGTTGAAATCACCTCCCCCAGGCTGGCCCGTTCCATGGGCATTGCCATGGTGTTCCAGCATTTTTCGCTGTTCCCGGCACTGTCGGTGCTGGAAAATATCGCCATCGCCCTTGAACCCGAAAAGGGCCAGAAGGGTGAAGGGCTGGATGCGTTGCGGGCGCGGATCATGGCCGAATCGCAACGCCGGGGGCTGGATATAAACCCTGACCGGCCTGTCGGGCGGCTTTCAGTCGGGGAAAAACAGCGTGTTGAAATCCTGCGCTGCCTGTTGCAGAACCCGCGCCTCCTGATCATGGATGAACCGACTAGCGTTCTGACCCCCCAGGAAATCGATCAGCTTTTCGTGGTCCTGCGTCAACTGGCGGCGGATGGATGCGCCATCCTCTATATCAGCCACAAGCTGAATGAGGTGATCACCCTCGCCGATACCGCAACGGTGCTGCGGGGCGGCCGCAATGTCGGCAGCACAACCCCGAAACAGAGCAGCACCCGCGCCCTGGCTGAGATGATGGTGGGCGGCGGCATCGATCATGTCGAACGCCGTCCAGACACCCGAACTGACAATAGTGATAAACTCTCCGCTGAAATCCGCCTCAGCATCAATGGGCTTGAGCGTCCGGCCAGCCACGATTTCGCCACTGCGTTGAGCGGTATTTCGCTGGAATTGCGGGCCGGTGAAATTCTGGGGATTGCCGGTGTTTCGGGCAATGGCCAGGGTGAACTGGCTGAGGCATTGAGCGGCGAATGGCGATGCCCCGGCCCCGGGGTTATCATGCTAGGCAACACGGATATCGGCCAGCTTGGCCCATCAGCGCGCCGCCAGCACGGTATTGAGGCTGTCCCCGAGGAACGCAACGGCCATGCCGCCATCCCTGAAATGGCATTATCGAGCAACACCTTCCTGACCCGGTTTCATCACTATCAGCAACAAGGCCCGTTCTGGAAAAGACTGATGGCCAGCCCCATGGCCGCCAGCCCCGATACCGCCAGCATCATCCGGGGCAACGATGTCCGCGTGCCAGAGGATGACCCGCTGGCAAGCCAGCTTTCGGGTGGCAATTTGCAGAAATTCATTCTTGGCCGGATGCTGCTCGCCAACCCCAGGGTAGCGGTGGTGGTGCAGCCGACATGGGGTGTTGATGTCGGTGCAGCCTCCCTCATCAGGCGGCAGTTGCTGAGCCTTGCCGAAAGCGGTTGCGCCATCATCCTGATCAGCCAGGACCTTGAGGAAATTCTGGCCCTCGCCAGTCATATCACGGTCCTGCATGGTGGCCGGCTTTCGGCTGTGAAACCCGCAGGCGAGATGACGGTGGAGGCTATCGGCCTGCTCATGGGCGGGGAGACGGCGGCATGATCCGGCTGATCCCGCGAGATCGTGTCTCAACCGGGCAGGTGGTGCTGTCCTCGGTGGTGGCGGTGGCGGCTACCGTGGTGACGGGTGCGCTGATTTTTGCCCTCCTCGGCTACCAACCGGGGGAGGCCTTGTATCACTTCTTCATCTCGCCTTTCGGGCGGGTTGACCGTGTCGGTGATCTGCTGGTCAAGGCCTGCCCCCTGATCATCATCAGCCTTGGCCTGATTTTCTGCTACCGCGCCAATGCATGGAATATCGGGGCTGAGGGCCAGTTCATTCTTGGTGCCATGGCGGCGGGGTGGCTTGCCCTCAGCTTCCCGGACACGACCTCGCCCCTGCTGCTGCCCGCCATGATGCTGACAGCGATGCTGGCCGGGGCTGTATGGGCCGGGATTGCGGCGGCATTGCGCGCGCATTTCAACGCCAATGAGATATTGGTGACGCTGATGCTGACCTATATCGCCAGCCTGCTGCTGGATTTCGTTGTCAGGGGACCGTTGCGTGATCCGAAATCCTTTGGCTTCCCACTGACCAAAATGTACCCGGATGCCGGGCTGATTGACCGCATGCCACTGCCTTTTATCGGGCAGATCGGCCAGCTCCATTCCGGCGTGTTGCTGGCGCTGGTGCTGGTCCCTGTTATCTGGTTCGTGCTGCAGCGCAGCCTGCCCGGCTATCAGATCACGGTGGCGGGGCTGGCCCCCCGGGCCGCGCGGTTTGCCGGGTTCAGTGACCGGCTCATCATCTATGGTGTGTTGGCAGCATCAGGGGCCATGGCCGGGCTGGCCGGGATGGTTGAGGTATCGGCCAATATCGGGCAGTTGCAGCCAAATGTTTCCTTTGGCTACGGTTTCACCGCCATCATCGTGGCGTTTCTGGCGCGGCTCAATCCGGTGGCGACCATCCTGGCCGGGCTGGTGATCGCGATGGCGGAACTGGGCGGCGACAATGCCCAGATTGCGCTCGGCATCCCCAAAGTGGTGAGCGGGCTGTTCAAGGGCATTCTGCTGTTTTATCTCTTGGCGAGCGCGACCCTCCAGCAGTATCGCATCGAATGGAAGGGGAGGGCCTAGCATGACCGCCTTGATGCTGACTGTTCTGGCCACCTCGATCCCGCTCTTGCTGGCCGCCACCGGTGAGCTGGTGGCCGAACGTTCGGGCGTGCTCAACCTCGGGGTTGAGGGCATGATGCTGATCGGCGCGGTGGCCGCGCTCAGCGCGGTGCTGGCCACGGGCAACCCCTATAGCGGTATTATCGCCGGGGCGGCGGCGGGTGCTGTCACCGCCATGCTGTTTGCCTTTTTCGCTGTCACCCTCCTGACCAATCAGGTTGCAACAGGGCTGGCCCTGACGATCTTTGCCACCGGCTTTTCCGGGCTGGTCGGCGCGCCATTGATTGGCAAAACGGGCCTCGCCCTGCCTATCATCGAGCTGCCGGTAATATCATCCATCCCGGTGGTGGGCGACCTGCTGTTTAAACAGGACCTCTTGTTCTATCTTGCATTTGTCCTCCTCGGGCTGGTCGCATTCATGCTGTTCCGGACCCGCTGGGGGATGATTTTGCGGGCTGTCGGCGATGAACATAACAGCGCCCATGCGCTTGGCTACAACGTCGCCCTTGTGCGCTGGCTGGCGGTGGGGTTTGGCGGCATGATGGCGGGGCTGGCCGGGGCCTATCTGCCGCTGGTGCTGACCCCGCACTGGTCAGAGGGCATGACCGCGGGCCGGGGCTGGATCGCGCTGGCACTGGTTGTCTTTGCCTCCTGGATGCCGGGCCGGTTGCTGATCGGGGCGCTGATTTTTGGCGGCATCACAATCCTGCAACTGACCGGCCAGGCAAGGGGCTGGATGGTGCCACCTCAGTTCTTGTCAATGCTGCCATATATTGCCACAATCGGGGCACTCGTATTGATATCCATTCGCTCAAGGGAGGGTTCGTTCATCAGCGTTCCGGCCTGCCTTGGTAAACCGTTTCAGCGCAACAGCTGAAATCTGATCATTTAAAGAAAGTGAGTTCATCGATGAACAAGAAAATTCTGCCAATACTGTGGGTTGGTGTTGTCGCCGCCGTCATGGCCATGGTGATGTTGACCGGCAAGCCGTCAGAAGCCACAACCGAAGGCCCCACCAAGGTCGGTTTCGTCTATCTCAGCACCACCGGTGATCATGGCTGGACCTATGCCCATGATCTCGGCCGCCTGATGGTTGAAGAGCATTTCGGCGACAAGGTTGAAACCAGCTATGTTGAAAACGTTCCCGAAGGCCCTGATGCAACCCGGGTGATTCGCGAACTCGTCCAGCAGGGCAATGAGATCATCTTCACCACCTCGTTCGGGTATATGGAACCGACCCTCAAAGTGTCCAAGGAATACCCTGATGTGAAATTCGTCCACCTGACCGGCTATAAACGCAGCCCGAACATGGCCACCGGCAATATCCGTTTCCACGAAGGCCGTTATGTTCAGGGTGTGGTTGCCGGGATGATGACCAAGACCAACAAGATCGGCTATATCGCGGCCTTCCCTATTCCTGAGGTTGTTATGGGCATCAACGCCTTTGCCCGTGGTCTGCGCAGCACCAACCCTGATGCTGAAATCTCGGTCATCTGGGCCAACACCTGGTATGATCCGGTCAAGGAAGCCGATGTGACCAAGGTCCTGATCGCCGAGGGTGCGGATGTTCTGGCCCAGCACACCGACAGCCCGGCCATGCTCCAGATCGCTGAAAAGAACGGCGTCGTCGGCTTCGCCCAGTCCACCGACAATATCGAGTTTGCCCCGAAGGCCCAGCTTTTTGCCTCCATCAACAACTGGGGTCCCTACTATGTCGATATGATTGAAGCGACACGGAACGGCACCTGGTCCAACGGTGACGGCCCTGATCACTGGGCCGGTGACACCTGGGGCGGGCTCAAGAGCGGGATGCTGAAACTGTCACCGTTCACCAACATGCCTGACGATGTCGTTGCCAAGGCCAACGCTGCCCGTGATGGCCTGGCCGATGGTTCGATCAACATCTTTGAAGGCCCGATGATGAGCAATGATGGCAAGGAAGTCCTCAAATCAGGTGAAGTCCTTGATGATGCTGGTCTGTGGGCCATGAATTATTATGTCGAAGGCGTGATCGGCTCTGTCCCGCAGTAACGGCCGGCCCGTTTAACGTCTCTGAACCAATATCCAAACAGCCCTCCATAAAGGGGGGCTGTTTTTCTGTTTTTGCCCCTGTTGGGGGTGAAAATCAGGTTCTGGCTTTCCATATCATTTAAGGTAAGGAGACAGCATCATGATCAAGGGAATGCACCACAACGCCTACCGTTGCAGGAACAGCCACGACACCAGGGCTTTCTATGAAGATTTCCTCGGCCTGCCACTGGCTGGCGCGCTCGAAATCAAACAGACGATCACCGGACGTGAAACCAGTGTTCTGCACAGTTTCTACGAAATGGGTGATGGCTCCTACATCGCTTTTTTCGAAGCTCCTGACCGTGATTTTGAATTCAAGAAACACCACGATTTTGACCTGCATCTCGCGCTTGAGGTCAGCCCAGAGCATCTGCTCAAAATGTTCGAAAAGGGCAAGAAGGAAGGCATCGAAACTCGCGGTATTTCCGATCATGGCTTTATCGACAGCATCTATTTCCGTGACCCGAACGGCTATGTCATCGAATTGACCGCCCGCAAGGACGGCCATGATACAATGCTGTTCGCCAATAACCCCGAGGCCCGGCAGATTCTGGATAACTGGACCTCGCCCTAGAAATTCAGGGGCCGGAAAACCTTAACAATTGATCGTTTTGATCACGTTTTGTTAAGATAGCTGCGTTGAAGCCTTGAAACCGTTGTTTCAATTTGTCTTCATTATCAAAGCGATGAACACGGCGTATTTGTTGAGGTAATCAATTAACCTTTTGTAATAAGTACAAAAATTGGAATTCAGGCCTGGTTTTGTTTTTTCGTCAGGTGCGGCATGGATGCCCGAGATCACAGTTTTTGAAAATAGATAATGAATTTTTTTTATTTTTGAGTATCTTTAGCCTGTATATTAATGATCTGATGCATTTGTATATGTATATCAATCCGTGAGGGCTTTGGCATGAAATCCCGTAATTATTTCGTTGCGCTTGCTTTGGTGAGTTTGAGTTCAACAGTCGTACTGGCAGGCGGTGTTCCTGAGCCTGAGGCGACAGAAAGTGATTCTGCCACCACCTCAGTAACAACTGGCGCTACCCAGACATCCATCACGGAAACCCCAAGCAGCACAGCAACAGAGACCAGCGCATCCGGCGCAACAGCATCCACAGAAACCGAACAGGCCGCAGCTGAACCCGAAGCCGAAGAACCCGGTTTCATCGCCATTGAGGATGACCCCCTGATTGTCGATGCCAGCGCGATCATGGATGATGACGGCATGGGTGAAGTCACGGTTCAGTGGCAGATTTCATCAAACAACGGCGACTGGATGAATATTTCGGGCGCCACCCAGCAATCCTTCACCCCGCGTGAAATTCACGTTGGCAAGCGGCTCCGCGTCGTGATCACCTATGTTGACGGTCAGGGTAACCTCGAAACCCTGGTCAGCCCCGGATCGAACGAGGTTGAGAACGTCAACGACAAACCTACCGGCAGCCCGATCCTGACAGGTTCGGCGCGTGAAGAAGACGCACTGGTGGTTGAGACCAGCTCGATTTCCGATGAAGACGGCATCGGCTCGTATGAGGTTATCTGGCAGCGGTCATCAACCAAGACCGACTGGCAGGCTTTCCCTGAGGCCACCAATGAGGTGCTTCGCCTCGGCCAGGAGCATGTCGGCTATTCCTACCGCGCCATCATCACCTATGTTGACAGCCACAACACCCGTGAGGTCCTGATCTCCAACCCATCGGAGACGGTCACCAACGTTGATGACCCGGTTGAAGGTGAAGTGACGATTACGGGCGTGCCGACCGAGGGCAATTTCATGGTTGTCCGCACCAATGGTGTTTCGGATGAAGACGGCATCGCCAGCCTGTCGGTATCATGGGAATATTCCAAGGATGGCCGCAACTGGCGCGCCATCGACAGCGCATCCAACAACAAACTGGTCCTGACCCAGGCGCTGGTCGGCATGCAGGTTCGCGCCAAGGCCAGCGTGGTTGATACTTTCGGTGTTGAAACCCTGATCTACAGTCAGCCCAGCAACACGGTGAAAAACATCAACAACGCACCGGTTGGCCAGATCAACGTTCGCCGGGTTGGCTCCTAAGCCGAAACAGCCTCAGGCACTATCCAATTTGATTACGGCCAGAACCGCCATTTTGGCCGTTTCTTTTTGCCGGCGTTAATAAATGACACCACATGTTGTGCCAATTATTACGGTTAATTTAAATTTTCCGGCGATTCGCTATTGGCAATTGACATGAATTGGATTGTCCCCCTTTAATATTACTGCATGTTGTATTCAGGCTTTAACATACCGCAACTGCTGGTAGGTATCCTCAGGGTACCGAATGAAGCCTCTGACATGCCTATCCACCCCAAAAGGAGTCATCTTATGCCCAATATGGAAACCGGCATCCAGCACGGATGCGTTATTCTGCCTTTTGCCAGGGAAGACATGAATCAGTCCACCGCGACGACAACAACCCTGGCAGCCCTTCTCGCCGTAACGGTGATGCATGACGAAAGCGTGTCCGCAGAGCAACGCCTGATTGAGATTATTGAGCAGAGTGGTGAGGTGGAAGTACTGGATACCGAAGATGCACTGGCGGACCTTGGGCTTGAGGCTGAAGACATCCACCC
>NTKX01000020.1 GCA_002457135.1 SAR116 cluster bacterium MED-G04
GATTTGATCCAGGAAGGCAATATCGGGATCATGCAGGCCGCCAGCCGTTTTGACCCTGATCGTGAAGTCCGTTTTTCCACTTATTCCGTATGGTGGATCAGGGCATCCATTCAGGATTTCGTGCTGCGCAACTGGTCGATTGTCCGTACCGGCACAACCTCGGCCCATAAATCACTCTTTTTCAAGCTGCGTCATCTCCGCGCCCGTATCGGTGAAGTCGATGGTGGTCCTCTGACCGATCAGGGTCGCCAGCAGATCGCTGACAGCATCGGCGTGACCATGACCGATGTTGTTCACATGGAACAGCGTTTATCCGGTTCTGATAGCTCGCTCAATGCCCCGATCGGTGATGGCAATGAGAATGTGCCGCAGGATTTCATCGTCGATGATCGCCCCAACCCTGAACAGTCCGTTGCCACCAGCCATGATGCCACCCGCCTGTCCGACTGGCTTGCCGAGGCGATGGAAGAACTTTCCCCGCGTGAAAAGCTGATCATCATGCGCCGCCGCCTCAACGAAGACGGGGCCACCCTTGATGAACTTGGACGTGATTTCGGGGTCAGCAAGGAACGCGTGCGTCAGCTCGAAACCCGCGCCATGAAAAAAATTCGCGTTAACATTGAAAGCCGCGTCGATAGTCTTGACGATATCCTCTACCTCTCATAGGTAGGATAGATGCGATCTCAATACGAAGGCGAAACCCTGTTTCCGCCAATAGCCCCTATAAAGACTGCCCGGCTCGAAACCGGTGACGGCCACCTGCTTTATGTTGAAGAAAGCGGCAACCCCCATGGTATACCCGTGGTTTTTCTGCATGGCGGTCCCGGGGCCGGTATTTCCTCAATGCACCGGCGGCTGTTTGATCCGTCCCTGTTCAGGGTCATTCTGTTTGATCAGCGCGGTTCCGGCAAATCACGCCCGTTTGCGGAAACCCGCGATAACTCCACCTGGCACCTTGTTGATGATATTGAAATGATTCGCCAGCATTTTGGCATTGAGCAATGGATCATTTTTGGCGGATCATGGGGGTCAACCCTGGGGCTGGCTTATGGTATCCGCCATCCTGAACGGTGCCTTGGCTTTATCCTGCGGGGGATTTTCCTTGGCACCGACAGTGAGGTGGACTGGTTCATGAACGGCATGGGGCAATTTTTCCCCGAGGCCTGGGACCGGTTCAGCCATTTCATCCCTGAAACCGAACGCGGTGATCTGCTGACGGCGTATAGCCGCCGCCTGATGCAGGAAAGCCCGTCAATTGCCATCCCTGCGGCCGATGCCTGGTCATCCTATGAAAATTCATGCTCAACCCTGCGGGCGGAATTGCGCGGCGGTGGCGGCAGGGTTGCGTTAAGCCTGGCCCGCCTCGAAGCGCATTATTTCAAGCATCACTGTTTCCTTGAGGATGAACCTATTCTTGAGAATATCCACCGCATTGGCCGTATCCCGTCGATCATCATTCAGGGCAGGCATGATGTGATCTGCCCGCCCCATACAGCCTCAACCCTCGCCAAGGCGTGGGACCAATCGGAGCTGGTGATGATTGAAGATGCAGGCCATTCGGCGTTTGAGCCGGGCGTGCTGAAGGCGTTGATAACAGCGCTCGGGCGCATGGCTCAACGCGTGTCCCAGCCTGTACCCGGACCTGAATCCCAGCCCGCATCCCGGCACGTATCCCGGCACGCATCCGGGCCTGTATCCCGGTCTGAATAGCCTATTAACCCTTCAGGACAGGATAAAATAGGCTTGCCCTTTGCGCCGTGGTGACGCAATAATTGGTCAACTTCTGATTGTTTTTTTGGTGTGTTCAATGTCTGAAATAAAACCCGGTGCCAGCAAGAATTTTATGGTGACTAATAATAATGCAGTTGATGTTCATGTCGGCAAGCGGATACGTCAACGCAGAACGTTGCTCGGCCTCAGCCAGGACCAGCTCAGCGCAACGCTCAATATTACGTTCCAGCAGGTCCAGAAATACGAACGCGGGGCCAATCGTGTCAGTGCGTCCAGACTCTGGGATATCAGCCAGATTCTTGATGTGGAAATCGGCTATTTCTTTGAGGATATGTCCGCTGAGACAAGGGCGCGTTCACCCCGCCGGATGAGCGATGCCCCCAAGGTGGCCGAAACCCCTGATGATCAAATTGACCCCATGGCACGGCGTGAAACGCTTGAGCTGGTGCGGTCGTATTATTCCATCAAACGCACATCGGTGCGCAAAAAGGTTGCAGGCCTGGTCAAATCAATAGCCAGCACCCTTGATGACGCATAAAGGAAAGGTGAAATCATGACCCAGGAAAGCAAGGCGATGAGTTTTGAGGAAGCCCTGAAACAGCTGGAGGCCATCGTTACCCAGCTTGAGCGTGGTGAAGTTTCGCTGGATGATGCCGTGGCGGCCTATGAAAAAGGGTCCATGCTCAAAAACCAGTGCCAGCAACGTCTGGATGAGGCACGCCTCAAGGTTGAACAGATCAGGGCCCAGCGCGGCAGCTCCAGCCCTGAAGGCACCGCCCCGTTTGATCCAGAGTCCGGCACCGCGTAAATGACCATCCTCCCATCGCAGCTCATGAGCGATGCTACCCGGACCGAGCAATGCCTGACCTCGGTTTTTGGCAAAACCGCTGATGCCACAGCCCCGCGCCTGATGGAAGCGATGGCGTATTCCGCGCTCAATGGCGGCAAGCGGATCAGGGCGGCCCTGGTACTGGGCGCGGCGAGGCTGGCTATTGCCACGGCCAAACCTGATCTTTCAGATGTTGAAGAGGGGTTTGGGGATGAAGGGCAGGGCAGCCTGCGTGTTGCCGCTGCCTTTGAATGCCTGCACGCCTATTCCCTCATCCATGATGATCTGCCGGCCATGGATGACGCTGATACAAGGCGGGGCAAGCCATCGTGTCATGTTGCCTTTGATGAAGCCACGGCGATTCTGGCGGGTGATGCGCTGCAATCGCTGGCGTTTGAATTGCTGGCAGACCCCCTGACCCACGCTGACCCCGGGGTTCGTGCATCGCTGGTGGTTGAGCTGGCATCCGCTTCAGGCGTTAATGGCATGGCGGGGGGCCAGATGCTTGATCTTGAGGCTGAAACCCGCGCCCTTGATATGGACGAAACCAAGGTCATGCAGGCCATGAAAACAGGCGCGCTGATCCGTGCGGCGGTGCGGTCGGGCGGGCTGGTTGGCGGGGCTGATCCCGCGCTCATGACCGGGCTTGATACCTATGCTGTCAAGATCGGGCTGGCCTTCCAGATTGCTGATGACATCCTTGACCGTCAGGCCAGTGCCGAGGATCTGGGAAAGCCTGCGGGGCGTGATGCCGAGGCTGGCAAGGCCAGTTTTGTCGATTTTCTCGGCATGGACGGGGCCATTGATGAGGCTGCCAAACTGGCCCGTGAGGCAGGCGAGGCCTTGCATGCAACCACCTCATACTCTACACCTGAACTTGACTATTTGCTGGAATTGGCCAGTTTTATTATAAGGCGCGAGTTTTAACGCTTGCCGTGAACAAAGGGGGCCAGCGGTGTTATCGGCCCGGGAGAGGAAGGATTGAGGCATGAAAACGCCCTTGCTTGACAAGGTTGCATCCCCGGAAGCGTTGAGGACATTGCCTGAAACCAGCCTCAGGACACTGGCGGATGAGCTGCGGGCAGAGACGATTGACGCTGTCTCGCGCACTGGCGGTCACCTCGGGGCCGGGCTTGGCGTGGTCGAATTGACCGTTGCCCTGCATTACGTTTTCAATACCCCTTCAGACAAGCTGATCTGGGATGTCAGCCACCAGACCTATCCCCACAAGATTCTCACCGGTCGGCGTGACCGTATCCGCACCCTGCGTCAGGCAGGGGGGCTGTCCGGGTTCACGCGCCGTGATGAAAGCGAATTTGACCCGTTTGGCGCGGCGCATTCCTCCACCTCGATCTCGGCCGGGCTTGGCATGGCGGTGGCGCGTGACATCAAGGGCGAGGATTTCAACGTTGTCTCGGTCATCGGTGATGGTTCCATGAGCGCGGGCATGGCGTATGAGGCCATGAACAACGCCGGCGGGCTGAAATCACGGATGGTGGTCATCCTCAACGATAATGAAATGTCGATTGCCCCGGCGGTTGGTGCGCTCAGCAATTACCTCAGCCACCTGATTTCATCACGCCCGTTTCATTCGATCAGGGAGCTGGCGAAACAGGTTGCCAGCCGTTTCCCGGCCGAATTTGAACGCACCGCCAAGCGGGCCGAGGAAATGGCGCGCGGCATTGTCGGCAGCAGCACCATTTTCTCCCAGCTCGGGTTTTTCTATATCGGCCCTGTTGATGGTCATGATCTGGATCAGCTGGTGCCGATCCTGCGCAACCTCAAAAATGGCCCCAATCGCGGTCCTGTGCTGTTGCATGTGGTCACCGAAAAGGGCAGGGGCCATCCCTTTGCGGGTGAGAGCGGGGAGAAATACCACGCTGTGCCGCAATTTGACGTTATCACCGGTGAGCATAAGAAAAAGTCATCCAACGCTGTCAGCTACACCGGCGCCTTTACCGACCAGCTGATCAAGGAAGCCGAAAAGGACCCGTCGATCGTGGCGGTGACGGCGGCCATGCCATCAGGCACCGGGCTGGATAAATTCGGCAAGCGTTTCCCGCGCCGCTGTTTTGATGTTGGTATTGCCGAACAGCATGCCGTGACTTTCGCCGCCGGTCTCGCCACTGAGGGGATGAAGCCGTTTGCCGCGCTCTATTCCACCTTCCTGCAACGCGGGTATGATCAGGTTGTCCATGATGTCGCCTTGCAGAAACTGCCGGTGCGTTTCGCCATTGACCGGGCCGGGCTGGTCGGGGCTGACGGGGCAACCCATGTCGGGGCCTATGATCTGGCCTTTCTGTCCTGCCTGCCCAACATGACGATCATGGCCCCGTCTGATGAGGCGGAGCTGACGCGTGTTGTTGCGACGGCTGCTGCCTTTGATGAAGGGCCTTCCGCCTTCCGTTACCCGAGGGGTGAGGGGACGGGATGTTCCATCCCCGATACGCCCGGGCTGCTCGAAATCGGCAAGGGCCGCATTGTTCGTGAAGGCGAAAAACTGGCTATCCTTTCGCTTGGTACCCGCTTGCAGGATGCGCTGCTGGCCGCGGATCAGCTTGACCAGGCCGGTGCCTCTATCACCGTGGCCGATGCCCGCTTTGCCAAGCCGCTGGATACCGCGCTGATTGACCGGCTGTGGCGTGACCATGACGGCATTATCCTGATTGAGGAAGGCAGTGCAGGCGGTTTTGCCGCCCATGTCATGCAATACCTCGCCAACAGGGGCCAGCTTGATAATGGCAAGATGCTCCGCGCCCTGACCCTGCCAGATCGCATGATTGACCATGACAGCCAGTCGGGTCAGCTGGCGGATGCCGGGCTGGACAGTGCCGGGATCATCGCTGTTGCCGCCCCGATGCTGGGTGTTGATCCGGCCGGGGTTATCAACGCGCTTCAGGGCTGAACCCCCGTGACTGGACAGGGCAAGAAACCTGCCCGTGAGCGGCTTGACGTTATCCTCCATTCAAAGGGTCTGGCCCCGAGCCGTGAGAAAGCCCAGGCCATGATCCTCGCCGGGCTGGTGATGAGCGGTGACCAGCGATTGACCAAGGCCGGGGTCAAATACCCTGTTGATATCGACCTTGCGGTGAAGGGGAAGGAACACCCCTATGTGTCGCGTGGCGGGCTGAAACTGGCCGCCGCGCTTGATCATTTCAGTGATATTGACCTCACCCGTGCAACCGCCATTGATGTCGGCTCCAGCACCGGCGGGTTTACCGATGTTCTGCTGCGGGCAGGGGCTGAACGGGTTTACGCGGTTGATGTCGGTCACGGCCAGCTTGACTGGGGGCTGCGCAACGATGATCGCGTGGTGGTCATGGAAAAAACAAATGCCCGCCACCTGACGGAGGAGCTGATCCCCGAGGTCGCTGATATCGTGGTCTGTGATGCGTCTTTTATCTCATTGATGAAAGTGCTTCCGGCCAGTCTTGAACGCCTCAGGCCAGGCGGGGTGCTGGCGGCGCTCATCAAGCCGCAGTTTGAAGTCGGTAAAGGCCAGGTCGGCAAGGGCGGGGTAGTGCGTGATCCTGCCCTGCATCAGGCGGTTCAGGATACCATCAGGGGCTGGCTGGCTGATGATCTGGGCTGGCAGGTGCGCGGCATTGTTCCGTCACCCATCACCGGCCCCGAAGGCAACAAGGAATTCATCATCGTGGCGGTGAAACCGGTTCAGGTGCCTGATCTGGCCTGATTATTGGCCAAGCGGCCCGCATTGCGCCTCATGCCGCATCAACTGATCAGCCAGCACAACCGCCATCATGGCCTCACCGATCGGCACGGCACGGATACCCACGCACGGGTCATGGCGGCCCTTGGTCACAACCTCGGTCTCGCGGCCATCATCGGTGATGGTCTGGCGCGGGGTCAGGATCGAACTGGTGGGCTTGACGACAAACCGGCAGGTGATGGGCTGGCCGCTCGAAATCCCGCCCAGAATGCCGCCGGAATGGTTGGAGGAAAACACCGGCTTGCCATCATCGTCGAGCCTGATTTCATCCCCTGCCTCAACCCCCGGGATATGGGCCAGATCAAAGCCTGAGCCGATTTCGACACCCTTGACGGCGTTGATGGACATCATCGCCGAGGCCAGCTCGGAATCGAGCTTGTTGTAGATCGGCCCGCCTATACCGGCCGGAATGCCATCGGCCACAATTTCAATAACCGCACCGGCCGAAGACCCGGCCTTGCGTGTTTCATCGAGGAAATTTTCCCACACCGGCACGATTTCAGGATCGGGGGCAAAGAACGGGTTGTTTTCGCATTCGGGCCAGTGCCAGTTGTCACGATTGATCCGGTGCGGGCCGATCTGGGTAACCGCACCGCGAACCTGAACACCGGTACTGATTTTCTGATCCCCGATTTTATGAGCCTCAATTTTATGATTAAGGATGAGTCGGGCAATCGCCCCGGCCGCCACCCGTGATGCGGTCTCACGGGCTGAGGACCGGCCACCGCCGCGATAGTCACGAATGCCGTATTTGGCCATATAGGTGAAATCGGCGTGGCCCGGGCGGTAGGTGTTGGCGATATCGCCATAATCCTTGGATCGCTGGTCGGTGTTTTCGATCATCAGCATGATCGGGGTGCCTGTGGTCACGCCCTCGAAAACCCCGGACAGGATTTTGACCTGATCGGCCTCCCGCCTCTGGGTCACGAAACGTGATGTCCCGGGCTTGCGGCGATCGAGGAAGGGCTGGATATCCTCTTCGGAAAGCGGCAGGCGAGGCGGCACACCATCGACAATACAGCCAATGGCCGGACCGTGGCTCTCACCAAAGGTCGTAAACCGGAAAAGCGTGCCGAAACTGTTGTCTGCCATGGCTTAGACCACCGAAATATCCGGTGCGTCCACGGCCTTCATCCCGACAACATGATAACCACAATCAACGTGATGGGTTTCACCCGAAACCCCGCTGGACATATCGGACAGGAGGTAAACACCGGCACCGCCGACATCATCAAGCGTCACGTTGCGTTTCAGCGGTGAGTTGTATTCGTTCCATTTGAGGATATAGCGGAAATCACCGATCCCCGAGGCGGCAAGGGTTTTCATCGGCCCTGCCGACAACCCGTTGACGCGGATATTGCGGCCACCCAGATCGACGGCGAGATAACGCACCGATGCCTCCAGGGCGGCCTTGGCAACGCCCATGACGTTGTAATGCGGCATGACGCGCTCAGCCCCGTAATAGGTCAGGGTGAGCATGGAGCCGCCATCGTTCATGATCGCCGCCGCCCTGCGGGCCAGCGCGGTGAACGAATAGACCGAAATATCCATGGTCCGCATGAAATTGTCACGGCTGGTATCGACATAGCCGCCTTTCAGTTCTTCCTTGTCGGAATAGGCGATGGCGTGAACGAGGAAATCAATCTTGCCCCATTCCTTTTCCAGCGTTTCAAAGACGCTGTCCATGCTGGCTTCATCGGTGACATCACATGGCATGACCAGTGATGAGCCTACCTTTTCAGCCAGCGGGCGAACACGTTTTTCCAGCGCTTCCCCCTGAAAGGTGAAGGCGAGTTCTGCCCCGGCCTGGTGCGCCGCATTGGCGATGCCCCAGCCGATCGACCGGTCATTGGCAACGCCCATGACAAGACCACGCTTGCCGCTCATGAGGTTTGAAGATTGTGACATTGTACACTCTATTTTAATTGCACATTCTAAACGAATAGGCTTGGTTCCGCCAACCTGCGGATAACAGGTATAATCCTACAGACGTGCAGTGTACCCTGCAAGTCCCTGAGGGCAAGTCCCTGAGGGCAAGCCCCAGAGAACAAGACCCAAAGGGCAAAACTTGGAGGGCAAGATTCGGAGAGAGGGAATGATTGTTGATTAATGGATCATCCAGTCAGTCGATGCTGTAGGTTGTCTGCATCCGGATATTGATTTCATCACCATTGTCATAGGACCGCTTGGATTTGAGCGAGACAAATTGCCCGTCAATATCAATGCCGAGCCTGTAGCCGGTGATTTCCTCAATCCGTTCTTCACGGACAACCTGACGGATCTTGCAGACTTCCTGCTGGCGATAGCCGACGATTTCACCACCGCGCTTGTTTTTCTTGACGTGTTCACGGCCAATCAATGCGCCGGTCACTGCACCGATTGTACCGGCACCATCACCCTTGCTGACGGCATTACCCACGGCAGAACCGAGCAATCCACCGATGATCAGCCCATCCAGTTCCTTGCCGCCCTTCTTTTCAGAATAAACAGGCACTTCCTCGGTCTGGCAGACGTTTTCTTCGGTCGGGGTTTTGCGAATATAGGTGTTTGTCAGCACCTCAACCGTTTCAACCTTGCCAATGACGGTTTTCACGGTTGTCTGGCTCGCCATGGCGGAGACAGGCATAAGCAATGCAGCGGAAACAATGGCCAATGTCAGCTTTTTCATTGTTGAGCTCCTGATAAAGAGAGAATCACCATTAATTATATAGTTCCTTTTTGTGGCAAAGTCATGGCCGGATGAAAAACTGTTGCCCCGGAACAGCCCGCTTTAAAGCCCCCCGCCTCGAGGGGCAGCACGGGCTTGGCAATCCAGCCCGGACACCCTATGTAGAAGGCTGAACCAAAGGACCAAAGCCATGTTTGACCCCAGCAATGAAAACCCGTTTCATCTCCTTGACCAATGGATTGAGGATGCCACCGAGACCGAGATCAATGACCCCAACGCCATTGCCCTTGCCTCAATTTCCGATGAAGGCTGGCCCTCGGTACGGATGGTCCTGATGAAGGGGCGCGATGACAGCGCGGTCCATTTCTACACCAATTACACCAGCCGCAAGGCCGCCGAGCTGGATGCCACCGGCCGGGCCGCGCTGTGTTTCCACTGGAAATCGCGGCGGCGGCAGATCAGGATGGTGGGTGAGGTCAGCCGGCTTGATGACCAGACCTCCGATGCGTATTACCAGTCACGCCCCTATGGCAGCCGTATCGGTGCCTGGGCCTCGGATCAGTCGAGCGTCCTTGATACAAGGGAAACCTTGCAAAATCTGGTCAGTGAAACCGAAAAAACCTACCCTGAAAACCCGCCGAGACCGCCGTATTGGGGCGGTTATCGCCTGGTTCCCCATGAATTTGAATTCTGGCAGGATGGCGAATTTCGCCTGCATGACCGCTTCCGCTTTCTGAAACAGGGCGATGATTGGGTCGTGGACCGGCTCTATCCCTGATGCGTGACCCCTGCGGCTAGGGGATTCTGACACGATTTGGTCGTTTGATGGGTAATTTTCACTCATGAAAACGACTATTTTTGATTCAGAATGAAGCCCTCTTCTATCCGGTGTTGATAGCCTTGGGCTCTATCCTTTCATGCTTGAACGGGGGTTGATGATGAAAACTCAGGCGCGTGCGGTGGTTATTGGTGGGGGTGTTGTTGGCGTCTCGATGCTCTATCATCTGGCCAAAAAGGGCTGGACAGATGCGGTGCTGATTGAGCGCAAGGAGCTGACGTCAGGGTCAACCTGGCATGCGGCCGGCCTGCTGCCCCTGTTCAACATGTCCTATTCGGTCGGGCAGGTGCATAAATATTCCGTCAAGTTCTATCAGGAACTGGAAAAGGAAACCGGCATGAATGTCGGGTTCCGTAATGTCAGCAATATCCGCCTCGCCAGCAACCCTGATCGCTGGGACGAATACATGCAATACGCCGGTGTCGCCGATACCATTGGTATTGAGGTCGAACGCCTGACCCCTGATCAGGTCAAGGAAATCTGGCCGCTCTGCAACACCGAAGGCCTGCTTGGCGCTATCCGCCACCCCGGTGATGGCTATATCCAGCCCGCTGATCTGACCCAGGCCATGGCCAAGGGTGCAAGGGATATGGGGGCCACGATCTATCGCAACACAACCGTGAGCGGCATCAGCCAGAACGCATCCGGCGAATGGGAAATCGAAACCGATAAAGGGACGATCACCTGCGAGCATGTCGTTTCCTGCACCGGTAACTTTGCCCGCAAAACGGGTGCCATGGTCGGGTTGAATGTTCCCGTCATTCCGGTTGAACACCAGTATATCGTCACCGAGCCGCACCCCGAGATCAAAGCCCGCCATGCCGCGGGTGAACCTGAAATGGGCGTTCTGCGTGACAGTGACAACGGCTGGTACCTGCGGGAGGAGGCTGGCGGGCTGATCCTCGGCCCTTACGAATACGGCGCGCCGGTCTGTTACGTCGACGGTCCTGATGCCGAAAGCGAATATGAGCTGTTTCAGGAAGACCTGGAGCGCATCGAGGAGCATATCGAAAGCGCCATGTTCAGGGTGCCTGTGTTCGGTGAAGTCGGGGTCAAGAAAGTCTATAACGGGGCCATCGCCTATACCCCTGACGGCAACCCGATCATCGGTCCGGCCCCGGGGCTGAAGAATTTCTGGCTGTCCGAGGGCCATTCATTCGGTGTCACGGCGGCTGGCGGTGCTGGCTGGCAGCTGGCGGAATGGATTGTCGAGGGTGAACCGACCATCGATATGTCCGGTGTTGACCCCCGCCGTCACGGCAGTTACGCCACCGAAAGTTTCCTCATCGCCAAGAATGAGGAGGCCTATGCCAATGTCTTCACCATCCATTTCCCTGATGAGGAACGTGAGGCTGGCCGTCCGCTCAGGACCGCGCCATGCTATGATCGCCTGAAATCACTGGGCGCTGTGTTCGGGCAGAAATTCGGCTGGGAACGCGCCAACTGGTTCGCCCCCGAAGGCACCCCGCAACAGGATGACTGGTCGTTCCGCCGCTCAGACTGGTTTGAGCATATTGGCAACGAGGTCCGCAACACCACGGAAAATGTTGGCCTGCTTGATATGAGCGCCTTTGCCAAGGCCAAGGTGACCGGCCCGGGTGCCGAGGCGTTTCTGGATCACCTGATCGCCAACCGTATCCCGAAGAAACCCGGCCGGGTCAATCTCTGCCACGCGCTGGCACCATCGGGGGGTGTGCATTCCGAATTTACCATCATCCGTGAAGGCGATGAGAGTTTCTACATGGTCTCCGCCGGTGCGCTCCAGTCTGTTGACCATGACTGGGTTCGCAAGCACATGCCTGATGATGGTTCGGTCCAGTTCCAGAATATCACCAACGCCATGGGCGTGCTGGTGCTGGCGGGACCCAAGGCCCGTGAGGTGATGGAACGTGTCTCCCCGAGGGCGGATTTTTCCAATGAGGCGTTCCCGTGGCTATCGTCCCAGTGGATCAATGTCGGCCATGCCCCGACCCTGGCGGCGCGGGTCAATTACGTCGGTGAGCTGGGGTGGGAGCTGCATCACCCCATCGAATACCAGAACCATATCTTTGATGCCCTGATGAATGCCGGGGCTGATCTGGGGATCAAGCCTTTCGGAATCCGTGCCATGGACACGATGCGGCTTGAAAAATCCTATCGCATGGTCGGCACCGAGCTGTCGATTGAATACGCCGCGTTCGAATCGCATCTGGAACGCTTTGTTCACCCGAACAAGGGTGATTTCATTGGCCGCGACAGCCTGGTAGAATGGCAGCAGAAAGGCTTCGCCAACAGCCTTGTGACCATGGAAATCCTCAACCCCGATGACGCGGATGTTATTGGCGGCAACCCGATTTACCATGATGGTAAGATGGTTGGCCGGGCGACCTCTGGCAATTATGGCTTCCGTCTTGGCAAATCCATTGCGCTTGCCATGGTGCCGCCGGGCCTTGATGCTGTCGGGACCGGTTTTGAGATTGATATCCTCGGCAAGCGTCACGATACGGTGGTGATCGAGGAAAGCCCGTTTGATCCGAATAACGAAAAACTGCGCGCTTGACGCAGTGTTTTAGAAAAAGGATGACAACATGACTGAAGCAACAGCCTCAGAACGTCGCTCCCGCCGTGGTGGCGGTCGTGATGCCCGCCGCGCCATTCGCAGTGCCGCTTCCTCAATGTCCAAGCCGTTCATCACCCGCAGCGTGCCGGTCTATGATGTGCTTTCCGATGAAGGCGCTGAAATTATCGAAAACAACGCCGAAATTATCCTTGAGGAAACCGGGATTGATTTCAAGGATGACCCCGAAGCGCTCGCCATCCTGAAAGATGCAGGGGCTGATATCAAGGGTGAGCGGGTGCGGTTCCCGCGCGGCATGTGCCGCCAGCTGTGCCAGACAGCCCCGTCCGAATTTACCCAGTATGCCCGCAACCCTGAACGGTCGGTTCAGATCGGCGGCAACAACACGGTGTTTGCGCCGGTCTATGGCCCGCCCTTTGTGCGTGACCTCGATGGCGAACGCCGCTACGCCACGATTGAGGATTTCCGCAATATCGTCAAGCTGGTCTACATGCTCCCCGGGCTGCATCATTCCGGCGGCACGGTCTGTGAGCCGGTGGACCTGCCGGTGCCGAAACGCCACCTTGAGATGCTCTACACGCATATGCGTTTTTCGGACAAACCCTATATGGGGTCGGTTACCGCTGCCAGCCGGGCAGAGGATTCGGTCGCCATGTCCCGTATCCTCTTCGGGGAAGAATTTGTTGCGAACAACTGCGTGATGATCAGCCTGATCAACGCCAATTCACCCATGACCTGGGATGACACCATGCTCGGTGCGCTCAAGGTCAATGCCCGTGCCGGGCAGGCCGTGATCACCACGCCGTTCATTCTGGCCGGGGCGATGTCACCGGTTTCGGTTGCCGGAACACTGGCCCAGACCCTTGCCGAGGCGATGAGCGGGATAGCCTTCACCCAGCTGATCAATCCGGGCACGCCGGTTGTGTTCGGGTCTTTCGCCTCCTCCATGTCGATGCAGACAGGGGCGCCGACCTTTGGCACGCCTGAACCGGCAATGGTGCTGTATGGATGCGCAAAACTGGCCCGCCGTCTTGGTGTGCCGTTCCGTTCCGGCGGCTCCCTCACCGGGTCCAAGACGGCTGATGCCCAGGCCGCCTATGAAAGCGCGCATACCATTCTGCCCACTGTTCTCGGCGGCACCAATTTCGTGCTGCATGGGGCGGGCTGGATGGAAGGCGGGCTGGTCAGCGATTACCGCAAGATCATTCTCGATGCCGATCAGTTGACGATGATGGACCGCATGGTCGGCGGTATTGATATGTCCGAAAACGGTCAGGCCATGGATGCAATCGAGGAAATCGGCCCCGGCAAGCATTTCCTCGGTTCCAGCCATACCCAGCGCAATTTTGAGGATGCGTTCTGGCGGTCGGAAATGGCGGATAACACCACGTTTGAGCAGTGGAGCGCCGATGGTGCCATCGAAAGCGCCAAGCGGGCGGAAAGCCGCGCCATCAAGATGCTGGCCGAATACGAAATCCCGGCGATTGATCCGGCGGTTGATGAGGCCCTGATCGAGTTTGTGGCCAAGCGCATGGAAGAGCTTCCAAACGCTGAATATTAATCAGGGCTTATATTATCAGGGCTTATATTATCAGGCGGGCTGAAACTCATAGCCGTATTCGATCATCGCATCCTTCAGCAAGGCCACGATATACGGCATGAAACTGCTGCGGCCGATGATCTGAAAGGCGTTGTCGTCAAGGCACATGATCGTCACCCCGGCATGCGACAGCAGCGATTGCTGGACTATCCCGGGCGTGAAGACCGTGGGGTGAAAATCAAGGGCGCAATGCTTGGCCAGCGCATCCCGGGTATGCTCGCCCTCAAGGATGATTGAGCCGAGCGCATCGGAAACATTATTGACGGCAACATGACCCGCCTCTGGCAAATCCAGCCCGGCGGTGATCGTATCGGCTGACCCGTTTTCAGCCAGAATAATCCACTCATCCGGGCCCAGCCATGCAATGCGGCGATTGCCCGATACATGAAACCGGTTCGGCTCGGCGGGCAGCCGGGTTCCGACAACACGGCTCAGCGCCTCATTGATCACCGTGTTACCGGCGTCGCAACGCAGGTTGATCTTGTCGAGCAGGCCGGTATCCCGCATCACCACAGCCCCCCTTGACCCCTGGGGCGGCGGGCTTGAGGCAGCGGCAATCCCGTGCAGGGCAGACGCGCCATGAACATTCTGAAGACTAGCCATTTAGCTTTTCTCCTTTCGGATCATAGAAAACCGTATCGGTGATGGTGGCCTTGATCGGCTCACTGCCGTCAATCATCGGGAACCACACTGTCTCCCCCTTCATGGCATGACCGCCCTTGAGCATGGCCATGGCAATAGACTGATTGAGGTTGGGTGAGAAATACGATGACGTGACCTGACCCAGCATTTCCATCGGCATGGGCTGGTTCGGGTCCAGCACGGCATGCGCGCCTTCGGGGATGACATCCATGGGGTTTTCGGTCACCAGCCCGACCAGCTGCTTGCGATCTTTCAGCGCCATGCTGGCGCGTTCAAGCGCACGCTTGCCGATAAAATCGGGCTTTTTAGATGACACGATCCAGTCCATGCCCAGATCATGCGGCGTCACCGACCCGTCGGTTTCCTGACCGACAATGATAAAGCCCTTTTCCGCCCTCAGCACATGCATGGCCTCGGTGCCGTAAGGGGTCAGCCCGTATTCGCTGCCAACCTGCATCAGGTTCTTCCACAAGGCCATGCCGAGACGGGACGGAATATTGATCTCAAAGCTCAGCTCACCGGTAAAGGAAATGCGGAAAATCCGCACCGGCAGCCCCGCCAGTCTCGCCTCTTTACAGGACATGAAGGGGAAGCTGTCATCGCGCAGGCTGACCGAACATCCCAGCTTTTCCAGAATGATGCGGGCATTGGGGCCTGACACTGTTGCCACTGACCATTGTTCGGTGACGCTGGTCAGGTAGACTTCAAGCTCTGGCCATTCGGTCTGTTTCCATTCTTCCAGCCAGGCCATCACGCCAGCCGCCCCGCCGGTGGTGGTGGTCATGTGGAAATGGTTTTCGCCAAGCCGTGTTGTCACGCCATCATCCATGACCATGCCGTCATCTTTCAGCATCAGGCCATAGCGGCACCGCCCGACCGGCAGTTTGAGCCAGGCATTGGTGTAAACGCGGTTGAGAAATTCGGCGGCATCACGCCCCCTGATATCAATCTTGCCAAGGGTGGAGGCATCGAGGATACCGGCATGGGTCCGCGCCCGCCTGACCTCCCTGTTGACGGCCTCTTCCATGGTCTCGCCATCCTGCGGGTAATACCAGGCGCGCATCCATTGGCCGACATGCTCGAACTTTGCCCCGGCCTCACGGTGCCACGGGTCCATGCGGGTCAGCCGCACCGGATCAAACAGACCCTTGATATCACGCCCTGCTATTGCCCCCAGCGAGGTCGGCGTGTAGGGCAGGCGGAACGTGGTGGTGCCAACCTCGGGGATGGTTGCCCCCAGCTCACCCGAGATGATCCCGAGCGCATTGATGTTTGAGGTCTTGCCCTGATCGGTGGCCATGCCGTTGGTGGTGTAGCGCTTGACGTGTTCAACCGACTGATAACCCTCACGGACAGCCAGCTTGATATCGCTTGCGGTAACGTCGTTCTGATAGTCGATAAACGCCTTGGGGCCAGAACCGGGGGCGGCATCGCTCGGCACACCCCAGAAATTGAGCGGGCGGAAATCAGCAACAGGGGCATCAATCGCCGGGGCTTGCGCCGGGCTTGCCTCAAACCCGATGCGGCTGGCGGCCTCGGCCCCGGCCTTTGCGCCTTCAGCCATGGCGGTGGCCAGGTCAAACGCACCATTGCCTGCACCGGCGGATTGCGCGGCCTCATGATAAGTTGATGGCTTGAAACAACAGAACTCTTCGTCCCATTCCAGCTTGCCACGGGCCTGTGAATGCAGGTTGACCAGCGGGGTGAACCCGGCCGACATGGCGATCAGATCGCAGTCAATGTAGAACGGGTCGCCTGTAACATCCCCGGTTTTCGGGTTGTAGCGTGCGATTTTGGCGTAACCGAGATGCCGCGTGCCTTCGGCTGCCAGAACAGCGTGGGATGAATGCACCGACAGCCCCATCCGCATGGCCTCGGCCACCAGTGGCCCGGCGGCGGCAGGGCGCATATCGACAATCGCGGCAACATGAATGCCAGCCTCGATCATGGCAAAGACCGTGCGATAGGCATCATCGTTATTGGTGATCACCACGGCGCGACGGCCGGGGGCAACACCATAGCGGTTGATATAGCTCCGCACCGCGCCGGACAGCATGACCCCGGGCAGATCGTTCCCGCCAAAGACAACCGGGCGTTCATGACAGCCCTGGGCCAGCACAACCTCACGGGCGCGGATTTTCCACAGTCGTTGACGCGGCAGATGGGCGGGGCATTCAGCCATGTGATCGCCGACACGTTCCATCAGCGTGATGTAATTGTGATCCATGTAGGCGAAAACCGTGGTGCGCGGCAGCAGCGTCACGTTTTCCATCGCCTCAAGCCTGGCCAGCGTTGCGGCAATCCAGGCAGGGGAGGCCTCGCCATCAAGGGTAGTGTCGCCTTCGGAGAGGAGCCAGCCGCCAAACTCGTTCTGCTCATCAGCCAGAATAACACGGGCGCCGCTTGCGCCAGCCGACAGCGCCGCCATCAGCCCGGCCGCACCGCCGCCTGCAATCAGCACATCGCAATGCTGGTGGGTTTTTTCATACCGGTCAGGGTCATTGTGATCATCAGCCGCCTTGCCCAGCCCGGCGGCGTTACGGATCACCGGCTCATAAACCGATTTCCAGAACGATGCCGGCCACATGAAGGTCTTGTAATAGAACCCGGCCGGAAAGAAACGATGAAACAGCGAATTGATCGCCCCGACATCGAGGTTGAGCGAGGGCCAGCGGTTCTGGCTTTCGCTCGTCAGCCCGTCATAAAGCTCAATCTGGGTGGCGCGGAGATTGGGTTCAATTCGCGCCCCCTTGCCGAGGCGGATCAGCGCATTCGGTTCTTCCGCACCGGCGGACAGTATCCCCCTTGGGCGGTGGTATTTGAAACTGCGGCCAACCAGATAGACGCTGTTGGCCAGCAGGGCAGAGGCCAGGGTATCGCCCTCAAAACCCTGATAGCTGGTGCCATCAAAGGTGAACTGGACAGGCTTGCCGCGATTGATCCGGCCACCTTCGGGGAGCCGCATGGCAGCGGGTTTTGTGCCTGATTTTTTCATGAAACGCGTCTTCATGATCCGCTTCTCCCTGCCGGACTGGCGGGTTTGGCTGCTGCTTCGGCTGCGGTCTGCCGTCTCCAGCTGGCTTTATGGGCGGCTTTGGCGGCTTCGGTTTTCGGTGTTTCACCCATCGGGTAGACTTCGATGATCTCATGGCTGACCGTGTCGCGGGCCACGTTGAACCAGCGGCGGCATCCATCGGTGTGGATCCAGCGTTCGAGGAATACTCCCTTGGGGTTGTCCCGAAGAAAGAGGTAATCCGCAAATTCAGCGTCTGTCAGCGTGTTTTCAGCCAGTGGGCGGGCGATATGCGCTTCGCCCCCACAGCTGAATTCCAGCTCATCACGATCGCCGCAGAATGGGCATTTGATCAACAGCATCCGTCTTACTCCATCCGGCCTTAATGGGCCACACCAGCCGCGCCGTGTTCGTCAATCAGCAGCCCGGTCTGGAACCGGTCGAGCGAATACGGGGCAGCGATCTTGTTCGGCCGGTCATGAGCAATCAGATCGGCAAAGACATGGCCGGAACCGGGGGTAGCCTTGAAACCGCCCGTTCCCCAGCCGCAATTGAAATAAAGCCCTTTGACATCGGTGCGGGAGATGATGGGCGAGGCATCAGGGCAGGTATCAACAATCCCGCCCCAGTGGCGCAGCATCCGCAATCGTGACAGAATCGGGAACAGCTCAACCCCCGCCGCGATCATGTGTTCGGGTGTCGGGAATGAGCCGCGCTGGGCGTAGGAATTGTATTTGTCGACCCCGGCCCCCAGCACCATCTCACCCTTGTCGGACTGGCTGATATACATATGCACAGCGTTCGACATGATGACGGTATCCAGCACCGGCTTGATCGGTTCTGACACCAGTGCCTGGAGCGGGCGGCTGGCTATTGGCAGGCGGATCCCCGCCATCGCCGCCATCACCGAACAATGCCCGGCAACAACACAGCCGACCTTGGGGGTTTTGATGAAACCGCGGGTGGTTTCAACGCCCTCGATGCTGTCGCCATTGCGGCGCAGGCCGGTCACTTCACAGTTCTGGATGATATCAACGCCGAGGTCATCAGCCGCGCGGGCATAACCCCAGGCAACGGCATCATGGCGGGCGGTGCCGCCGCGTTTTTGCAGGAACCCGCCCATCACGGGATAGCGGATCGACTGGTCGATATTGATGATCGGCACAAACGCCTTGATCTCTTCCGGGCCAAGCACATCACTGTCAATGCCGTTGAGCTTGATGGCATGGACCCGGCGTGACATTTCCCGCAGCTCATGTTCGCTATGCGCGATGGTCAGAACACCGCGCTGGCTGAACATGATGTTGAAATTGAGGTCCTGGGCCAGGCCCTCCCACAGCTTGAGCGCATGCTCATAGATAGCCGCGCTTTCATCCCACAGATAATTGGACCGGATTATGGTGGTGTTACGGCCGGTATTGCCGCCGCCGAGCCAGCCTTTTTCAAGCACCGCGATATTGGTCATGCCGTGAACAGCCGCCATGTAATACGCTGTCGCCAGACCATGACCGCCGCCGCCGATGATGACCGCATCGTATTCGGCCTTGGGTTCAGGCGCACGCCATGCCCGTTGCCAGTCCTGGTGGTACGAGCCGGCGTTGCGGGCCAGCGAAAAAATGGAATATTTGGGTTTGCCGCCTGGTAGTCCGCGAGCCCCCCGGTCGGGTTTGTAGCCCATTTCCACACCTCATCACGGTTTCGGGTGTCAACCTGGATTTCTTTTAATATGCTAACTTCACCGAAATCAATATTTATACCTGTTCTTATGGCGACAGGCGTTTGAACCTGCCCGACAAACTCCCTAAAGCCTTGGCACTGTGCAAAGGCTAAACCCTGTGGCGGGCAAACTCTATACCCTTCTGTCACAGGCGGTTGCGCAACACGCGGACCCGGCGATATACTACCTCATCGACCAGAAAGGGAAAGCCATGCCTGTATTCAACACCCTTGCCGACCGCAGCGAAGAGATGACCGAATGGCGCCGCACCCTGCACGCCCACCCGGAACTGGGTTTTGAGGAACAATGGACAGCGGATTTCATCGCCGAAAAGCTGGAATCATTCGGGGTTGAGGTTCATCGCGGCCTGGCCACCACAGGTATAGTCGGGGTCATTCGCGGGCAGGGTGACAGCAACCGGATGATCGGGCTTCGCTGTGATATCGACGCTCTCCCCATGACGGAAGAAAACAGTTTTGATCATGTCTCGACCCAGCCGGGGCGGATGCATGCCTGCGGTCATGATGGTCATACCACCATGCTGCTCGGGGCGGCCCGCTATCTTGCCGAGACACGCAATTTTGACGGCACGGCGGTGCTGATCTTCCAGCCCGCCGAAGAAGGCGGCGGCGGTGGTGAAGTGATGATTCGTGATGGCCTTTTTGACACCTTCCCGATGCAGACTGTCTGGGGCATGCACAACTGGCCGGGGCTTGATGTTGGCAAGGTGGTGGTCCAGCGCGGGCCTTCCATGGCGGCGGCCGATATGTTCACCATCACCCTGACAGGCAAGAGCGGGCATGCCGCCATGCCGCACCTCACCATTGACAGCATTGTTGCCGGCAGCGCCCTGGTTCAGTCCTGCCAGTCCATCGTCTCCCGCCGGATTGACCCGCTTGACCCAGCGGTTGTCTCCATCACCCAGTTTCATGCCGGTTCCGCCCATAACGTCATCCCCGACCAGACGGTGATCATCGGCACGGCGCGTTATGTTCGCAGGGAAACCGGTGCCTTTATTGAACGTCAGCTTGGCCATATGGCAGAGCGTATTGCCGCGGCGCATGACTGTTCGGCTGAAATGAACTGGGAGCCGGGCTATCCCCCCACCATCAATCACGTTGATGAGGCTGAACGCGCGGCTGAGGCTGCAAGGGCCGTGATTGGGCCGGATTCGGTTGTCTATGATGCGCCGCCCTCCATGGCATCGGAAGATTTCTCCTACATGCTGGAACAGAGGCCGGGGGCCTATATCTGGCTGGGTGCCGGTGAAGGTGGTGAAGGCTCGATGCTGCACAACACCCGCTATGATTTCAATGATGAGCTGCTGCCCATGGGGTCCAGCTACTGGGTCCAGCTGGTCGAAAGCGAGATGCCGCGCTAGTCGGCCTCCCTAATTCCTGAAACACAGCACGGGCCTAATTCCTGAAACGCAGCACGGGTGAAGCGCAGCACGGGCTGCCATTTCGCTTGATCACCGCGATATGATTTTCATCACTGATCCTGCTTTTTCGTGTTTTCGAGTTTGGTCACTTTCCGCAAGTCACTGTTGATCATGCTTTGCCAACCCCGGCCTGATGCGCGGTAATGCTCTACCAGATCACGATCCAGCCTGATGGTGATTCTTTCCTTGGTTGCCCCATCCGGCATGGGCGGGCGGCCTCGAACGCCTTTTTTGAAAAACGCGGCATCCAGCTCCCGGGTCTCGCCATTTTCATCGATGTATGGTTTGCGTGGCTTGCTCATATTGTTTCCCCATAATCCCCGCGCTGATCCTCAACAGTAATCGCCGCGTCCCAGTCAATCCTTGCGGCATCGGCAAAATCAACCCCGCGATCACGCATGGTCTCCTTGCGCTTGTTTTCATTCCATTCGTATTCCATATATTTATTGTATGCACAATTAATATGATTTGCAATGAAAACACCGCAAAACAGAACTGATTAAAAGAAAATCACAAAATCGGGATTTGCTCCATCCGGGCAATTGGTTGGTCACCGGCACCCATTCTTCAACACCCTATCAGCATACTTGCGCCAGATCGCTCCAGCGCGTTGTGTAGGATGGTGACTTGAACTGTGATCGCATCCGCCAGCGTTCGGTTGAACGCAGGTTCTGGCGGGGCTGGCCGCGTTTCCGCACGGATGCAGTGCCAACCCCTTCGGCGGCGTGGAACAGCGTTCCAGGCCCCATGATCCGGTTGATCTGGTCCAGCATCGCCATGCGCTGGTCCCCGGCATTGCGTTTTTCCTGTGTTGTTGCATCCATGCTGAAGAGGCTCATCTGCTCGCCTTCGCCATCGCTCAGTTCTGTCAGCATGACCCCCGCCTTGTGGTAGCGATACCCGGGGCGATAGAGCTTGCCCACCGCCCTGATTGCCGCCCTGATCAGGGTGGCCGTATCCGCCACGGGTTCATCAAACCCGATCATGGCGGCGTTGCTGTATTGCGGGTCCTGCTGGCGAAACCGGTTGGTGCGGATAAAGACATAGAGTCCGCCAGCCCGGCTCTGTTGATGGCGCAGTTTTTCGGCGGCACGCGCGGTATAGCTGGCAACGGCCTCCTCCAGGCTGCGGCGATCACTGACCAGCTGGCCGAAACTGCGCGAGGATGCGATGGTCTGTTTCGGCTGGATATCCTCCATCTCAAGGCAGGGCTGGCCGTTGAGTTCATGGACAATGCGCTCCCCCACCACTGACATGGCCTGCCTGATCTGCCTCGGGCTGGCTTCACGCAATTGCAGCGCGGTGCTGATGCCGAGGCGGCGCAGGCGCAGCCCCCAGCGTTTTGAGATACCCCAGACATCCTCCACCGCAACATCACCCAGGATGCGCGTCATCAGGGCCTCATCATTCATGATATAGACACCGTCGCTGCTGTATTTCTTGGCAATGCGGTTGGCCAGTTTGGCCAGCGTCTTGGTGGGGGCAACCCCGACCGAAACCGGGATCCCGGTCCATTGCCGGATTGAGCGCCGCATGCCGGTGAGGTGATCATGCAGCATGGCCGGTTTAAACCCCTCCAGCCCCAGAAACGCTTCATCAATCGAATAGACTTCCACCGCCGGGGTGAAACAGCCGAGCAGTTCCATCACCCGCGCCGACATATCACCATAGAGCGCGTAATTCGATGAAAACACCGCCACCTTGTTGCGTTTCAGCATCGCGTCGTATTCATGGAGCGGGGCGCCCATGGGAATGCCGAGGGCCTTGGCCTCATCCGAACGGGCGATGATGCAACCGTCATTATTCGACAGCACCACCACAGGCCGTGTGTTCAGCCCGGGCTGGAAAACCCGCTCACAGGACGCGTAGAAATTGTTGCAATCCACCAGTGCAAAGCACGTCACCCGGCTGCCCCTCTTGATCAGACTTTATGGATAACGCTGGTGACCACACCCCAGATCACCATGTCATTGTCATCGGCAATCACGATCGGGCTGTAGGAATCGTTTTCGGGCATCAGCCGGGTCTGGCCGCCCTTGCGGTCCAGCCGCTTGACGGTCAGCTGGCCTTCGACCGCGGCAATGACGATGCGGCCCTGGCGCGGCTCGATACTGCGGTCCACCACCAGGATATCATCTTCGTGAATCCCGGCCTTGATCATGGAATCACCACTGACCCGCACGAAAAATGTAGCCGCCGGTTTGTTGATCAGGTATTCATTGAGATCAAGGCTGCCTTCGAGGTGATCATCAGCCGGTGACGGGAAACCCGCCGCAACCGCACAGCTGAACAGCGGCAATTGCATGTCACCCTTGCGGATGAACTGCAATACCTGGTCGATTTTGCTGAGGGGGATGCGAACAGGCTTTGTCGCCTCACCATAAGGGCCTTGCCCTTTGGGGCGGCCCGCACCGGGTCGGGCGCCGCCGCGGCGACCTTTTTGAGTCTTGGGAGTGGTTTCCTTCGGCATCATCAAATCTCCATCAAACCCCCATCAAATCCTCAGGGACTGCCGGTGAATATAAGCAATTCCTAATTAGATTACCGTTCGAATATCAAAAGGCAAGTATTTTTTTATCGGCCTTGGTATTATTCTTTTCCGGATGGGTGATGCCTGATGCCAGGGCCATGATTCTAAACGGTGAACCATGCCCTATCGGGGGATAAAAGATCATGCAAAACGGCGAATGAGGGAGACGGCGAGTGAGGGAGACGGGGGATGAGTAACGATCAGGTCATGCATCAGGGCGGCTGCCATTGCGGCGTGGTCCGGTTCAGCATCATCGGTGCGCTTGACAGGGTAGTGGCCTGCCATTGCCGGGATTGCCTGAAATGCACCGGCAACAGCGTGGCCGCAACCGCCGTGTTCAACGATCAGATCACCATCACCGGTGATACGTTGAGCTGGTATCGCAGCTCTGCTCAGGCTGAACGGGGGTTCTGTTCAGCCTGCGGGTCCAGCCTGTTTTATCGCGGCATGGACAGCCCGACGATTTCGATTACCGCTGGTGTGATGGATAACCCCGGGGTGCTGGAATTCGGTGGTCATATCCACCTGCATGATCACCCGGGGCATCAACCGCTGGAACCCGCGCCTGCTGATATCCATGATGCGTTTATCAGCGGCGGGCGCGGCATGAAGCGTGATAACGCCTGATCCCTTCAGCGGTTTCTAGACAGTGGAACCGGGCAGGGTGATGCAGGCCATGCCGGTCTGATGCAGCTTGCTGCACGCTTCACGGGCGTTGTTCTCATCAAGGCCCCTGAACTGGACTTGCCAGAACGTGACGGAACCGAACAGCACCGGTGTCAGCCGGGCAGGCTGGAGCCCGATGATCGTTTCGGCGGCGGCCCTGGCATCACGCGCCGCGATATGGGCATTGGAACGCCGTGAGAAACTGCCGATCTGGATTCCCCAGTCGCTGAGATCCGCAGGATAGAGTGGCTGGGGGTCATTCAGGGTCGGCAGGTCGGTGACGGCCGGACGCGGTTTTGGGGCCGCAAGGGCCAGCTTGGTGGTGTCTTCGGTACTGCGCTCAAGGAAAACAGTGCGGGGCCGGGGCGGCGGTGCCTTGACCGGTTGCCGGGGGGCCTTGGCCTGACGCAGGACAGGGGGTTCATACGGCTTGACCCGCTTGAACTGTTTGGTCAGAAGAAAGCGCATATGCTTGTCGCGTGATGCCCCGGTGCGGCCGCCGAACACAACGCCGACCAGGCGGGTGCCATTGCGTTCAACCGTGGCCATCAGGTTAAACCCTGATGCACTGGTAAAGCCGGTCTTGATGCCGTCGGTGCCTTTGAAATTTGACAGCAGGGTGTTGTAGTTGCGGAACTTCTTGCCCTGCCATGAATAGGTTTTGGTCTTGAACAGATCAAAATACTGCGGAAAATCCTTGCGGATGGCGATGGCCAGCCTGGCCATGTCACGCGCTGTGCTGCGCTGTTTTGAATGCGGCAGGCCCGATGCATTGCGGAAGGTTGTGCGGCTCATGCCCAGCGCCTTTGCCTTGCGGGTCATGCGTTTGGCGAACTCGCGCTCGGTGCCACCGATATGCTCGGCCACTACGGTGGCGGCATCATTGGCGGATTTGGTGATCAGTGCCATGACCGCATCACGGACCTTGATGGTTGTCCCGGTGCGCAACCAGAGCTTGGATGGTGAACGCCCGGACGCAACCTTGCTGACTTTCATGCGGGTATCGAGGGTGAGCTTGCCCTGTTCGAGCTGCTCAAAAACCAGGTACAGCGTCATCACCTTGGTCAGGGATGCCGGAAACAGCCTTTTGTCGGCGTTGCGGGAATACATCACCTTGCCGGTGGTCTCATTGACGACGATTGAGGCGTAACGCGCAAAAGATGGCTGTGGTGCAATGACCACAGCCAGGCTAATCATGAATAGGAGGAAGAAAACACGGGATTTCATCTTGCTATCATTCTGTTGAAGCATAAAACCCCAACTACACCTGATCTAAAAGTACCTGAAATTAAACAAAAACACAATATCATGTAGTACAATAAAATTTAACTACTAAATATGATAATTTTTGGCAAATTCAGACTATTCTCCCTTAGCGATGATGCAGCTTAATTTTTGTTCCCAATGGGGTTTCAATGCGTGGTTGCGTACTAATATATATAATAAGTATTCGATGCATTATATATGCCAAAAACAGAAATAAGAACGTGGATTGGGCAATCGAAGATGAGCAATGATGATCGCAAAGGGGGCGTGGGACCAGATGGTGATCTGGCAACCAAAACCAAGCCGAAAGCGAAAAAGCCATCCATGTACAAGGTGGTCATGCTCAACGACGATTACACACCAATGGAATTTGTGGTGATGGTGTTGCAGGAATTTTTCCGCAAATCGCGGGAAGAGGCAACCCAGATCATGCTCCATGTTCACCAGCGTGGTGTTGGTATCTGCGGTGTCTATACTTATGAAGTCGCCGAAACCAAGGCCAGTCAGGTGATGGCGCTTGCCCGCAAGAACCAGCACCCTCTCCAGCTTCAGATTGAAAAGGAATAATAACGATGCTCTCGAAGGAATTGGAAGAAACCCTCCGCCGTGCCATGGGCCTTGCCGAAGCCAAGGGGCATGAATTTGCTACGCTTGAGCATTTGTTGATTGCCTTGACCGAAGACAGTGACGCGCTCGAAGTGCTGTCCGCCTGCAACATTGATGTTGATACCCTGCGCGGGGAGCTGGAACGCCATCTTGAGGAAACACTGTCCTCCATCAGCGGTATTCGCGGCGATGTTCAGCCAACGGCCGGGTTCCAGCGTGTTCTGCAACGCGCCATCATCCATACCCAGTCCTCGGGGCGGGAAATGGCGACAGGGGCCAATGTCCTGATCGCGCTTTTCGCCGAGCGTGAGAGCCACGCTGTCTGGGCCTTGCAGCAGCAGGAGATGACCCGTCTTGATGCTGTCACCTATATCAGCCACGGTGTCGCCAAGAACCCTGCCTTCAACGCTGAAACCGCTCCCCCCCAGGGTGTTGAGGGCGGTGCCGAGGAGGCTGCCCAGAAACAGGATGCGCTCGCCGCCTATGCCGTTGATCTGAACGTCAAGGCCCGCGAAGGCCGGATTGACCCGCTCATCGGTCGTCAGGCCGAGGTTGACCGGACCATTCAGGTGCTGTGCCGCCGGACCAAGAACAACCCGCTTTTTGTCGGTGACAGCGGTGTCGGCAAAACAGCGATTGCTGAAGGCCTGGCGAAAAAGATCAATGATGCCGAGGTTCCCGAAGTGCTGGCGGATGCCAGGATCTATTCCCTCGATATGGGGGCGCTGCTGGCCGGAACCCGCTATCGCGGTGATTTCGAAGAACGCCTCAAGGCCGTGATGCAGCAGGTGTCCGAGGACGACCAGGCCATCCTTTTCATTGATGAAATTCATACCATCATCGGTGCCGGGGCGACCAGCGGCGGTGCAATGGATGCCTCCAACCTGCTTAAGCCAGCCTTGCAGGAAGGCCGTCTGCGCTGCATCGGTTCCACCACCTATAAGGAATTCCGCGGCTGGTTCGAAAAGGACCGTGCGCTGTCACGCCGGTTCCAGAAAATCGACGTCAAGGAACCCGCGGTTGATGATGCGATCAAGATTCTTGCCGGGCTGAAATCCCGCTATGAGGATCACCACGGTGTCCGTTTCACCCAGGCTGCCCTGAAAAGCGCGGTGGAGCTGTCGGCACGTTACATCGGTGATCGCAAACTGCCCGACAAGGCCATCGACGTGATTGATGAGGCGGCCTCTGCCCAGATGCTGGTGGCCCCGTCACGCCGCAAAAAGGTTATCGGCCAGCGTGAGATTGAGGCAACGATCTCCACCATGGCCCGCATCCCGCCACGCAGCGTCAGCCGTAATGACCGCGAAACACTGGCCAGCCTCGAAGCTGATCTGAAACGCATGGTCTATGGTCAGGATGAAGCCATCATTGCCCTGTCTTCGGCCATCAAGCTGGCTCGGGCCGGGTTGCGCGAACCGAACAAGCCGGTTGGCAATTACCTCTTCAGTGGCCCCACCGGGGTCGGCAAGACAGAGGTGGCACGCCAGCTCGCCGAAAGCCTCGGCATCAAGCTGATGCGCTTTGATATGTCGGAATACATGGAACGCCATTCGGTGTCGCGCCTGATCGGTGCGCCTCCGGGTTATGTCGGGTTTGATCAGGGCGGGCTGCTCACCGATGCGGTCGACCAGACCCCGCATGCTGTGCTGCTGCTCGATGAAATCGAAAAGGCGCATCCCGATATCTTTAACCTGCTATTGCAGGTCATGGATAACGGCCAGCTGACCGACAATAACGGCAAGACCATCGATTTCCGCAATGTCATTATCATCATGACCACCAATGCCGGTGCTGCCCAGCTCAGCCGTCAGGCGATCGGGTTTGGTCGCGGCATCAATATCGGCGCGGACACCGAGGCGATCGAAAAAACCTTCACCCCTGAATTCAGGAACCGG
>NTKX01000021.1 GCA_002457135.1 SAR116 cluster bacterium MED-G04
TCCCTGCGCCGGTTTGTTACCCAGGAGGACATTGCCAATATGGCGATCTTCCTCGCCTCCCCCGAGGCCCGTAATATCACGGGAACGGCAATGGCGGTGGATGGCCATACCGAACGGGTCACGTTGTAATAACCGATCGCCACGTCACCAGATAAACCAGATAAAAAGAGGGGTAGCCCTGTTAGGAACTACCCCTTTCAAAAGTATCATTCCCTTGGGGAATTATCCTTTGCCCCGCCACGGGATCAGGATGTTGATGCCCCCCCAGTATCACGAAATCAAAGAACAGGCCCATCATCCCCATGATCAGCATGGTGACCCAGATCAATTCGTAATCCAAGACGGTCCGTGCCACGTTTTCGAGGAAACCGATACCCGTGGTACCCGCCAGCATTTCAACCGCCACCAGGGTTACCCAGCAGACACCGATCGCGATTCTGATCCCGGTCAGGCCCTACGAGTAGGCAATTTCGATATCACCCGCCAGCATGGCTTCGGTCATGGCAAAGCCAGTGGAAAAATCAGTCCAGTTGACATCAACGCCCATGGCATCGTCATAAACCTTGTCGACCTTGGCGATCTGGTTCGGGATCGCCCATTCAAGGAAGAAGGCAACATTCACGCTGTCTGCCGCCTGCGCCATTGTCGTCAGGCCTGCAACCGCAAGGGCTGCAACACCGGCAACGGCATTCTTGGTTACTTTTTTCATCTTTCTTTTTCCATACAAACGTTAACAAGCGTTAACGTTTAAGTTATCATTACATTAATGTGAACACGCAATACGCGAAACGTCAATGTAAATAATGCCTTTATGACAAGTTTTAACCATTGAAAACATAAATAAAATTGGAAAAAGGAATAAGTCAGGCATACAAAGCACCGCCCCATCGAGGCGGTGCCTGAATACTGATTTTATGCCAGCATGGCTTGCCTAGCAGTGCTGGTCCAGCGTCTTGCGGAATTTATCAATAATCTCATCGATATGGCTGCGCTCGGCCACAAAAGCCGGGGCGAGAATTCCGTTATCACCGGTGAATTTCACGTGCAGGCCGTTCCAGAACATGTCTTTCTGCAACTGGGTCCCGCGGCGACCAGGGACACCGTCATGCTTGACTTCGACCCCGGCCATCATGCCAATACCACGCAGGTCGGCAATCAGAGGATGATCCTTTAGCGACCAGACCGCATCAAGGAAATACGAAGACATATCATTAGCGCGTTCAAACAGGCCGTCTTCCTCATAGATTTTCTGGGTGGCGATACCAGCGGCACAGGCTGCGGGGTGGGCCGAGTAGGTATAGCCATGGAAAAATTCAATGGCGTTTTGAGGCGAGGCGTTGGTAACTGTATCGTAGACTTCATCGCGCACGGCGACACCGCCCATGGGGATCGCCCCGTTGGTCAGTGCCTTGGCCATGGTGGCAACATCAGGGATTACCCCGAATTTTTCAGCAGCAAAGGCTGTCCCCATGCGGCCAAAGCCGGTGATGACCTCATCATAAATCAGCAGGATGCCATGCTGGTCACAAATCTCCCGGACACGATCGAGGTAGCCGACGGGCGGAACCAGCGTGCCAGTGGACCCTGCAACCGGTTCAATGAACACGGCGGCGATGGTGGAACCACCATAGCTTTCGCAAACGCGCTGCAGGTCTTCCGCCAGCTCGGCACCGGTCTGGGGCTGGCCATTGGTAAAGCGCTGCTCTTCGGTCCAGGTGTGGCGGATCATGGAGATGTTGGGGAGGGTAAGGTTGAACGTCTCACGATTCTTGACCATGCCAGACAGCGACAGGCCACCCATGTTAACGCCATGATAGGCGCGCTCACGGCTGACGAAACGGGTCCGCTGGCCATCACCACGGGCGCGGTGATAGGCAAGCGCGATCTTCATCGCGGTATCGACCGATTCAGACCCTGAGTTGGTGAAGAACACATGGTTCATCGGCTCAGGCAGGATACGGGCGACACGCTCGGCCAGCTCAAACGAGCCGGGATGGCCCAGCTGGAAATGCGGGGTGTAATCGTTTTCGATCATCTGGGCGTGAACAGCGTCAGCGATTTCGCGACGGCCATGGCCGGCAGGGCTACAGAAAAGGGCCGATGACCCGTCAATCAGCTTGCCGCCTTTATGATCCCAGCAATACATGCCTTCGGATTTAACAACCAGACGCGGGTCCAGTTTGAAATCACGGTTACCACTGAATGGCATCCAGTGTTCTTCAAGTGAATTGGACTCAAAAGGCATCGTATCCTCCCACCAAGATGATGCAGTCAAAATCTGCGTTAAAATAACGTAACAAATTACCCTATGCAGTAAAAAGGCATTGTGATAGTACCAGCATAGGTGAAAACTGGAACCAGTTGCGTTTTTTGACAGCTATTCCCTGCCTCAGCCATTCCCGGGGAGACATGATGATCAATCATGACCGCGTATTGTCATTCAGCATTGATGCTGCATCGGGATCGAGCAAGCAGACCCAGATCCGTGAGTTTTTCGTCAAATCCATCCTGTCACGCCGGGTCGTCCCGGGGGAAGCCCTGCCCTCAACCCGGCAGTTGTCACAGCAACTGCGGGTATCCCGCAACACCGTGATCCTCGCCTATCAGGCCCTGATGGACAGCGGTTATATTGAGGCGGTCAGCCGGTCAGGGTTTATTGTCTCACCGGATGCCCCGGTATCGGCAATTTCGCCATCGGATAACACCACGATCCAGCAGGATCAGGTGGACTGGGGTGAGAAATTCATTCGTGAGCCAACACCGCTCAATGTCATCAGCAAGCCGCTCAACTGGCGTGAATACCAGTACCCTTTTACCTATGGTCAGATTGATGCCAGGCTGTTCAGCCATTCGGAATGGCGCGATTGCTCCCGTCAGGCGCTCGGGACGCGTGATTTCAGCATGACCGCAGGCGATTTCGGCCAGCATGATGACCCGCTGCTGGTGGATTATATCGCCTCCAACAGCCTGCCGCGTCGCGGTATCCGGGTGCCGACCAGCCAGATCATTGTCACCCTGGGGGCGCAGAACGCGCTGTTTCTGCTGGCCCAGTTGCTGGTTGATGAAACCCGCAAGGTTGTGGTTGAAGACCCGTTCTACCCCGATTTGCGTGAATTGCTGAAACAGCGCACCCCAAACCTGACCACCCTGCCCGTTGATGATCACGGCATCGTCCTGGATGAGGCGGTCATCGCCGAGGCTGATATCGTCATTGTCACGCCCAGCCACCAATGCCCGACCACCGCCACGCTCAGCCTGGAACGCCGCAAGCGGCTGCTTGAGCTGGCGATTGAACATGATGTCCTGATCATCGAGGATGACTACGAGTTTGAGATGAACTTTCTGGAGGCCCCGTCACCGGCGCTGAAATCCATGGATAGCTCAGGCCATGTCATCTATGTTGGCAGTTTTTCGAAATCACTGTTCCCCGGTTTGCGGCTTGGCTACATGGTGGCATCGGAGGAGCTGATCAGTGAAGTCCGCAAATTGCGTCACCTGATGCTGCGCCACCCGCCAGGCCAGACTCAACGCACCGCCGCCTATTTCATGGCGCTTGGCCATTATGATGCCCAGATCCGTCGTCTTCGCCGCCATTTTGAAAGCCGCCGTCAGGTCCTAAAAGAGGCCCTAGCCGGTGAAACGCTTCTGGAGGAAACCGGGTCGCATTTCGGCGGCACCAGTTTCTGGATCAGGGGGCCGGAATGGCTGGACAGCGACAAGCTGGCTGATCATGCCGCCACCAAGGGGGTGCTGATCGAACCCGGACAGCCTTTCTTTGCCGCAGCGCATCCCCCCCAAAATTATTTTCGGCTCGCCTATTCATCAATTAATGAAGACAGCATCAGGCCAGGCTTCAAGGCATTGCTCAAATCCGTGAGTTCACTCAGCCCGTAACGCCTCCCTGGCCCCATGAATGATAAATTCTGGCACTATTGGATTGTCGGCTCCTTTGGGCATGATGGTGTTGATTCCAATAGACAACATGAATTGGGGTAATCGCCCATGACCGGATTTATCAGCACCAATCCACCTCAATGCCCGCAAGGGCTGATCGACCGGGCGCGACTGGCGCGGACCCGCCCGATGCGGCTTGCCATTGCCCGGGCCTCGGCCCCCCTGCCGATGCAGACAGCGCATCAGGCCTGGAAAGATGGCATCGCCAACCCGGTGCTGATCGGTGAGGAAGAGGGCATCCGGCGGGAGGCTGAACAGATCGGCTGGGACCTGGACGGGATCACCATTCACAACACCAGCGGCGAAGAGGCCGCGATTGAGGCAACGGTTGCGCTGGCCCGCAGCGGTGCTGTTGATGCCCTCATGAAAGGTCACCTGCATTCCGATGTTTTCATGGGCGGTATCGTCAAGCGTGATGCCGGTATTCGCGGTGACAAGCGCATGGTCCATGTCTTTGCCATGTATCCCCGGGGTGGCGGCAGCCCCCTGCTGATCAGTGATGCGGCAGTCAATGTTGCGCCTGATCGCAAGACCCGTGAGCAGGCCCTGATCACCCTTGCCGATACCGCGATTGCGCTCGGCATTGAACGGCCACGGATCGCCATTCTTTCGGCCACCGAAACACCGATAGCCTCAATCCCGTCATCGATGGAGGCAAGGGAGCTTTCGGCCTGGGCGCAGGACAATGTCCACAATGCTGTGGTCACTGGCCCGCTTTCCTTTGATCTGGCAGTTGCGCCTGAGGCAGTCACCGTCAAGGAGCTGAAGGGCAACCCCGTGGCGGGGCAGGCCGATGCATTGCTGGTGCCTGAAATCACCGCAGGCAATATTCTGTTCAAATCGCTGGTCTGGTTCAACGGCGCCTGCGCGGCGGGTGTTGTCATCGGCGGCAATGTTCCGATTATCCTGACAAGCCGCGCTGACCATCATGAAGCCCGCATGGCCTCCATCGCCATGGCTGCCCTGCTTTCCGGTAAGGGCGCATCATGAGCAAGCAGCCCGAGATCAAGACATCCATCCCCACCGCCGATAGCGTAGCCCAGACGACCTGCTATATGTGCGCCTGCCGATGCGGGATCAATGTTCACATCAAGGATGGTGAGATCCGTTATATTGGGGGAAACGTGATCATCCGGTCAATCGAGGCGTTCTCTGCGCCAAGGGATCGGCGGTGATCATGCAGCATCTGTCCCCGACCCGCCTCCGCGCCCCGCTCAAACGGGTGGGGCCGAGGGGTTCGGGCGAGTTTATTGAAATTTTATGGGATAAAGCGCTGGAGATGGCCACCGGCTGGCTCGGCCCAGTTCGTGCCACTGACCCCAAAAAGCTGGCTTTTTTCACAGGCTGTGATCAGTCCCAGGCCCTGACCGGCTGGTGGGCCCAGCAGTTCGGCACACCCAAGTTCGCCGACCATGGCGGGTTCTGTTCGGTCAACATGGCGGCGGGCGGCACTAGGTTTTGATCAGGTTTCCAGCAGGATTTTATGATTGCTCCTGACAGCGGCATCCACCTCAGCGGAAATGTGATCAGGCTTGAAACTGGAAAGGATCGCTTCCTTGCGTGCGGTGGCCTTATCCAGCAGCACCGGCTTGCCCAGTTCTTCCCATTCCTTGGGTGATGACCGGTCCGCCACATCCGGATAGACGTATTCTGTCTGCATGACGCTGATGGTGGCAGTATGGCCAAGGTAATGGCCAGGCCCGTCAATGCAGACATCCTTCATCGTCTGGACACTGAGCGTGGTTTCATTGACCTCGATCCCGCGCACACAGCGCATGACCTGGCCGAGCATATCGTTATCAATGATCAGGCTTTCCATGCAGAAACCAAGCAGGGATGCATGCATCCCGACGCTTTCGTAAACCATGTTCAGCCCGGACAGACCGGCCATGGCAACGGTGCTGCCTTTCTCATAGCCGGACTGGGCATCGGGCATCTTGGCATCAGCCATCCCGGCGGCTGACCCTGATGGCAGGCCGAAACTGTTGATCACCTGGGCGCAGGCCGCTGTCAGGAGCGCCTGTTCACCCGACCCGCCTGACATCGCCCCTGTCCGCAAATCAGAAACAAAGGGCCAGGTCCCGCAGATGGCCGGATGCCCCGGCACCATGGCGTTGACATAGACCAGCCCGGCCAGAACCTCGGACACAGCCTGGGCCACGGCACCGGCGATGCTGGCGGGCGCGGTTGCCCCGGCCTGACCTGCCGATAGCAGCAGCACCGGCATACCGCCCTTGACCACCTCTTCCATCACCAGACAGCTTTCCGTGGCAAAGCGCAAGGGCGGCACCACGAAACAGTTGGAATTGGAAACAAACGGCCGCGCCCTGAACGCCTCTTCACTGCCAGCGATCTTGTGCAGCATCGACAGGGCCTCGGGAACAAACTCCCCCTCGGTGAAGCTGACCCCGACATGCTTGCGGGTCCCGGCAACACAGGCGTAGAGCGTGTTGATATCCAGATCGAGCGGGTCTTCAACATCCCTTGCCACCATGGGGCGCTGGAAAAAATGGATATTGTCCATATTCTCAACGATGCGGGCGGCATCATAGATATCCTTCAGGTAGCTTTCCCGATACGCCTTGCCCGCAACATCAACCAGATGCACGGCGGCCCCGGCTGTCCCGCAATGCACTTTCGTGCCGGACAGGTTGAGGTCGTATTTCGGATCCTGGCCATGGAGGGTGATCGTCCGCGCTGCGTTGGCGATGGTATCCTCCACCAGCGCACGGGGGAACCGGACCCGGCCATCATCACCGGCAATTGCGCCCGCCGCCGTCATGTAGGCGATCCCGCTTTCAGGGGCTTGCGACAGACCGATTTCCTCAAGGATCTGAAACACCGTTTCGACCACGGCGTTAAGCCCGGCTTCATCAAGGGGTTTGTATCGGCCGCCTTCCAGCCCGGCCCTGACCGGGCGCAATTCATCAGCCAGCGGGGCGGCGCGGAGCGATTTTCTGGCCATCCGGCCACCGGCACGGCGGGAACGGGGGATCGGGGTTTTTTCAATCATGGCGTTGGCCTCATCCATCAGGGTTGATTGCGATCATTAAGCCTTCATTCTTACAGATGCAGGGTCGTACATGGGTTTGATGCTGATCTCGGCATCAACGATTTGCCCGGCCACATCCACCTGATAGCGTGAGGCGATCTGGTCCTGGGCTGTCTCACCATCACGGCAGGGGATATACCCCATGCCAATGGCACCACCGAGGTGATGGCCATAATTCCCCGAGGTCAGATGACCGACGATTTCACCATCCCGCATCACGGCCTCATTATGATAGAGCAGCGGCTGGGGGTCATTCAGCCTGAACTGGAACATGCGTGCCTTGACACCCTCTTCCTTGCGGCGGAGGACACTGTCACGCCCGATGAAATCACCGAACCGGCCCGATTGCTTGCCGATGCGGGCGGCGAAACCAAGCCCGGCATCAATGATATGATCCTCGCTGGAGATATCATGCCCAAAATGGCGGAAGGCCTTTTCGATGCGGCAACTGTCGAGGGTATGCAGCCCGCAATGCATCAGCGGATGATCGGCCGAACGTTGCATCAGCGTATCATAGACATGCACCGCCATATCGGCCGGGACATACAGCTCCCACCCCAGCTCACCAACATAGGAGACGCGGTGCGCCCTCGCCCTGGCATAGCCGATCTCAACCTCCTGCATCGTCCCGAACGGGAAATCAGCGCTATCGAGGCTCTGCGGGATCAGCGGCTGGAGGAAATCACGCGCTTCGGGACCCATCACCACCATGACGCTTTCCATGGCGGTGATATCCATCGCCATGCAATGCGCCCCGTCAGGGATATGGCGGTTGATCCAGTTCACATCCCGCCGGATTGTGGCGGCAGGGGTGACGACAATAAACCGGTCACTGTCGAGGCGGGTGATCGTTACATCAGCCTCAATCCCGCCCAGCTCATTCAGGAACTGGGTATAGACAATGCGCCCCGGTTCGACCGCAACATCATTGCAGGCAATGCGTTGCAACACGCCTTCGGCATCCGCGCCCATGACCATGATCTTGCCAAAGCTGGACAGGTCAAACAGCCCGACCTTCTCCCGCACGGCCTTATGTTCGGCGGCGTTGTAATCAAACCAGTTCTGGCGTCTCCAGCTATAGCGGTATTGCGCTGTCTCACCCGCCTTGCGGCTGGCCTCGGGCAGGAACCAGTTGGCGCGTTCCCAGCCGTTGACCTCACCAAAACAGGCCCCGGCCTGCTCCAGCCGGTGGTGGATCGGCGACCGCCGGATATTGCGCCCGGTTTCAAACTGGCGATAGGGAAAATGATCCGCGTAAAGCAGGCCCAGGGTTTCACTGACCCGGTCATGCAGATAGTTGCGGTTGGTCTGGTAGGGCTGCATGCGGCGGATATCAACATCCCACAGGTCCATCGGCGCATTGCCCTTGTCCATCCATTCGGCCAGCACCATGCCGGCACCGCCAGCCGATTGTATCCCGACCGAATTGAACCCCGCCGCAACATAGAAATTCTTCAGCTCGGGCGCTTCACCGAGGATATAGCGATCATCGGGGGTGAAGCTCTCCGGCCCGTTGAAAAAGGTCTGGATCCCGGCACTGGCAAGGACAGGCAGGCGATCCACGGCTTTTTCGAGAATCGGTTCGAAATGATCGAAATCTTCCGGCAGGCTGTCAAATTCGAAATCCTCGGGGATACCGTTCATGCCCCAGGGTTTGGAATTGGGTTCGAACGCCCCCAGCATGATCTTGCCCGCGTCTTCCTTGTAATAGGCGCATTCATCCGGCACCCGCAGGACCGGCAGGTTCGATTTCAGCCCGTCAATGCCCTCGGTGACAATGTAGAAATGCTCGCAGGCATGGAGCGGGACCGAAACCCCGGCCATGGCACCGATATCCCGCGCCCACATGCCGCCGCAGTTGACGACAAATTCGGACCGGATCACGCCGTCCTCGGTTTCGACACCCACGGCCTTGCCGCCTTCCTGCAGGATACCCGTGACCTTGACACCCTGAATGATCCTGGCCCCGCGCATCCGCGCCCCCTTGGCGAGGGCCTGGGTGATATTGACGGGATCAGCCTGGCCATCCTTTGGCAGCCAGACACCGCCGATGGCATCCTCGACATTCAGCCCGGGGTAATGCCGGCTGATCTCATCGGTGCTGATCTCATCAATCTCGACCCCGAAAGCCCGTGCCATAGCGGCACTGCGGCGCAGCTCTTCCATCCGCTCATCGGTCAGGGCGACGGTGATGGAACCGTTTCGCTTGATCCCGGTGGCAACCCCGGTTTCATCCTCAAGACTGAAATAGAGTTCCTGGGAATACTTGGCCAGACGGGTCATGTTCTGGGTGGCGCGGAGCTGGGCGATCAGCCCCGCCGCATGCCATGTTGTCCCGCAGGTCAGCTGCTTGCGTTCCAGCAGAACAACATCGGTCCAGCCCAGTTTCGTCAGGTGATAGGCCACCGAACAGCCCACCACACCGCCGCCGATAATCACGGCCCTGGCCTGTGTCGGCAACTGCTGGGAGGGGGTTTCCTGGGAGGGGGCTTCCTGGGAGGGGGATTGTTGCGCCATGTTCAGCCTCTCAGTCTCGCGTTTTCAGCATCATAGAGAACGCCGCCTTCAACCGTGGTGGCCTTGCGGTCACGCCCCAGCACCGTCACGGCGATAGTGCCGCCATCGGCCATGGCATCCTCATCAACCACGGCATAGGCAATCGATTTGCCGACACGATGCCCGTAACCCGCCGATACCACCAGACCGGCTTCGACATCATTGATGCGCACCGATGACAGGTAGACAGCCTCACCGAACGGCTCACCATCCGATGGATCATCCACGGTCAGGGCCACAAACCGCTTGCTGACCCCGCGTTCCTGTTCAGCCCTGATGGCATCACGGCCAATGAAATCACAGTTCTTGGCGGTGTTGACCCAGCGTCCCAGCCCGCTTTCCAGCATGGTGTAGTCAGAGGTTAGGTCAGCCTTCCATGACCGGTAGCCTTTCTCAAGCCGCATGGAATCGAGCGCCAGCATCCCGAAACAGCCGAGATCATGATCATCACCCGTATCCCAGAGCGCATCCCACGCTGTCACCATCTGATCCATGGCGAGGTGGATTTCCCATCCGGCCTCGCCCGCAAAGGACACGCGGATAGCGGTGGCATCGGCATCACCGATTTTGATCGCCTGATGCGTCAGCCACGGGAAGGAAGCCTGATCCATGGCACTGCCTGAAATCTCGGCCATGAGCGCCGGGGCTTTCGGCCCGGTGACCAGAAGGGTGCCAAGATCACGGGTCTTGTCGGTGATGGTGATGCTGCCATCCTCGGGCAGATGCTGAACCAGCCAGTCACGGTCGTGCCAATAGGCCCCGGCCCCGGTGATCAGCCAGAAATGGTCATCATCAAAGCAGGTGGCGGTCATTTCCGTCAGCACCTTGCCTTTTTCCGAGGCAAAATAGATCAGCCCGATGCGGCCCGGTTTCGGAATCCGACCGGTGACCATGCCATCCAGCCAGGCGCGCGCGCCCTTGCCTTTCAGTTCGAACCGGGAAAATCCGCTCAGGTCCAGCACGCCGACATGCTCGGCGACATGGTGGCATTCGGCGGCCACGGCATCAAACCAGGGCTGGCGATCATAGCTGTCAGCCTGATGTCCAGTCTCGCCATCACGCGGGAACCAGTCCGCCCGTTCCCAGCCGCCGTAGGAACCGAAAGCCGCGCCCTTTTCCTTGAGCGTTGAATAGAGCGCGGAGGTCTTGGCCGGCCGCCCGGCATCCCACTGGATCTGCGGGAAATGCATGGCGTATTCATGGCTGTAGGTTTCAATCGCCTTGGCGATGGAATAATCCCTGTCAACGTGATCGGTGAACCGGCGGGGGTCAACGGCCCAGCTGTCGGTTTCGGGTTCGCCCTCAATGATGATCTCGGCCATCAGCTTACCCGCACCACCGGCCTGAACGATCCCGAAGGTAAAGACGCAGCATTCAAAGGCGTTCGGCACACCCGGCATCGGGCCGATCAGCGGCAGCCCGTCAGGCGCATAGGGGATCGGGCCATTGACGACCCTGGTGATCCCGGCGGTCCCGAGCAGAGGCACACGGCTGCAAGCATCCTCAATATACCATTCAAGGCGTTCGAGGTCCTCATTCCAGAGCTGGAAAGAGAAATCATCCGGCCTCGGGTCATCATCGCTGATCCAGTGGGCGCGGCAGTTTTTCTCATAGGGGCCGAGCAGCAGGCCGTCTTTTTCCTGACGCAGATAATAGGAGCTGTCAGGGTCACGCAGCAGCGGCAGTTTCTTTTCCAGTGCTGTCAGCTCGGGGATGCTTTCCGATACCAGATACTGGTGGGCCAGCGATACGCAAGGCACATCCCGGCCAAACATCTTGCCAACCTCATCAGCACGGTACCCGGCGGCGTTGACAACGTATTCCGCCCGCACCGATCCAATCGGGGTATGGACTTCCCATTCATCACCGATGCGGTCAACCCCGGTCACCGGGCAGAAACGGATGATCTGTGCGCCCATGTCACGCGCCCCCTTGGCCAGGGCCTGGGTCAGCTGCGCGGGGTCGATATCACCATCCAGCGGGTCCCACTGGCCACCATGCAGGTCATGGGTTTCAAGGAACGGGTAGATATCCTTCATATCCGCGTTGGACATTTCCTCAAAATCGATGCCCATCTGCCTGCCCATGGCCTGAACATGGCGGAATTCCTCCATGCGCTGGCGACTATGGGCCAGGCGGATCGCCCCGGTGACGTGATAGTTCATGGGGTAGTCGACTTCATCACCAAGGCGGCGGTACAGCTCGGTCGAATAGGACTGGATTTTCATCATGGTCCATGACCCGACATAGTTGGGGCAGTTCCCCGCCGCATGCCAGGTTGACCCCGAGGTCAGCTCATTCTTTTCAAGCAGCAGGCAGTCGGTCCATCCCATCTTGGCCAGATGGTAGAGAACCGATGCCCCGACGGACCCTCCCCCGATGACCACCACACGGGCGGTTTTCGGCAGGGTGCCGGTTGCCTTGCTTACCTGTTCTGCGCTTACCTGTTCTGCGGTTGCCGTATTGTTCGGTTGTTCAGTCATCATACCCTCGTCATCAATCATAAGGTTCATTCACTCCAGCCCGCTTTCCATCAGGGAAAGCAGTCTCAATAAACAGGCGGGGCGATAATCCAGATCACCACCGCGTCCTTGTCGCCCCTGTTTTCCCAGATCATGGTTTCACCGGCGAAGCGGAAGCTGTCACCCGGGTTGAGCGTAAACACATGATCATCAAGGGTGAGGGTCAGGCTGCCTGACACCACATACCCTGCTTCCTCGGTTTCGCGTTTGACCGGGGCCGCAACCTTGCTGCCCGGCGCGAAAATCGACCGTACCATTTCAAAGGAACCGCCCAGATCAGGCGACAGCAATTCTTCGTTGAGGCCGGTTGCATCATCCGACATGCTGCGCCTGTCCCCGGCCCGGACAACGTAATCAGCCTCAGGCGAGGGCGGTGAATGTGAAAAAAAGAAACTGACCGGCAGGTTGAACAGCGCGGCTATCTGGCGAATATCACTCAGGTTCGGCTCTGATGCGCCGCGTTCCACCTGGCTAAGCCACCCCACCGACCGGTTGATCTCACCGGCCAGTTCGGCCAGCGTCCACCCGCGGCCCTGACGCAAGGCACGGATATCATGCCCGACCTGACCTGATGACCGGTCACCCCTGCGCGTTGCTGCGGTGGCAACACTATTGTCGATAATGGCTGCGTTATACGACATCAACCCCCCGATGATGACGAGATCGCCTTTTTAGCGATGAAATTATAATCATTATTTTCACGCTTTTGAAATCGATGCAAGAAATTTCATTCGATTTTTCCGCCCTGCTGATGATTGCAGTTGCCACGGGCATTCATCTCTGGAATAAGTCCACTATCGTCAAGGAGATGCCCGATGATTGATTCGCTACTAAACCCAGAAAATTTTGATTTTCTGGCGTTTATTCAGGTTATCGTTATTGATCTTATCTTTTCTGCCGACAACGCTATCGTTATCGGGATTGCCGCGGCCGGACTGCCGACAGCGCAGCGCAAAAAGGCGATTGCCATCGGTATTGGCGCGGCGGTGGTCTTGCGGATCATCTTTGCCCTGATGGTGGTTTGGCTGCTTGAGTTGCCATGGCTTCAGATTGTTGGCGGGGCGCTGCTGCTCTACATCACATGGAAACTGGTTCAGGAGTTGCGCGAAATGGGCAACGGCCATGATGATACGGAACAGGCCAGCAAGCCCCGGACCCTCCTGCAAGCCGCATGGCTGATCGTGATTTCCGATATCTCGCTGTCGCTTGATAATGTGCTGGCGGTGGCGGCGGCGGGCAAGGATTCCCCCTTTGTGATCGTCTTCGGTCTGGCCCTTTCGATTGCCATGATGATCTTTGCCGCCAACCTGATCGCTGAAATGCTGAAGAAATACAGAATTATCGGCTGGATTGGTGTGGTGGTTATCCTCTGGGTCAGCATGGATATGATCTACCACGGCATGATCCGGACATTCCCCGGCCTTATCGCCTGATCCAAACAGATATGTTGACGACAGGCCAAAGGCTTGGCATGACGGGTTCTTGCGCTTTTTACCCGGGATAGAGACAGAGCATGAAACGGTTTTTATTTTCACTGATCGGAGTATCGTTTTTTATCATGACCACTTCAGCCAATGCAGGCACCCTGGTGCTTGAAACAACCAAGGGCGTGATCAAAATCGCGTTTCTTGAAACCCTCGCCCCGAACCACGTTGCCCGCATCAAGGAACTGGCCCAGGATGGTTTCTATAACGGCGTGATCTTTCACCGCGTTATTGAGGGGTTCATGGCTCAGACCGGTGACCCAACCGGCACCGGCATGGGCGGTTCCGGCAAAAAACTCAAAGCCGAGTTTTCGGATTACGCCTACCGCAATGGCACTGTCGGCATGGCGCGTTCCATGAACCCGGACAGCGGCGACAGCCAGTTTTTCATCTGCTATGACGGCTGCGGCCACCTCACCGGCCAGTACACGGTCTGGGGTCAGGTTGAGGACGGCATGGATGTGGTGGATTCAATCAACGCCGGTCAGCCGCCCGCCGAACCCGATCAGATCGTCAAGGCCAGCGTTGAGGAATAAGCCCCCGATAATAGCGGGGGCCCATAGCGGCTAAACCAATGATAATGCGCTCATAATGGGCGCATTTTTTTGCTTGCAACGCTTGAGAGGATGGCTTCATAGTTGTTGTAACAACCTTTGTCTGAAGAAGGACAAACGCCATGAACAGCGCCCCACACACCATCCCCGATACATCTCCAGATACCATCGAACAGGACCGGCAACAGATCAGCGCATGGCTCGACACCATGCCCGATACCGAAACCGTGGCGGGATTCGTTCCCGGACCGGGCATTGCCAGGCTGGAAATGAAGGTAGACCTCAACCGGCTCAAGGCCGACCTTGACGCGGTGCTGGCAAAAACAGCCTTTCACGGGGATGTTTTCAAGGTTCTGCCCGTCAACCAGCGGCCGGGGGCAGACGGGTTGACCGAAACCGATCTTTCGGGCCGATACTATGCCCGCCTTGATGACCGTTATGAGGAAGTCGCCGTCGAAGACATTGTGGATGAGGCGGCGTATACCGAGCTCAACCCGATTTTTTCAGGCACGGCTTTTGAGGATGTGTTCAACGCGCTGAAACAGCGATTTACCCTTGGCCGGATGCGCGTTCTGGGCAAGGTTCCCTATAACTGCAATTCATGGCACCGTGACCCTGAACCCCGGATCCATATCCCGATTATCAGCAATCCGGGGTCGCTCTTTGTGGTCAACAATCACTGCACTCACCTGCCCGCCGACGGATCGGTTTATTTTACCGACACGCGGGGTTATCATACCGGCCTTAACGGCGGTAATCAGGATCGGATTCATATCGTTGCCGCCATCGCCATTTAGGACAACCGCCCCGATCTAGGACATTCTGTGCATGTATTCTTCACAAGTGAAAGCCAACGCGATCACGGCTGATTTTCGCAGTGATACTGTTACCCGGCCAACCCCGGCCATGCGTCAGGCGATGCTTGATGCTGAGGTTGGCGATGATGTTTACGGGGATGATCCCTCGGTTAACGCGCTCCAGCAAAAGGCGGCGCAATTACTCGGCAAGGAAGCGGCCCTGTTCATGCCCAGCGGCACCCAGTCCAATCTGGCGGCGGTCATGGCCCATTGCAATCGTGGTGAGGAATGCCTGGTCGGGCAGGATTATCACATCAATGTTTGGGAGGCGATGGGGACAGCCGTGCTCGGCAGCGTTGCCTGCCACCCCCTGCCCGTCAATGATGCTGGCGGGCTGGATGAGAAAACAATCCGCGATGCCATCAAACCCGATGACTGGCACAAGCCGCAGACCCGCCTGCTTTCGATTGAGAACACCAAGGATGGCATGGTCCAGCCGCTTGCTTATATGGACAGCATGGCGGCGGTGGCGCGTGATTGCGGGCTGAAACTGCATTGCGACGGGGCCAGGCTGATGAATGCGGTGGTTGCAACAGGGTCAGACCCGGCCCGCTTTGTTGAAGGATGCGACAGCGTTTCGCTTTGCCTGTCAAAGGGGCTTGGCGCACCGGTAGGCTCGGTCCTGGTGGGTGATGCCGAAACCATCAACCGGGCCGGCCGTATCCGCAAGATGCTGGGGGGCGGTTTGCGTCAGGCCGGGGTCCTGGCCGCAGCGGCGATCCACGCCCTTGACCACCATATCGACCGCCTTGATGAGGATCATCGCCGTGCCGCCACGCTGGCCACAAGGCTGAATGCGCTCAACGGGATCAGCGTTGATACAGCCCGGGTTCACACCAACATGGTCTTCGCCCGGTTTGATGATGGTATTGCGCTGGATGACCTGGAGGTGTTTCTGGCTGATCGCGGCGTTGCCATCAACCCTGATCGTGAGTTGAGGCTGGTAACCCATCTTGATCTGGATGATGCCGCTATTGACAGTCTGGTGGATGCGCTGGCGGCGTTTACCGGGGCTTATGCAGGTTAAGCACCCGGATCGTGTTGGTTGTTCCTGAAACACCAAACGGGGTCCCCGCCACCACGATCACCTGATCACCCGGCTGGCCCATTTTATTTTCCAGCATCAGGCGGCTGATGCCATCAAGCGCTTCATCGAAACTGTCAAACTGGTCGGTCAGGATGGAATTCATCCCCCAGAGGAAATTCATGCGCTGGCGGATCGCCTGTTTCGGGGTCATCATGACAATCGGCAGCGATGGCCGTTCGCGTGACAGCCGCACCGCGGTGGTGCCAGAGGCAGAGAACGCAACAACGGCGGCGGCGTTGATATGGCGGGCCAGGCTGGTCGCGCTTTCGGCCACCGCGTGATAGGTCGTGTGGCTTTCCTGCCAGATCATCTGGAGACTGTCAAAATAGCCTTCACGTTCTTCGGTTTCCCGCAGGATGCGGTGCATGATCGACACGCTCTCAACCGGGAATGACCCTGATGCAGTTTCCGCCGACAGCATGACGCAATCAACCCCGTCCATCACGGCGGTGGCAACGTCTGATGCCTCGGCCCGTGTCGGCATCGGGTTATCGATCATGCTTTCAAGCATCTGGGTTGCGACCACCACAGGCTTGCCAACCTTGCGGCAGATGCGGGTGATATCCTTCTGCGCACCGGGGATGCGTTCGGGCGGCAGCTCAACCCCCAGATCACCCCTCGCAATCATGACCCCGTCGGTGGCGATAATCAGGTCTTCAAGGATTTCGAGCGCCTGCGGTTTTTCAATCTTCACCATGATGGCGGCGCGATCCTTGATGATGCTCCGGGCCTCAATGATATCACTGACGCGCTGAACAAAGGAAAGCGCGACCCAGTCAACCCCGAGGGACAGGGCAAAATCCAGATCAGCCCGATCCTTTTCCGTGAGGGGGGAAATATCCAGGCTGACATCCGGCACGTTAACGCCCTTGCGATCCGTCAGCTTGCCGCCAACCAGCACCTCGGTTTCAATGATGCCGGTGTCGACAGTGCGAACGATGAATTGCAGCTTGCCGTCATTGACCATCATCCGATGCCCCGGCAGGATCGCATCAAAAATCTCGGGATGCGGCAGCGTTACCCTCGATCTGTTTCCCTGCTCGCCTGTCTGATCAAAGATAAATCGATCACCCTTTTCCAGCACCACATCTTCATCAACCGTGCCGATGCGCAGCTTTGGCCCCTGCAAGTCGGCCAGAACCGTAATCGGCTTTCCGGTTTCCTCGGCTACCGCCCGGATGGTGTTATAGCGTTCGGCGTGATCTTCCTTGACCCCATGGCTGAAATTGAGCCGGAAAGCATTGGCCCCGGCCTCCACCAGCTCGCGGATCATCTCAGGGCTGCTGGTGGCTGGCCCGAGGGTGGCGAGAATGCGTGTTGCTGATGATGAAATAGCCATATTCTGTCTCTCTTTACCTGAAAAGGCCTCTATTCCACTGAGATTGCTTCAATGGATTGACAAGCCATATATTCTATAGTTTTAACATACTATTGATTTATTACGATAGAATTAACGCTCTTTTGGACACCCCCTGACAGCATGGATGCCGCCGCTCTCTACCAGAAACAGATCCTCGCCCTGGCCCGGGAAGCCCGCGCCAGCAAACGGCTTGATGAGCCGATGCACACAGCATCAGCCCGCAACCCCACCTGTGGTGACAGGGTGACGGTTGACCTCAACACCGATGATGACGGCCGCATCAACGCGATGGGCGCCAAGGTAGAAGGATGCGCATTGTGTGAGGCTGCAACCGGCCTGATGCTGACCACCATGGCGGGCCAGCGGCTGAGCGATACCGCAAGGTTTCAGGATGAGATTACCGACTGGCTGGAAGGCAAGAGCGATGATACCGCGATTGACGGGCAGGACAGTTTCATCCCCGTCAAATCCTTTTCGGCCCGGCATGGCTGCGTCACGCTGCCTTTTCGCGCCCTGGGCAAGGCCGCCCCGAAAGAATAATCCCTTAACGCTATCCATTGTGATTATCCATGGGTTCCAAGCGGGGAGCGACCTTAGGGTAGCTTGATGCCGGGGCTGAAATTAGCAATAATTCCAAAATGTTGTCAGTGTATTGCCCTGCCCCTCATGCTGCATTTTGAAACCCATAATATTGAACAGGCCCTGGCTGAATTGACCGAGGCCATGAGCCGGTATCTGCATGATCGGCTGATTGCCCCGGCATTGCGCCCCCTGGTCAATGTCACCGTCAGGATCATCGCACCGGATGCCGCAACGGGCAGCACCGGTCTGATGGGCCTGGGTCTGATGGGCCTGCAACGCGCCGAGGTGCTGTCCCGCAAACAGCGCGGCCAGATCATGCCCCCGACCCTCTATGATTTCACCCTGCAACGCCAGAATGACCCCCTCGATACGATCATCAAATTGAGCCATGAATGGGTCCATGTCGCCCAGCTTGCCTCAGGCCGATACAGCCTCACCGGCCGCCGCCCCAAACCCGGCAAGCCTGAAAAATTCAGCGCCCGCTGGCTGGGTGTTCCGATCGGCCGGATTGATGCCATCCCCTATGCGCTCAGGCCATGGGAACAGGAAGCCCATGAATGGCAGCACAAGCTGGTGGTCGAGTTTATTGACCGTTTCAATCAGGAGAATAAAGACTGATGCAAATCATCGCTGACCTGATGACGCGGTTTTATGGTGTCCCGTTGGTCGTGCTGACGGCGGGATTGCTGGTGCTGGCAACCCTGCTCATGATCCTGAAGATGAAAAAGCGGCATCCCCGTAAATCAGGCGGGAAACCATCAGGGGCAAGAAAACAGCCTGCCCCGGACAAACCCGCCCCGGCATCAGGTTCCGTGCCAAGGGGGTTGATGAAAACACTGGCAAAACTGCCGCCTTCCCACCTGCCGCTCTACCCTGTTGCGGATAATCGCCCCGGGCTGGTGGCGGCGGTGAGTGATGATGCCTCCGCCATCAGCATTGCAGATACCATCCCGGCAGACCCCGGCCCTACCCTTGATGAGGCTATTTTGATGGAACAGCCTGAACCAGCGGCGGCTGAACCTGAGGCGGCATCGCCGGAGGTTGCTATCGAACCGGCTATCTTTGACGGGGGTTCGCCATCACCGGCAGGTGGTGCTGACCCTGATCAAGCGGGCAACCCGCTCTCCGCCGAAGCCCGCCTGAAGATGGAAGAATTGCGCCAGCGCGGCAGGGTTAACTGATACAGATGATCAGTTCTGGTTTTGCTCCCATTTGGCGATGGCTTCCTTCAATTCATCCTTTTCATCGCACCCCAGCCAGCAGACCTTGCCCAGTCGTTCCAGCAATGCCCTGGCCTCATCAGGCCGGTTGAGGGTGAGGAAAAGCTCCCCCATGTATTCCAGCGCGCCCTTGTGGTCAGGGTCGAGCGACAGTGCCTTGCGGTAATGCTTCTCGCTCTCCTCATAAAGCCCCATCTTGCGGGAGCTGAACCCCAGCAGATTGTGGATATCAGCGTTGTCGGGTTCTTTCTTCACCCCGGTGCCGAGGATGGAATAGGCTTTCTTGAAATCTTCCTTGCTGATGGCGGTATTGGCCTTTTTGACCCAATACGATGTCTCCTTGGGGGAGCCATAGCTCTCCCCGCCACCGCCACCCGCGGCGTACGACAGGCCAGGTGTTGCAATCCCCATTGAAACACTCAGGCCCACAGCCAGTGTGAGGGTCAGGAATAATGTTTTCAGAACATGGTGCAAGGCATTGGTTTTCATCGTTGTAATCCTCATTTGGGTTAAATCTATTTCCCCTTCCAGACCGGGGAGCGTTTTTCGGAAAAGGCCCTCGCCCCCTCAAGATTATCGTCACTGTCATAAAGAATATCGACCGTTTCGAGCTGGCGTTTGGTGATGCGGTTCATGACATCCTGAAACGCCTTGTCTTCGGCTTCACGGACGACTTCCTTGATGGCGGCAAAGACCAGCGGCGGGCCATCCGCCAGCTGGCGGGCAATGCCGCGGGCGTGATCCATCAGCTGATCCGCAGGCAGGACCGCGTTGACCAGCCCGTGATGCAGGGCCTCATCAGCCTCCATCCAGCGTCCGGTGAACAGCATTTCCATGGCCACATGATGCGGGATCCGTTTCGGCAGTTTGATCGTTGCCGCATCCGCCAGCGTTCCGGCGTTGATTTCAGGCAGGGCAAAACGGCTGCCCTCGCTGCAATAGATGATGTCACAGGACAGCGCCAGTTCAAACCCGCCACCAACCGCCATGCCGTTCACAGCAGCGATCACCGGTTTGTTGAGGCCGCGCAATTCCTGCAAGCCGCCAAAACCGCCAACACCGTAATCACCATCCACCGGGTCACCATCGGCTGCCGCCTTGAGGTCCCATCCGGCGCAGAAAAACTTGTCCCCGGCGGTGGTGACGAGCGCGACCCGAGCCTCCGCATCATCGCGGAATGAACGGAAAACCTCACCCATCTCCCGGCTGGTGACAAGATCAATGGCGTTGGCCTTGGGCCGATCGAGTTCAACCTCAAATACAGCACCATCGCGCCGTGTTTTCACGAAATCAGGCATTATTCCTTCTCCTTTCTGTTATTTAGCGCAGCGGATCAGCGCATCAACCGCAACCACCCCGCCGGGGCGGACCAGCAGCGGATTTATATCAAGCTCAAGCAGCGTCTTTTCATGCGCCAGGGCAAAACCGGCGATATTCCCGATGCATTCCATGAGCGCGGCTTCATCCCCGGGCGGCATACCCCGAAACCCCTTCAGCAGGGGCGCCATGGTGAGCGTGCCGATAGCCTTTGACACATCCTCCGGTGATGCGGGCAGCATCAGGGTCATGGTATCACGCCATATCTCGGTCTGGATACCGCCTGCACCGATCACCAGATGCAGGCCAAAAGTGGCATCACGGCCAACCCCGATGATCATCTCGGCCACGCTATCGGTGATCATTTCCTCAATAAGCACATGGGGTGAGGCCTGACCATGGGTCAGGTCGTGCCATGCCACCCGCACCGCGTCTGGATCGTTGATATTCAGCTTGACGCCGCCTTGCTCGGTTTTATGGGCGGCGGTCACGGTTTTCATCACCACCACGCGGCCTTCGGCAAATCCAAGCGCTTCATCAAGGCTGGAGGCAACCCTGCCATCCGGCACCGGCACACCCGATGCCTTGAGCATGGCTTTGGCCTCCGCCTCGGTGAGTGTTTCTGCCTCGTCCCCTACCGGATCAAGGCCAATGGGCTGAAACCCTTTATCTTTACTGGCAGAATGGGCACTGGCGGCATGGGCAGCGTTGATGGCTTCCAGTGCGGTATCAAACCCCCTCAGCGGGGCGATCCCGTCCTGCATCAGATCACGCGCCACCTCAGGCGGCATGTTTTCCGGCATGGAGGCTATGACTGCGGCCCTGGCCCCGGTGGCATCACGCGCTGCCTTGATGGCCCTGATCGCGGCATGCCAGCCTTCAACACGGGTGATATGCCCGGCCGGGAAATCCAGCACCAGCGCATTGATATCAATGCCAGCCGCCAGCGCACAGGTGAACGACGCGGTCAGCCTCTCCTCATCACCCCAGTCAAACGTGTGGTAATCGAACGGGTTAGACACCGTCACCAGCGGGTTGACCGTCTCGGCAATCGCAGCAATCGCCGCATCATCGAAATCAGGCATGGGAATGCCGTGACGCTGGGCAGCATCCGCCATCAGTGAGGCTTCACCCCCTGAACACGACATTGTCATCAGGCTCTTGCCCGTCAGCTCACCGAAACAGTGCAACAGCCCCAGCGCTTGCAGAAACGCCTCAATACTGTTGACCTGCCCTACCCCTGAGGCCGCGAAGAAAGCGGATGCAACCTGATGCGACCCTGCAAGGGAGGCTGTATGCGACATCGTCATCTTGCGGGCCGCATCACTGGCCCCCGCCTTGATCGCGATCACAGGCTTGCCCCTGTCCCTGGCCTCACTGATAGCGGCGGCGAAATCATGGCTGTTCCGCACGCCTTCAATATGCAGGCCGATGGCCGTCACCCGGTCATCAGCGGCAAGCGCCCTGATCATATCGGCCATGGTGACCATCGCCTGATTCCCAAGGGTGATGATATAGGCAATCGACAGCCCGTTCTGATCCATGGTCAGGTTGATCGCCAGGTTGGATGACTGGGTGATGATCGCCACGCCTTTATCAACCCTGCTGCCGCCATGGATATCAGGCCATAACAGCGCGGCATCCAGATAGTTGATCACCCCATAGCAGTTCGGCCCCACCACGGGCATGGCCCCTGCCGCCTCAACCAGCTGGTCTTGCAGTTCAGCGCCGTCATCGACCTCGGCAAAGCCGGAGGCAAAGGCAACAACACCGCCAGCCCCCATTTCGGAAAGCTGGCGCACCACCCCGATTGAGGCCTTGCGATTGATGCCGACAAAAACCGCATCAGGGGCAGAGGGCAGATCATCAACAGAGCGATAAGCCTTTATCCCGGCCACGTCCTCATGATGCGGATGCACCGGCCAGATCTCACCCTGATACCCGACTTCACGCGATGACAGGATCACCGCCTTGGCCCAATCTCCCCCCAGAACCGCGATGCTGTTTGGCCTGAGCAGACGATCCAGCCCGTTTTTCATGGGATCAGCCCCCGAGCCGCCGCAGCATATCGCGGCTGATGATATGACGCTGGATTTCCGATGTTCCATCCCAGATGCGTTCAACCCGGGAATCGCGCCAGAACCGTTCCAGCGGGTAATCATCCATCAGCCCCATGCCGCCATGGATTGCGATCGCCTCATCAGTAACCCGGGCCAGCATTTCACTGGCATAGAGTTTGGCGGAGGCAATTTCACGGTTCGCCTCCAGCCCCTCATCAAGCCTCCATGCCGAGGCAAGGGTGAGCCAGTCGGCGGCATCAATTTCAGTGACCATATCGGCCAGCTTGAAACTGACCCCCTGAAACTTGCCGATCTGCTGGCCAAACTGCTTGCGATCAACAGCGTATTGCAGGGCCATATCGAAAACCCGGCGGGCGCGGCCAACGCACATGGTCGCCACCGTAATCCGGGTTGCATAGAGCCAGGTGTTCATCACCTCAAAACCGCCATCAACCTCACCCAGAACCTGGTTGGAGGGCAGGCGGCAATCTTCGAATTTCAGGATCATGTTGTCATAGCCGCGATGCGACACCGACCGATAGCCCGGCAGGATTTCAAACCCGGGATGACCACGATCCACCAGAAAACAGGTGATCCGCTTTTTCGGGCCTTTCGGGGTCTGGTCTTCACCCGTGGCAACAAAGACAATGACAAAATCGGCATGCGCCGCGCCTGAGATGAAATGCTTGGTGCCGTTGATGATCCAGTCATCACCATCCTTGCGGGCGGTTGTTTTCATGCCGCGAACGTCCGACCCGGCATCGGGTTCGGTCATCGCCAGGGCATCCATCCGCTCACCCCGCACGGCGGGCAGCAGATAGCGTTCCTTCTGGTCGCCCTCACAGGCCATCAGGATATTCTGCGGGCGGCCAAAGAAATGGGTCAGCGCCATGGAACCGCGCCCCAGTTCACGTTCAAGCAGGGCAAATTCCAGATGGTTCAGCCCGCCACCCCCGACCTCCTCAGGAAAGTTGGAGGCATAGAACCCCATGTCGATGACTTTCCTTTTGATATCATCGGCCAGTTCTTTCGGCACAAAGCCCTGCTTTTCCACCTCGGCTTCATGGGGGTAGACCTCGCGCTCGACAAAATCGCGCACGGTATCAACGATCATCTGCTGTTCTTCGGTAAGGCCAAACTGCATAATTGCCTCCCTCCTCTAAGATTTCGGCTTGGCGCGGATACCGATGGAGGCCCCGCGAGAATCCGGCATCGGCAGGCCCGATTGCCGCTCTGCAATGGTATCGAGCGAGGCTTTCATGGCCTCCGGCATTGGTGAGCTGCGGCCAGCGTCCATATCAACATGCATCAGCATATGTTCACCCGTGGCCAACAGCCCCATATCATCACCGCCATGCATGTCATGGAACAGATGCAGCCGCTTTTCATCATGCTGCACCAGCCGTGATTTCACCATGATCGGCTTACCGATGGCGACCTCATCAAGATGGCGGATATGGGTTTCGATTGTGTACCACGATGACCCGCCCCTGGCATAGGCCGGCCCGCCACCGATCCAGTCCAGCAGGGTATCGGTGGATTTGCTGAACACTTCAAGATAGCGAAACTCGGTCATGTGATCGTTGTAATCGGCCCAGTCCGGGTCAACCAGACCATCAAAGGTGATCATTTCCGGGCCATCGGGGATCATCTTTTCGGCATTCTGATCCGCCGCCATGACCACCGGGTTCTTGAGCAGGCTGCCTGCACCCCAGTCGTTGCGATGCAGTGCCTTGAGGATATCGACAAGGTTGTTGTCGCGGATGCGTTCCAGCTCCGTGATGCTGAGCCCGCCAGCCTGGGCATCGCTTTGCTCGGCCAGGGTTTCGATCAGCTCATCGGTCCATTCAGGCGTGTCCATCAGCTTGGTCCATGGCCATGACAGGGACGGCCCGAATTGTTTCAGGAAATGCTCCATCCCGGCCTCGCCGCCACCCAGCCGATAGGTCATGAACTGGCCCATCTGGGCATAGCGCAGACCGAGGCCATAACGCACGACATCATCGATTGTCTCTGCCGTGGCGACACCATCCTTGACGAGCCAGAGGGATTCGCGCCACATCGCCTCCAGCAGGCGGTCGCCGACAAAGGCATCAATTTCCTTTTTGATATGAACCGGCTTCATGCCGATTTCGGCATAGGCCTCCATGGCGCGGGCTATTGCGGCATCCGATGTTTTCGCCCCGCCGACAATCTCAACCACCGGCAACAGGTAAACCGGGTTATAGGGATGCGCCACCATGATGCGGTCAGCGAGCGCTGAATCCGCCTGAAACTCGCTCGGCAACAGCCCTGATGTGGATGATCCGATGACAGCATCCTTTGATGCTGCCTCCCCGATCTCACGATGCACGGCACACTTGATTTCAATCCGTTCAGGAGTGGATTCCTGGATCAGGTCGGCATCGGCCACCGCCTCGGCCAGACTGCCGCAGAATTTCAGCTGGCCCTTGGCCTGGGTTGTCTGGCCGGGCCAGAGCCTGGCCATGGCGCGCTCGGCATTGACGATCAGGGTGCTGACCTTGCGCTCGGCCTCAGGGTCGGGGTCATGCACGTTGACATCCACCCCGGCCAGCAGCATCCGTGCAATCCAGCCACCACCGATAAGCCCTCCACCGATCGCCGCGGCTTTTTTGACTGTTTTCATGGCTGGTGCCTCAACGCTTGGTCAGTTTGAGCTTTTTGCGGACATCTTCAGGCGTGAGAATTTTTGCGTTCAGTGCCGTGAGGATGGTGGCGGCGCGTTCAACCAGCTGGGCATTGGATGCCAGCTCCCCCCTCGAAAGGTAGAGATTGTCTTCAAGCCCGACCCGCACATTGCCGCCGGCAACCGGGGCCAGGGCCGCGTAGGGCAGCTGGTTCCGGCCGATTGAAAACGCGCTCCATGTCCAGCCTTCGGGCATGTTGTTGACCATTGCCATCAGGGTGTTGATATCATCAGGCGCACCATACGGTATCCCCATGCAGAGCTGGACCAGCACCGGGTCCTCAATCAGGCCTTCCTTGACCAGCTGTTTCGCCAGCACCAGATGACCGGTGTCAAAAACCTCAATTTCAGGGCGAACGCCTGCGTCTTTCATCTGGCTGGCCATGGCCCGCAGGGTTGAGGGCGTGTTGGCCATGATGTAATCGCCATTGGAGAAATTCATGGTCCCGCAATCCAGCGTGCAGATTTCCGGGGTCAGCTCACGGACATGTTCGGTTCGCACCGATGCCCCGACCATATCGCTCGAAGGATGAAGCGGCAGGGGTTCCTCGGCGGAACCGATGATCAGGTCACCCCCCATCCCCGCCGTCAGGTTGATAACAACGTCGGTATCAGCCTCACGAATGCGCTCGACAACCTCACGATAGAGGTGAACATCACGGGCCGGGGCGCCGGTTTCAGGATCACGAACATGGCAATGGGCAATCGCGGCCCCGGCCTTGGCCGCCGCGATGGCATCATCAGCGATTTGTTTGGGGGTAACCGGTACCTTGTCGGATTTGCCGACTGAATCGCCTGACCCTGTCACCGCACAGGTGATAAAAACCTCAGTGTTCATGATTTCCTCCGCATTGAAGCAATCCTGAAACATTGCCCAAAGTAAAAGGAAAAGGAAACTCTAGAATTGAGGCGACCTGAATATTTCTGGGGGGAATATTTCTAACCGGAAACAGTGATGGCCCGCGCTCAGTCCCTGTCCCGAAATCGCTGGAGAAAATGCGCGCTGCTTTCGGTGAGGTCAATCGCATCATCACCATCAATCCATTGCTGATAGCGCCCCGCCAGTTTCTTGCCAAGCTCGACCCCCGGCTGATCAAAACTGTTCAGCCCCAGCATCCAGCCATGGACAGCGGTAATATGTTCATAAAGCGCAAGCAGCCGCCCGAGGGCGAATGGGCCGGTCTCATCCCAGGTGAAGATGGTGGAAGGCCTGCCGCCCGGGAAACCGTTACTGACAGCACCAAGGGCAAGCGCATCAGCCTGGGCCAGCATATTGACCAGCAAGGCCCGATGCTGGTGCTGAACCAGCGGGTCATCCCCGCCAAAGAAACTGACCGGGTTCATCGGGGCCAGAAAATCAACAGGGGTGATGGTCGGGCCCTGATGCAGCAGCTGAAAAAACGAATGCTGCGCGCTGCTCCCGACCTCACCAAAAATGACCGGCGCGGTCCCAAGGGAGGCACCCTCACCGGGGAGGGCGGCGGGTTTGCCGTTACT
>NTKX01000022.1 GCA_002457135.1 SAR116 cluster bacterium MED-G04
GACTGGCTCAAGGGTATTCACGCCAAGGGCAAATACCTCGGCATGAAAGGGCTTGAGCTGATCTCCCCCACAGAGGCCGCTGATCTGATGCCGCTGATTGACCCGAAATGTTTCACCGGCGGCATGTACGACCCGATTGAGGGCCACCTTGACCCCTACGGCGTGACCCATGCCTATGCCAAGGCTGCGCGCAAGAACGGTGCCAGCGTGCATATCCACACCAAGGTTGAAGGCATGTTCCAGACCCCTGACGGAACCTGGATCGTTGAAACCGACAAAGGCACGATCAAGGCCGAACACGTCGTTAATTGTGGCGGGCTATGGGCGCGTGAGGTTGGCCGCATGGTCGGGCTTGAATTGCCGGTGCTGGCCATGGAACACATGTACCTGCTGACCGAAGACATGCCCGAAGTCGCCGAGATCAACGAAAAAACAGGCAAGGAAGTTCTGCATGTCGTTGATTTCGACGGTGAGATTTACCTGCGTCAGGAACGCGGCGGGATGCTGATGGGGACCTATGAGCGGGCCTGCGTGCCGTGGTCCGAGAAAGAAACACCCTGGGAATTCGGCCATGAGCTGCTGGAACCCGATATCGACCGGATCGCGCCCTCGCTTGAGGTTGGCTTCAAGCATTTCCCGGCTTTTGAAAATGCCGGTATCCGCAAGATCATCAACGGGCCGTTCACCTTTGCGCCTGATGGCAACCCGATGGTTGGCCCGGTTCGCGGCATGACAAATTTCTGGTGCGCCTGCGGGGTCATGGCCGGGTTCAGCCAGGGCGGCGGGGTTGGCCTGTCGCTGGCCAACTGGATGATCAACGGTGACCCCGGCTTTGATGTCTGGGCCATGGATATCAGCCGCTTTGGTGATTACGCCACCATGGCCTTCACCAATGCGCGGGTTCGTGAAAACTACTCTCGGCGATTCTCCATCCGCTACCCGAATGAGGAGCTAACCGCCGCGCGCCCGCTCCTGACCTCACCGATTTATGATCGCCTCAAGGATGCTGGCGGCCAGTTCGGGGCGACCTATGGGCTGGAACACGCGCTCTGGTTCGCCCCCGAGGGTGTCAGCGATGTCTTCTCATGGCGGCGCAGCACCGATTTTGACCATGTCGGGGAGGAAGCCAAGGCAGTCCGTGAGGGTGTGGGCCTGCTTGAAACCTCAAATTTCGCCAAATACATGATCACGGGCAGCGATGCCGCCGAATGGCTCGATACCATGCTGGCCTGCCGGATACCGCCGGTTGGCCGCATGACGCTGGCCCCGATGCTGAAACACGATGGCAAGGTGATCGGTGATTTCTCGCTGTCACGCCTTGATGATGAAACCTTCCTCATTATCGGCTCCGGCATTGCCGAGAATTACCACATGCGCTGGTTTATCAGCCAGTTGCCGGAAGGCGCTGATATTGAGGTGTCATCGCTTGGCCTCGGCCTCACCGGGCTGTCAATCGCAGGGCCGAATGCCCGTGATGTGCTGGCGGCGATCACCGCTGATGATGTTTCCAACGATGCCTTCCGGTTCATGGATGTGCGTGAAATGGAACTGGGCATGGTCCCGGCGATTGTCGGGCGGGTCAGTTATACCGGTGACCTCGGCTATGAAATCTGGATTGCGCCTGAATACCAGCGCATCCTGTTTGACCGGATCATGGCCGAGGGTGAGGCCCATGGCATCAGGCTGGTCGGGGGCAGGGCGCTCAATGCCCTCAGGCTGGAAAAGAATTTCGGCTCCTGGGCAAGGGAATACCGGCCGCTCTACGGGCCGGTTGAATGCGGCCTGTCGCGGTTTGTCGCCTATGACAAGGATGCTGATTTCATTGGCAGAAAGGCTGCCCTCACCGAAAGGGAGGAAGGCGGCACCATGCGGCTCCGTTCCTTTGTGGTGGAGGCGAAAGACGCTGATGTGATCGGTGATGAACCTGTCCACTTCAAGGGTGAGGTCAGGGGCTGGGTCACGTCAGGCGGTTTTGCCCATGCCTCGGGCAAATCGGTTGCGATGGGGTATGTACCAAAGGAAATCGCCGATGAACACGATGGCTGGGAAATTGAGCTGCTGGGCGAAACCCTCAAGGCAACGCTTCAGCCCGTGCCGCTGTTTGATGCCAATGCCAGCCGGATGCGCAGCTGATAATTTCGGCCTGTAATTCCGTCAGGTCCAGCGGGTGTCACCGATTTCGGTGGTCGTCAGGTGTAACCCGTTATCGCCTTCGAACGGATGCGCCCTTGCGACCTCTTCATTCAGCTCAACCCCCAGCCCCGGTTCATCGGAAACGATAACGTAGCCGTCCTCCCACTGGACCGGTTCTTTCAGGATTTCAGCATGGAAGCCATCCCATTGCCGGATCGATTCGAGGATCAGGAAATTCGGGCAGGTTGCTGAAACCTGGATATTCGCGGCCCCGACAATCGGCCCGCAATAGAGATGCGGTGCAATATGGGCATAGAAAGCCTCGGCCATGGAGGCGATTTTCTTGGCCTCAAGAATACCGCCAACACGCCCCAGATTCATTTGCAGGATATTGGCTGCCCCCAGTTCCAGCACCCGGGCAAATTCGTATTTGGTGGTCAGGCGTTCCCCCGTGGCCACTGGAATGGTGGTGGAACGGGCTACCTCCGCCATGATTTCAGGCCTTTCCGGCGGGGTCGGCTCCTCAAACCAGAGCGGGTCGTATTGTTCCATCACCCTCGCCATCCGCTTGGCCCCTGAGGGTGAGAACTGGCCATGGGTCCCAAAGAGGAGGTCCGCCCTGGTGCCAACAGCCTCCCGCAAGGCCTTCAGGAAGCGGGCTGAACGATCAATCACCTCCAGCTCCGGCATATGCGGGTCAACCGTGGTGTAGGCCCCGGCAGGGTCAAATTTCACCGCCGTGAAGCCTTCCTCGACATAGCGGGCAGCCATGGCGGCTGAGGCATCAGGGTCTTCATAGAAACTGTCCTGATCCATATCCGCATCGGGGTAGAGGTAGGTATAGCTCCTCAACCGTTCATGCAGCTTGCCGCCAATGAGCGCGTGAACCGGGCGGTCGAGCGCCTTGCCGATGATATCCCAGCACGCCATTTCCAGCCCGCTCATCACCCCCATGAGGGATATATCAGGGCGGGAGGAATAGCCCCGGGAGTAAACGCGCCGCCACATCCGTTCAATCTTGAACGGGTCTTCATCAATCAGGTCCTTGCCGAAGACATCCTCGGCCATGCGGGCAACGGTATGGGCGCCAAAGGAGGCTGTGTACATCTCACCATAACCGACCACACCGCAGGCCGTGGTCAGCTTGACGAAGAGGAAATAGCGGCCACCCCAGCCCGGGGGCGGGTTGCCAACAACAAAGGTTTCAATTGATGCCAGTTTCATGGTTCAGGTTCCTTCGTGATCGAACAGGATCACCACCCTTGACGACCCGGGTTTGAGCGCGGTTTCAATGGCGGTGTTGATATCATCAAAAGGGTAGCGATGGCTGATCAGGCTGTCGAGATGGATTTCCCCCTGCTGATAGAGTTCGATCAGTTTCGGGATATCCTCACGGATCATGGCTGATCCCATCTTGGTGCCGATCAGGCTTTTGGCATCATTGGCCAGCACGCCGAGATCGAGGGTCGCCAGATCATCGCTCGCCGGCATGCCCATGATGACGACACGCCCGCCAGAGCGGATCATGCCAATGGCGTTTTCAATGACCCGGGATGAGCCGACACCAACCAGCACGATATCCAGCCCCTGACCGTTATTGGCCTCATGAACGGCCTTGATAGCATCCCCTTCAAGCGGGTTGATATAGCCGGTTGCGCCCATCTCCCTGAAGAGGGCCTCCTTGCTGCTGTCGGTATCGATGGCGAGGATGGTTTCAGCCCCGGCGATACGGGCCGCCTGAATGGCGTTGATACCGACCCCGCCAACCCCGGCCACGGCGACACTCTCACCCGGCTTGATTTTGCCTACCCTGGTGGCGGCGCAATAGCCGGTAATGACCCCGCAACCGAGCAGCGATGCTGCCTCAAACGACATCTCATCAGGAATGATGATGCATTGCCGCTGATGCACCACGACCTGTTCGGCGAAACCGCCTGTGTTCATCAAAACGTCGATGGCCCCGTCTTCCGGGGTGCTGATCCCGCCGCCATCGGCTGGAGGCGGAGTGGTGCAGAGAACCTCCAGATTATCCTCACAACAGGCGCAGTGTCCGCAGGATTTGATCAGCGTTGCCACCACCCGGTCCCCCACGGTCAATCCGGTGACATTCTGACCCGCGGTTTCGACCACACCGGCGATTTCATGCCCGAGCAGAAAGGGCGGGTTCCTGCCCCAGTCACCCCTCATGAAACTGAGATCACTATGGCAGATCGAACAGGCCGCAACATTGAGCCGGACTTCATCTTTCCCCGGGGGGCCAAGCTCAACATCTTCAATGGATAGGGGGGAATTCAGCGAACGGCAGATGGCGGCTTTCATTGATGCACTCCTGCAGGGTATTTTCCGGGTAGCTTTAACCTGAAATTGGTCAGGGTAAAGATGGAAAATGAGTTTTCTTGTAAAGAGTAAAATGCTATTAATTTGACAGTTTTTCGAAGTTTGGAAGGTCAGTGATGATTGATATCAAGGAAAAACCGATGATCGGGCATAAGATCAGGCGGCTGCGCAACCAGCTGGGCATCACCCAGTCGGATATGGCGCAGGCGATCGGGATCAGCGCCAGCTACCTCAACCTGATTGAACATAACCAGCGGCCGGTGACCGTGGCGCTCTTGTTCAAGCTGGGGCAGAGCTTTGATATCGACCTGAAAGACTTTGCCACCGATGACACCACGCGCCTGCTCACCGATGTGACCGAATTTTTCGCCGATCCATCGATTGCCGGGCATTCCGTTTCCAAGCGTGAGATGCGCGATTTCGTCAACAGCCAGCCCAACATTGCCTCGGCGATGCTGCAGATGTACACCACCTTCCGTTCCATGAAGAACGATATGCAGAACGCGGTGACCGGTGTCAGCGAACATGGCGGGGTAGGGGTTTCCTCCCAGGCTGAACAGATGCGGCTTTATTTGCAGGAAAACGACAACTATTTCCATGAGCTGGAAGAGGCGGCAGAGAACTTCACCATTGAGGCAGGGCTTTCGCGGGACAGCCTGATGGGTGATCTCGCCCGCTGGTTCAAGAATTACCGCAATATCGATGTTCAGGTTGTTCCTGCCGATGTCATGGGCAATAACCTGCGCCGGTATGATCCTCACCGTGTCCGGGTGCTGCTCAACGAAAGCCTGCGGCGGCCCCAGCGGATGTTCCAGCTGCTGTTGCAGGTCGCCAGCCTGACCCAAAGCGAGGTTATCGAAAAACTGGTGGCCAAGGCCGATAATCCCGCCATTGCTGATCCGCTTCGCAATCAGCTGTCGGGTTATTTTGCGGCGGCGGTGATGATGCCTTATGGCCCGTTCCTCGATGCTGCCCGCAAGCTGCGTTATGATCTTGATCTGATCGGCCGCCGGTTCGGTGTCAGTTTTGAGCAGGTCTGCCATCGCCTCACGTCAATGAGCCGTCCTGGCGACAAGGGGATTTCCTTTTTCTTCCTCAGGATTGATCCGGCGGGTAATATTTCAAAACGGCTTTCAGCCGGGCGCATGCAGTTTGGCAAATATGGCGGAACCTGCGCCCGCTGGGTGGTGCATCAGGCCTTTCGGTCACCCAATAAAATTCTCACCCAGGTGGCCGAGCTTGAGGAGGGCCAGCGGATTTTCACCATGGCGCGGACAGTTTCGGTGACCTGGACCCCGCCCGGCACGATTGCGCCTGAATTTGCGGTCTGCCTCGGCTGTGATGTGAAAAACGCCAAGGATATCATCTATGCTGACCAGCATGACCTCGGCCTGAAGGCATCGGTAACGCCTATCGGTGTTGGCTGTCATGTCTGTGAACGCCCGGATTGCGCCCAGCGATCCCAGCCTCCACTGGGGCATTCGATCCGTTTTGACCCGTATCGGCGCGTTCTCGGCCTGTATGATCCTGATGCCTGATTTTGTTTGATGTATTCAGCCCCAGCCTGTATTTAACAGGGTGAGTCTGGAGGCCGTGATGGCTGAAGAAAACAACATACCAACGCCAACAACACACAAGGACGAGAGCAAGAAGCAACCGCGTGAAGATGGCGCTCTTCTGGCCAGTCTTTATGGCATGACCCCAAAGGTCGAAGTCGCGGTGATCAACGCTATTGCCGATGGCAAGACCGAACGTGTCCAGGCCCTGGTGGCCCCCCTGCACCCGGCGGATCAGGCTGATCTGCTTGAACGCCTCAACAAGGTTCAGCGTTTTCGGCTGTATCGGATGCTTGGATCGTCACTCGATACCGAAACCCTGACGTTCCTGCATGAAGACATGCTGGATGAGGCGCTATCCATCATCGGCACCGAAGAGGTCGCCCGCGCCCTGCCTGAACTGGACAGTGATGATGCTGTCGACATCCTCGAAGAACTGGAGCAGGAAGAGCTGGATAACATCCTGGCGGCCCTGCCGGTGGCTGAGCGGATTTTTGTTGAGGAAAGCCTGTCTTTCCCCGAAGATTCCGCCGGCCGGATGATGCAGCGTGAGGTCGTGGTCGCACCATCGCACTGGACGGTGGGGCAGGTGATTGATTTCATGCGCAACCAGTCCGATCTGCCGGATGATTTCTATTCCATCTTCATCATTGATCCGGCCCGCCGCGTCATCGGTCAGGTGATGCTGTCGCAGGTGCTGATCTCCCAGCGTCCGAAACGGCTTTCCGAGCTGATGGAAAATACCCCTCACCAGATCCCCGTGACCATGGATCAGGAGGAGGTGGCGTTGCTGTTTGTGCGTTATGGCCTGTTGTCCACCGCGGTTGTTGATGATCAGGGCCGTATCGTCGGCATGATCACCGTTGATGATATCGTTGACGTGATTGAGGAAGAGGCCGAGGAAGATATCATGGCGCTTGGTCAGGTCAGCGACATGAATATTCGATCCTCGCTGCTGGATACGCTGAAGGCGCGGTTTTCGTGGCTGATGATCAATCTTGGAACAGCGGTCATTGCCTCGGTGGTGATCGGGATGTTTGATGAGACAATCGAAAAACTGGTGGCCCTTGCCGTGTTGATGCCAATCGTTGCCTCCATGGGCGGCAATGCCGGTACCCAGACGGTCACGGTTGCCGTGAGGGCCATTGCGATGCGGCAGCTGTCACCCCAGACTGTGCGGGGCTTTGTGGCGAGGGAGGTTTCGGTCGGGTTGCTCAACGGCGTGATTTTCGCCGTGACCTGCGGGGCGGTATCCTGGCTCTGGTTCGGTAATCCTGAAATCGCGCTGGTGATGGCGGCGGCGATGTTGTTCAATCTGGTTGTTGCCGGGTTGAGCGGTGCCATGATCCCGCTTACACTGGAACGCATCGGTGTTGACCCGGCGGTGGCATCATCGGTCTTTATCACCACCGTCACCGATGTGATCGGGTTCCTGTCTTTCCTTGGCCTTGCTGCCCTGTTTCTGGTCTAGCCTCAACCATGCCCCTGCACCTGAAAAAACTGTCCGTGGGTTCCGCCTCTGTTGAGGGGCTGGAAGAATGGCACCGGGATGTGATGGCCCGGCGCGGCAAGATCATGCATGTGACCCGTTCCTTCCCCCGCCGTGCGGCCGAAATCCTCCCCGGAGGGAGTATTTTCTGGATCATCAAAGGGCGCATGGTGGCGCGCCAGCGGATTATCGAATTTGCTGAAATCGAACGTGAGGATGGCGGGGTATCCTGCGGTATCGTGCTGGAACCGGGGCTGGTCCGCGTTCTTGAAAAACGCCACCGCCCGTTTCAGGGATGGCGTTACCTCGAAGAGGCGGATGCCCCGATTGATCTGCCCACCGATGGTGAGGGCGGTGATGCCATGCCCGCCGAAATGGCCGAGGAATTGCGTGATCTCGGCCTGCTTTAGGCGGCGTTTTCGTCGTCGGTTTCTTTCCATTCCGCTTCTGGCAGCAGCGTGGTCGCCACTGAGGTCAGGCGGCTCGGCATGGCAACGAACGGGGCCTGGGCCTCATTCGGCATGGATGGGCGGCTGAACATTCGCATCACCACCAGCCCGGTCATGGCAAGATGCATGACCGCCAGTGTCGGGAAGAACGCCGACGGGCCGAAAATTTTCATGCAATAACCGACGATGGGCGCACCCAGCACCGCCCCGATGCCATTGATCATGATCAGCATGGAGGCCGTGGCCACAATCTGGCGCGGGGTCAGGTAGTCATTGGCATGGGCGATGTAGAGCGAATAGAGCGGCATATGGACCCCGCCAAAGATGAACGCGGCCGCAATCAGCCACCACAGCCCCATGGTTTCGCTCATAAAAGCCAGCCCGGCGGCAAATGTCGACAATATCTGGATGATCAGGATCACTGTCCGCCGGTCAAACCGGTCCGACAGGCGGCCAATCGGGTATTGCAGCACCAGCGCACCGAACATGATCGATGACATGAAAATCCCGACCAGATTCACCGTCATGCCGATTTTACTGGCGTAAACCGCCCCCATGGCGAAAATCACGGCTGACGTCATGCCATGAAAGCCCATGCCGAAAACCGCCAGCGGGGAGACATCATAAACCTTGATGAAGGAAACACGTTCCGGTGCGCTGAATTCAGGCAGCTTGGCCACGGTCATCAGGATCGGTAGCACCGACAGCGAGATCAGGATCGAAACAATGATGAAAGGCGCGAAGGAATCATCGCTGCTGACCGAGATCATGAGCTGGCCGAGGATAATGCCAACCAGCGTCACCATCATGTAGATCGACAGGATCGACCCCCGGGTCTTGTTGGTGGCCTTGTCGTTAATCCAGCTTTCGGCGGTGATATACATGCCCGAATAGGCAAAACCGGTGACCACCCGCATCATCACCCAGATCAGCGCCAGATCAAACACAGCGTGCAGCAGGATTGAGGATGAGGCCATGGCCGACAGCGCACCAAAAACCCGAACATGACCGACCCTGGCCAGCATTTTGGGCACAACCGTGGAGCCGATCAGAAAGCCGACAAAATAGCCGGACATGATCACGCCGGTGGTGATATCACCAAAGTTGCTGGATTCCGCGCGCGTGCCGAGAAGCACGCCCTGGAGTCCATTCCCGGCCATGAATAGAAAAATACCAAAAAACAGCGTCCACGACGAAAGAAGCGCAGCCTGCATGGTGTCCTCGGTTAAAAAGATGTTATGGGGTCCGGTGTATCCTTTATTGCTGCCGGATTAATTCCCCCATTACTCCCTTTTTTATGACCTGAAAAGCGGTTTCTTACGGTGCGTGTAATTTTTTTTGGAACCGGAAATTCCGGCTATCCTTTTGGCCCTGCCTGCCGCTGTCGTTCAGGCCCGATCCGCTTTTCCAGCGCGGCCTTGACCGGGGCGGCCAGTTGTTCCACCCACGCCACCAGATCATTGAGATCACCCAGCCCGAATGCATCCTGAATGGCCTTTGGCAGCTTGGATCCATCATCGGGTTTCATGCCCGTCAGGCGAAGCCAGTGTTGCAGGTTATTCATCTTCTCGGCGGATACCGCCAGCAGCCGTGCCTCCTCCGCATCGAGCAGCCCGCACGCGGCCAGGTCAGGGATGGCATCAGCCGCCCTTGCCGCCCTTGGCAGATCCTTTGCCCCGGGCATCATCTGCAACATCTGGACAAGGTAGCCGAGGTCCAGCAACCCGCCATCACGGTAGCGCAGGTCATGGGGGGACAGGGCCGGGAAGGCGGCACGAACCCGCTGGCGCATGGCGATAACGTCCTTGATGATATCCGCGGGCTTGCGGTCCTTCTGCAAGGCGGTATCAATGACCCTGTTGATCGTTTCCGGCAGGGTATTCTGGCGGAAACCGGTGATCGGGCGTGCCTTCAGCAGTGCCATGTGTTCCCATAGCCAGGCCTCCTCAGCCTGATAGCGGGCGAAACCGTCAACATGGATGGCGACAGGCCCGGCATTGCCGCTGGGCCGCAGGCGCATATCAACCTCATAGCATCTGCCCTCGGCGGTGGGGGCGGTAAGGGCATTGATCAGCTGCTGGCTGAACCGGCTGTACCATATCGGGCCGCTGAGCGGCTTCTTGCCGGTGGACTGGCTGTCATCATCGCATTCATAAATAAAAATCAGATCGATATCGGAGGTCATGGTCATTTCCTCGGCACCAAGCCGTCCCATGGCCAGCACCGTGATCCCGCCATCATCCATGCGGCCGAACCTGTTTTCCATCTGGCGATTGACTTCAGGGATGATCGCGCTGATCACGGTGTCGGCAATCCTGGAGAATACAGACCCTGCCTCGGCGGCGGTGATGGTGCCGGTCATGAGGTGCGTTGCTGTCTGAAATTCCCATTCGCGCTGGAACCGCCGCAGGATATTCAGCCTGTCTTCATAATCAATGCCGTTATCGAGCGCGGTGGTGAGCTGCTGCTGGCGGTCCTGCCAGTCATGATGAACATCCCAGAACGACGTGTACATGAGCGAGTCCACCACCTCAGGATGCCGCACCAGCTCATCGGCCAGTCGGGGCGCGGTATCAAAGACAGTGATGATCATCTCGGCCAGGGCGGTGCTGCTTTCCAGCATGGTCAGGAGGTGAACCCCGGCAGGGAGCCGTTCCAGCAATCGGGCAAAATGACTGAATGAGGCATCAGGGTTATCATGCCGGGCAAACTGCCTGAACAGTTGCGGCAACAACCGCACCATGATGCTGCGGGCGCGGTCGGACCGGGTCACGGCAATCCGCCCCGCCATCCAGCCCTCACAGAGGGGGATCATGTTCCCCGGTTCCTGAAAGCCCATTTCACCCAGGGTGGCAGTGATGGCATCAGGATCGGTTTCATGGCCCTGCAACCATGAACAAAGGGCCTCATCATCATTGTGGTGGGAAGGGCCGATCTTTTCCATCAGCCCGCTGGTATCCTTGATGACCTGATCGCTGAGCGCGATAATGGCGCGGCGGAAATCATCAACGTCATCATGGCCGCAGAAACCGGCCATGGATTGCATCTGTTCCTCCGCCCGGGGGAGCTGGTGGGTCTGGGCATCACCGATCATCTGCAACCGGTGTTCCAGCCTGCGCCAGGTTTTATAGGCGGTGATCAGCCGCTTGCTTTCCGCCTGCCCGATCCAGCCGTTTTCCGCCAGTGCGGTGAGGGCATTGGCGGTTGGCCCCAGCCTCAAGGCAGGTTCCCTTCCGCCAGCGATGAGCTGATGGACATGAACAAAGAATTCAACCGAACGGATACCGCCAAGGCCGTTCTTGATATGATAGCCGAGCAGGTTATCACTGCGCTGTTCGCGCCGCAGCATGATGCGCATATCCTCCAGCACATTGAAATCCAGGTAGCGTCGCCAGACAAAGGGCTGGATCGATTTCAGGAAGGCTTCGCCCTCGTCCCTGTTGCCGGCAATCACCCGTGACCGGATAAAGGCAGCCCTTTCCCAGGTGCGGGCCATGCTCTCATAATAGCTCAGCGCGGCATCCGAGCGGATCGCAACCGGTGTTGCCCCCGGGTCAGGCCGAAGCCTCAAATCAACGCGCCAGCCGATCCCGTCAGCGGTTGGCTTGCTGAGCATGGAAACCAGCCGCCGGGTCATGCGGATATATTCGGCACTGTCCTGATCCTCATCATCCATCAGGTGCGGCAGGGTGATGACAATCAGATCAATGTCGGATGAATAATTCAGCTCACCCGACCCCAGCTTGCCCAGCGCCAGGATGAACCAGCCGTCATTGGCCTTGTCACCAAGGCTGCTCTGCTGGCAGATCCATCGTGCCACGCCCTCAGTCGCCACAACCGCTGTCTGGCTCAACCAGTTGAGGTGGGTATCAATCCCCGCCAGATTGAGGAAATCGGTCACCGCAACAACGTGATTGACCGTCATCCTGAAATGGCGGGCCGCGCTCATGATCCTGGCTTCATCACGGCTTTTGCTGATGACGGCAAGGAACTGGGCCTCGGCCTCACTGATGATGCGCTCGGCCTCACCGGCCATGATACGGGGGGTCAGGGTTTTAAAGAGGGATGATAACCGGTCAAGATGGGGGGAGGTTGACCGCATCACGGCCAGAACCGCATCAGCACCGGCATCAACAGATGGAAACAGCACGCGGCTGGTTTTATCCCCAGGGTTGGTATTATCAGTCGGCCGGGCTGTATTCATTGTTCTGTCTCATGCCATCAGCAAGCGTTTCCCCCGCGTGATCCGCCAATAGGTCCGGACCCCGCGCCATCCCAGCATGATACTGCCAGCCACCAGGCCAAGCAACAGCCCCCACCAGACCCCGACCGGACCGAAACCAAGCGGGGTGGAAAGCGCCACCGCCATGGTGGCCCCGACCCCCCAATACGCCATGATCGAAATCACCGCCGGGATTTTGGTGTCGTTAAGGCCCCTCAGCACGCAGGACAGCACCACCTGAAGCCCGTCAAAGACCTGAAAGAAGGCCACCACCATCAGCATCGGCATGGCCAGCATGACCACCGCGTAGATTGAGGCATCGTCAGGGTTGAGGAAGGCCCGGATCGAGGCCTCGGCAAAACCGATGATCAGCACTGACTGGACCAGGCAGACACTGATGGTGAGGACAACCGGTGTCACCCCGGCACGGATCGTATCCTGCCGCCGTCCTGCCCCGGCTTCATGCCCGACCCTGATGGTGGAGGCCTGACCAATAGCCAGCGGAACCATGAAGACAATTGCCGCAATCTGGTTGACAATCCCTGATGCGGCCACGGCGTAAGTGCCGAAAATACCGATATAAAGCCCGGCAAAGATGAACATGCCGGTTTCAGACACGAGGGTGAAGGCAATCGGCGTTCCCACCACCAGCAGGCGTTTCATGATGCTGATATCAATGCGCCAGAACCGGGCAAACGGCCGCGTGTAGCGGAACGGCCGGAACGTGTTCATGTAATGGATCAGCGCCGCCGCCATAAAGAGAAAGGTCAGCGAGGTCGCCAGCCCGATCCCGGCCATGCCCATGGCAGGCATCCCGAACAATCCCTTGGAGAGGATGGCGTTCATGGCAACATTGAACGCCGCCCCCACCATGGTGACAATCACCGGCGGACCGGGCTTTTTATAGGCGGAAATGTAGTTGCGGAGGGCGAAATAAACGAAAGTGGGCATCATCCCCGGGGCCAGCATTTTCAGGAAAGGCGCGGCATCACGGGCAATGCTTTCTTCCTGCCCGAGCATCAGCAACAGGGTTTCGCCATACCACATCGGCACAAAACTGATCGCCCCGTACAATATCGCCAGCCAGATACCCTGACGGATCACGCGCCTGGCCTGACGGCGACTGCCCGCCCCGAGGGCCTGGGCAGCAAGCGGGCTGACAGCGATGGTGAGGCCGAGGGCGATGAAATAAAACGGCTGGTAAAGCCGGTTCGCCTGAATGCCCGCGGCCAGCGCATCGGTGCTGATCCAGCCCAGCATGATGATATCGGCGGTCCAGATTGCTATCATGGCAACCTGGCCTACAATCAGTGGCAGGGACAGCACTATTGTTGCGCGAAAATGATCACGCCAGGACATGGGTTGCTGCATGAAAGGTTTGTGCCTCCGAGGGTTAACCCCTATGCTAGGGGTTTTCGCGGTATTAGGCCAACGAAACATGCAGGGCCGGAATACCGGCAAAAAGATTGATTTGGAAGCATAATGTGCTACATAAAGATGATAGTTAAATCCGGTGCCTGAGCACCCAAACTGCCGGAAAATCAATGCTTTCTTCACTTATCAAAAAGATTGCCGGTCGGGCAGTGAAACTTGTTGTGGCCGTGGTCATTCTGGGCGCAGGTTTTGCGCTCTACAACCTGCTGGTTGAAACCCGCGCCGTGGTGGAACCCCAGCCCCGCCAGGAAGTCGTCAACCGTGTTAGGATCATCCCCGTGGTGTTGCAGGATGCACGGCCGATCTATGTCGCCTACGGCACCGTTGAGGCCACAAGGAAGGCTGATCTGCGGTTTTCGATTGCAGGGGAAATAGACCGCGTTTCGGCTGCCTTCAGGAACGGTGCCATCGTCCGCAAAGGGGATGAGCTGGCCATGCTGGACCGGGAGCTTTTGATCATCTCCCGTGATGAAATCCGCGAACAGCTCACGGCCGAAGAAATCAACATTGCCTCGCTTGAAACCCAGCTCGAATTGCGCCAGCGACAGTTTGACCGGATCAGCCAGATGAAGGCGGCATCGGTCGCCACCGAGGCACGGCTGGATGACACCACGCTGGCCCTGACCCAGGCCATGAATGCGCTGAGCCAGTCCCGATCACGGATGAAACAGCTGAAACTGGCGATCAAGCGGGCTGACCGCAACCTGCGTGATACTCGCCTGCTGGCCCCCTTTTCCGGGGTGCTGTCATCGGTGGATGTCGGTGTCGGCAAGGTGATTTCAAGCACCACACCGCTGGGGGTCATCACCGATATCAACAACCTCGAGGTTTCCTTCGTGGTCCCGGCCGAAGTCTACGCCGAGGCAGGACAGCTCAAGGGTGATAGCGTCACCGTGATCTGGAAGGCTGGCGGGCGTTCGGTCCTGTCGGTGCGGGGCAAAATCATCCGGTCCGAGGGCAGTGTTTCCGCCGCCGAGGGTGGCGGCAGGCTCTACGCATCGCTGCCTTCCGGCAATGCGTCACAATCAATCCCCGAAGGGGCTTTCGTTGAGGTCAGGATCGCTTCCCTGCCGCTGAGCGGTGTTGCGGTGCTGCCCGATACCGCGATTTTTGATAACGACACCGTCTTTGTCATCATGGGGGAGCGGTCCGAGACGCGCACGATTGAGGTTCTGGCCCGGAGCGAGGGGCTGATCTATGTCCGCGGTGATCTGCGTGATGGTGACAAGGTGATCACGACCCGGATACCGGGGCTGGGTGATGGTGTGCTGGTTGAGGCTGTGGGGCAATGAAGTCGTCACCCATTCTTGAGTTTTTCATTCGCCACAAGACCGCTGCCAATCTCCTGATGGTCATGATGCTGGTGGTCGGTTTTGTTAGCGCGGACCGGCTCAATCGCCAGTTCTTTCCTGATTTCGATGTTGAGGTCGTGTCGGTATCGGTTGTCTGGACCGGTGCCACGGCTGAGGATATTGACGCCAATATTGTCCAGGTGGTCGAACCCGAATTGCGGGTCATCAACAACGTCAAGAAAGTGATGTCCAATTCCTATGAGGGGGTTGGCCAGATTTCGGTGGAATTCGAATTTGGTGCCGATATGAAACAGGCGCTGGCCGATGTTGAAACCGCGGTTGGCCAGGTTGATCTGCCTGAAGAATCCGAACGCCCCAAAATCGTCAGGGGTGAGTTTTATGACGGCATCAGCAAGCTGGTCCTGTCCGGTCCATACAGCCTTGAGGCAATGCGCGTTATTGCCAAATCCATCAAGGAAGACCTGCAACGCCTCGGTGTCGACAAGGTTGATATCAAGGGCCTGCCCGATGAGCTGATCCGCATTGAAGTGAGTGAGGCTGAACTGGCGCGTCTGGGTATGTCGCTTGATCAGATTGCCGCCAGTATCCGCCAGAACTCGCTCGATGTTCCCGCCGGTCGATTTGCCGACGGGGCGTTTACCGTGCGCTCGCTCGGGTTGCTCAAGACAGCCGAAAAATACCAGGATATTGAGGTCATGATCCGGCCTGATGGCAGCCGCGTTACCCTTGGCGATATTGCCACGATCAGCGAAGCGTTCGAGGAACCTTTCGTTGCGGTGCGGAGCCAGGGGAACATGGCGGTGGAAATGATCTTCCGGCGCGGCAAGACCAATGACTCCCTCGATATCAACACCGTTATTCAGGACTGGCTTTCGGACTATAAGCTGCGCGCACCGGAAAGCCTGACGATTGAGCAATACGATATCCGGGCAAACCTGATCAGGGAGCGCATCAACCTCTTGGTCGGCAACGGGGCAGGCGGGCTGCTGCTGGTGCTGGGTGTGCTGTTCCTCTTTCTTTCGACCCGGGTAGCCTTCTGGGTTGCGGTGGGGATCCCTGTTGCCTTCATGGCGACTTTCGCTGTCATGCTGGCCATGGGGCAGAGCATCAACATGATCTCCCTCTTCGGGTTGATCATGGCGCTCGGGATCGTTGTCGATGATGCCATCGTCATTGGTGAACACGCCGAATACCTCCAGAAACGGAGGGGTCTGCCGATTGATCAGGCCGCCGCCGTGGCCGCAACCCGGATGGGCCCGCCGGTGGTGAGTGCCATGCTGACAACCGTGGTGGCGTTTCTGCCGCTGTTTACCGTCAAGGGCATTATCGGTGAGATTATTTCCGCTATCCCGCTGGTTGTGGTGGCGGTGCTGATCGCCAGTCTGATTGAGGTTTTCTTCATCCTGCCCGCGCATCTGGCGCATAGCGGCAACAAGGCCAAGCCCGGCTGGTTCCGGCGCAGGTTCGATTACGGGTTCAGTATTTTCAGGGAAAAATATTTCCGCCGTTTCGTTGCATTTTCACTGCGCTGGAGGCTGGCCACCCTGGCGCTGGCGTTTGCGATGCTGATCGTTTCCATTGGCATGATGGCCAGTGGGCGGGTCAATTTCGTCTTTTTCACATCGCCTGAGGCGGATATCGCTTACGGCAATATTGTCATGGCCCCGGGGACCCCGCGCCAGCAGACCAATGTCATGCTGGAGGAACTGGAACGCGCCCTCAAACGCACCGAGGACAAACTGACCAATGGTGAAGGCGGGCTGGTCAACGTGTCGGTTTCCAGCCTGGGGACAACCAATTCCAGCAACCCTGACCGGAGCGGTGCTGGCGGTGCCTCCGATATTCGGGCCGGGGTGGTGGTTGAACTGATCACTGCGGATCAGCGTTCGGTCAGAATGCGTGATTTTGTCAATGAATGGCGGCAGCAGACAATCGCTGTTCCGGGGCTGGACCGGCTCACCATCAGGGCGCCGACCGGCGGCCCGCCCGGGCGTGATATTGATATTCGCCTGATGGGGGATGATCTCGAAACCCTGAAACAGGCGGCATCGGAACTGACGCGCATCGTTGAAACCGTGCCTTCGGCTGATGCCGTGACGGAAAACCTTTCCTACGGTGCCGAAGAACGGATCATCAGGCTGACCCCGCTGGGCCAGTCGCTTGGTTTCAGCGTATCGTCGGTGGGCCAGCAGTTGCGTTCTGCGCTTGACGGCGCGATTGCGCTGCGGTTCCCGAGGGGGGATGAGGAGGTCACGGTTCGCCTGACCCTCCCTGATGAGGAGGTCAGCACCGATAATATCGGCAGCCTGCGCCTGATTTCACCCGATGGCCAGTTTGTCCAGCTGGTTGATATCGCCACGGTGGAAAACCGGCTCGGTTTTTCGGTGGTGCGGCGGCAGGATGGTTTCAGGGAAGTATCCATCACCGGCGATCTGGACAGTGACGTGATGTCCACGCCTGAGGCGATTTCGCTCATCCAGGCAAATGGTTTGCCAGAGCTTGTTGAAAAATACGGGCTGCGCTATCGCTTTGACGGGCGCAATACCGAAAGCAAGGAAACCTTTGCCGATATGCAGGTCGGTGCCAGCATCGCGCTGGTTGGCATGTATATTATCCTGGCCTGGGTGTTTTCATCATGGCTGCAACCGCTGGCGGTGATGATCATGATCCCCTTTGCCCTGATCGGGGCCGTGTTCGGGCATTATTTCATGGGGCTGACCATGACCATCCTGTCCATGTTCGGGCTGATTGCCCTGGCCGGGATCGTCGTTAACAATTCCATCATTCTGGTGGCCACCATTGAACGCCGGATTGAGGAAACCGATGGTGACCGGATTTCGGCGATCATTGCCGGGGCAACCGATCGCCTGCGGCCGGTGCTGCTGACCTCTATCACCACGATCTGCGGGCTTTCGACCCTGATGTTTGAACGCTCGCTTCAGGCCCAGTTCCTGATCCCGATGGCAACCACGATTGTTTTTGGCCTCGGGGTCACAACCTTGCTGGTGCTTTTTGTGGTACCCTCGGTGCTGGCACTGGGTGAGGATTTGAGGGGCGCATTCATGGCCGTAAGAAAGATGCTCCCCGGCAGGACCAGCGCAGCGGAGTAGGGAATGCAGAAAGCGGATATAGCAGCAGTCAAATTCAACCGTGACGGGCTGGTGCCTGTAATAGCCCAGTGCCATGAAACCGGCGATGTGCTGATGATGGCGTGGATGAACCTGGAATCCCTTACCCTGACGCTGGAAACGGGCCGCGTGACCTATTATTCGCGGTCACGCCAGGAATTGTGGGAAAAGGGTCTGACCTCTGGCCATACCCAGCGGCTGATCAGAGCAACACTGGATTGCGATGGTGATACCATCCTGCTGTGTGTTGATCAGACAGGCGCGGCTTGCCATACGGGGGAAAGGACCTGTTTTTTCCAGCCCTTTGAATTTCCTTCCGGGGCCGATAATGGCTGACGGGAAACCCTCAAAAGGGTCAAGTGGCCGGAGCTACCGGACCGGGGCAGGGCTGACCAAGACACCGCGCAAGGTCAAGGGCAGGAAGGAATCCTCCCGCCGCTGGATACAACGCCAGCTCAATGACCCGTTCGTGGCTGAGGCGAAATCAAGGGGTTTTCGGTCCCGTGCCGCCCTCAAGCTGGAACAGATTGACCAGAAACATAAGCTGCTCTTCCCTGATGCCAAGGTGCTTGATCTCGGTTGCGCGCCCGGCGGCTGGCTGCAATACGCATCAAGGCGCATTGGCCTTGAGGACGGCAGGGGCGTGCTGGTGGGGATTGACCTGCTGGAAACCGAACCCGTGATGGGTGCATCCATCCTCAAGGGCGATATCAATGATGATGCCATGATGGCTGAGATGATCAGGCTGATTGATGGCAAGGCTGATCTGGTGCTGTCCGATATGGCGGCGGATACAACCGGGCATCGCCCGACGGATCATATCCGAACGACCCTGTTGCTCGATCTTGCGCTTGATATGGCACAGCGGGTGCTGACCCCGGGGGGTGCCTTTCTGGCCAAATGTTTCCGTGGCGGGGCGGAAAGGGATGCGCTGGAATTGATGCGCCGTGACTTTGCCACGGTTCGCCATGTCAAACCCGCGGCCAGCAGGCAGGAATCGGTTGAAAGCTATGTGCTTGCCACAGGCTTCCGGGGCGACAGGCCTGAGGAGTAAACCTCCCGCCCCGGGGCCTTTTGTTCAGGTGATGTTTCCCTCTAGAGGAACCTGAACACGATCGGGCAGTTCACCACCATGCCGATGGAACCGTAATCAGCCCCGCCGGGGCCGGTGACATGGCCGCGTTCCACCATCCCCAGAATGGCAAATTCCTCAGTCATCCGGGAACGATAACCCTTGCTGATCGCCTCATCGGTCCAGACCCCGAGATTGATATCCCAGAGCGGGCTGTAATCGGTTGCAATGGTCGGGATACCGCCCAGAACATTGAGCGGTGATGCATGATCACCAATGGCGCTGTTAAGCCCCTGACGCTGGGGGTTGCCAGTACCGGTCGGGCCGTTGGCGAAAACGAAAATCCGTTCAACCGGGCTGAACAGGCTGTCATCACCGCCAACCTGAATAGCCTCAAAAGCAGGCGTGTAGGTTGCGCCTTCGAGGGTTGCGGCAAGCGGGTGATTGGCCTCAGTCGAAATGTACAGAACCGGGCGGGAGAAGCTGAACCCTGGGGTCAGGGCAACGGTCACGGTGCCTTCCTCGGGGCAGATATTCACCACCTTGTCATGGACAATGCTGTGATCCGCCGGGCTGTCACAGAACCGGTTGAGCGTCGCCTCATCAACGCCATCAGCAACCACCGGGGCGTTATAGACATGGCCGCCTGCATTGACGATCTCAATCAGGGGCGTGTAGCCGTCACTGCCGACCGACCCGGGCTGAAAGGCCTTGGGCGGGAAGTGATGCGGGGCATCGCCGGGGGTAAGGGAACGGTTTGGCGAAAAATCGACCTTGCCGTTTTCAAACTCGACCTCAAACCCCTTGGTGATGCGTGCCTTGCGGACTGCACCATCTACATTGGCAAAAAACAGCTTGGGCGAAAAATTGATGCCGAGCTGATCAGCGTTGCCCTTGTCGGTGGTATCGGTGACGATGAACCAGACCCGCCTGCCCTTGACCGTGCCTTTATAGAGCGGCAGCGTCAGGGTGGATGTATCATGGTCAATCTTGCCGGATTTCAGCAATTGATACGGCCCGATCAGTTCTTTCTGAACATCGGATGGTGCCGGCCCGAAATAGGTCAGCGGCACATCCGCACCGATGGATGGCGGTGCCGGTGCGACATCATCATCCTCATTGGCGTTGGCACAGGCCATCAGGCCAACAGTGAGACCGAGCGAAAGCACCGCGGTCAGGGCGTATTTTCTTATTCTTGATCGGGTCATTCTTTCCTCCTTGATGACGTGAAGTCATGCATACCAGGCAAGGAAAAGAATCGTTTTAACAGGGAAAGGGCTACAATGCCGGTCAATACTGAAACCGTACACCATCCCGTTATTGAATAGTGAAGAAAATCCAGAACGTATAATCACCGGTGATCGTGGCGGGGGACGGTTTTGGCCTTCCAACACCACGGTTCCTCTGCTATATATTTTTGCCACCATCGTTTTGGAGGCCCCATGTCCATACAAGAAGCCCTGACGTTTGATGATGTTCTGCTGAAACCGGCCGCGTCATCAATCCTGCCTGCTGATGCTGATGTCACGACCAGGCTGACCAGGGAAATCACGCTCAATATTCCGCTTGTTTCCGCCGCCATGGACACGATTACCGAGAGCAGGCTGGCCATTGTCATGGCCCAGTTGGGCGGGATCGGGATTATCCACAAGAACATGACGGCCGAGGAACAGGCCCGTGAGGTTGCCTCCGTCAAGCGGTTTGAGGCCGGAATGGTGGTCAACCCCCTGACGATTGAGGAAGACAAAACCCTCGGTGATGCGCTCGCCATGATGCAGCATAACGGGATCAGCGGCATTCCGGTTGTCAGCCCCGGATCAGACAGGCTGGTCGGCATTCTCACCAACCGTGATGTCCGGTTTGCGCTCGATCCGTCGGAGAAGGTTTCTGCCCTGATGACCCGTGATGTGGTTACGGCGCATTCCAGCATCACCACCGATGATGCCCGCCGCCTGCTGCACCAGCACCGGATCGAAAAACTGGTGGTGGTGGATAGTGACCACCGCTGCATCGGGCTGATCACCGTCAAGGATATGGAAAAGGCCCAGACCTATCCCAACGCCGCCAAGGACACTGCTGGCAGGCTCCGTGTCGGGGCTGCAATCGGGTCTGGCAAGGATGGGCTGGAACGCGCCGAAGCCCTGATTGAAAAGGGTGTCGATGCCCTGGTCGTGGATACCGCGCACGGGCATTCCGATGGTGTTATCAATGCCGTTGCCGAGGTTCGCAAGATGGCCAATGATGTTCAGGTCATCGGCGGCAATATCGCCACCGCTGAAGCGGCTGATGCCCTCATCAAGGCTGGCGCGGATGCCGTCAAAATCGGGATCGGTCCCGGGTCGATCTGCACCACCCGCATGGTTGCCGGTGTCGGTGTTCCGCAGCTGACCGCTATCATGGAGGTCGCTGCTGTTTGCCGCAAGGCAGGGGTGCCGGCGATTGCGGATGGCGGCATCAAGTATTCGGGTGATCTGGCCAAGGCTATCGCCGCCGGTGCCGATACCGCCATGGTCGGCTCAATGCTGGCTGGCACCGATGAAACCCCGGGTGAGGTTTTCCTCTATCAGGGGCGTTCGTATAAGGCGTATCGCGGCATGGGTTCCATGGGGGCGATGGCGCGGGGTTCCGCTGACCGTTACTTCCAGGCTGAGATTTCCCAGCCGCTCAAACTGGTGCCTGAGGGGATTGAGGGCCAGGTTCCCTATAAGGGAGAGGCCTCAACCGTTATTCACCAGTTGCTTGGCGGGCTGAAGGCGGCCATGGGCTATACCGGCAATGGCACGATCACCACGCTCCAGCAAAACGCTGAATTTGTCCGTATCACCGGTGCAGGGCTGAAGGAAAGCCATGTTCATGATGTCACCATTACCCGTGAAGCGCCGAATTACCGTCCGAATATGTAAGGCTTTTCCATGAATGACACGATACTGATCCTCGATTTCGGCAGTCAGGTGACCCAGCTGATCGCTCGCCGTCTGCGCGAAGAGGGGGTCTATACCAGGATCCTGCCCTGCACCGCAGAGGCTGATGCCATCACCGCCACCAGTGCCAAGGGGATCATCCTGTCCGGCGGGCCGAATTCGGTTGCGCTTGCGGATACGCCCCGCGCCCCCGGGATCGTCTTTGAGCTGGGGGTTCCATTGCTCGGTATCTGCTATGGCCAGCAGACCATGTGCCAGCAGCTTGGCGGGCTGGTCGAACCCGGTGATGAACGTGAATTTGGCCGGGCCGAGGTGACAGTCAGCCGTGGTTGCAGGCTGTTTGACGGGCTGTGGGATGAGGGCAATGCCTACCCCGTCTGGATGAGCCATGGTGACCGTGTTACCGCCATTCCGGACGGTTTTGATGCTGTTGCCACATCATCGGGCGCACCCTTTGCCGCCATCGCTGATGAAGAACGCGGCTATTATGGCGTTCAGTTCCACCCTGAGGTTGTTCACACCCCTGACGGGGCCGGTTTGCTGAGCCGGTTTGCCAAGGTGATCTGCGGGGTTGAGGGGGACTGGTCCATGGCCGCCTATCGTGAGCGCACGGTGGCGGCAATCCGCCAGCAGGTTGGCGCTGAGGGCAAGGTTATCTGCGGGCTTTCCGGCGGCGTTGACAGCTCGGTGACCGCCGTCCTGCTGCATGAGGCTATCGGTGACCGCCTGACCTGCGTTTTCGTCGATCACGGCCTGATGCGCGCGGGTGAGGCGGAGGAAGTCATCCGCCTGTTTGGTGATCATTACAATATCCCGCTCATCCATAAAGATGCCGCCGATCTGTTCCTGGGGCGGCTGGCTGATGTCAGCGACCCTGAACAGAAACGCAAGATCATTGGCGCAACCTTCATTGATGTGTTTGATCAGGCCGCAGCCTCAATTAAAGGGGCGGGCTTCCTCGCCCAGGGAACGCTCTACCCTGACGTGATCGAGAGCGTGTCGGCCACCGGCGGGCCCAGCGTCACCATCAAATCGCACCATAATGTCGGCGGCCTGCCCGAAGACATGGCGTTTGAGCTGGTGGAACCTCTGAGGGAGCTTTTCAAGGATGAGGTCCGTGCGCTTGGCCGTGAACTCGGCATGCCGGAAAGCCTGGTGGGGCGGCATCCGTTCCCCGGCCCCGGGCTGGCTATCCGTATCCCCGGGGATGTCACGCGGGAGAAATGCAATATCCTGCGTCAGGCCGACTTTATCTATCTTGAAGAAATCCGTGCCGCCGGTCTCTATGACGATATCTGGCAAGCCTTTGCCGTGCTGCTGCCGGTCAGGACCGTCGGGGTGATGGGCGATGCCCGCACCTATGAATGCGTCTGTGCCCTGAGGGCGGTAACCTCAACCGATGGCATGACCGCGGATTGCTATGGGTTCAGCCATGAATTCCTGTCCCGCACCGCCACCCGCATCGTCAATGAGGTGAGGGGGATCAACCGGGTCGTCTATGACTACACTTCCAAACCGCCCGGCACGATTGAGTGGGAATAACAAAAATCCAACTAGTCGACATAAAAAATTAAACTTTTCTAGTTAGCTACAAGGCAGTGAACAAAAGAGATTGAGACATTAAGTGGTTACCATCTAGGGGTACTGCATGGGCTATACCCCCTATCCCTGATCTAGGTATTAAGGCTTTGTCTGCCTGCTTAAAACTCCCGAATTAGTTTTGCCAAAACTCAAATCTAAGAATAAGCATTTTTACTAATCGCTGCTTCGTCCCATTCTATTCCTAAACCTGGTTTATTAGGGATCTTTATAAAACCATTTTCCTTAGGGAAAGGGTCTTTTTGAATTTCGTCTGCCCAATCTAACCACTCCAACCAGTGCGCAGATTGTGAAACACGCATGACATGTGCTCCCACCTCAGGATACAAATGAGTAGATATTGGTATACCCGCTGCCTCAGCTATTGTTGCAGATTTCAACCAACCTGAGACGCCACCAATTCTCATAAAATCTGGCATAACTAAATCTGATGCCCCAATTTGTAATGCTTTATAAAGTTCCCGATGCCCATAAAAATTTTCGCCTAATTGAATTGGTGTTTTTATATCTTTAGTTAGACGAGAATAACCATCAAAATTATCATAAATAAGTGGCTCTTCTATCCAAGTAAGATTGAAATCATCCAATTTGTGGCAACGGTTTAGTGCTTCATCCAAAGTTAAGCTTTGATTAAAATCGACCATTAATTTTATGTGGTCACCGACAACTTGTCTAACGGTGTGAATAGCTTCAAGATCGTCATTAAAGTTTTCTCGTCCAAGCCGCATTTTAATTGCCGAAAAATTTCCTTCGTCAACTAATTCTTCAGCTTCTGATTCTAGTATGTTACTATCTTCCAGCCAAAGGCCATTGCTATTGTAAGCCTTTACTGCGCCTAATGACCCCCCCAAAAAATTACAAAGGGGCATATTTGCTGCCTTAGCCATTGCATCCCATATCGCCATATCCACCCCAGAAACTGCAATCAGTGACAAGCCTTCGTATCCTATAAAATGCAGTGATTTTCTTAGTTCTTCATAATTATCAAAAGGCGATAGGACCTTATTTTTTAAAACCTCGTTAAAGTCATTAATCATTGGAATAATATATTTTAATGATTTAACTAAATAAGGCTGGAGGTAGCTCGTTCCTACAATTCCTTCATTTGTGTAAAGATCAATTACGACGAGAGGCCAATCGTCAATAGTCGCAATTTTAGCCTTAATGGGCCTTTTCAATTTAACAACAACAGGCCTTGATACTATTTTCTTAAATGTCAACATAAAACAAAATATACTAGATTTATTAATAGAATGGAATAGTTTCTGTAAAAATCAAAGGCAATATAATTCCTTGGTCATTCTCACAAGGAGTTTCTCTGTGAATATCATTTTGGGAATAAAAATGCCTAAAAATAATCATATCAAAACAATGTTTTAAATATAAACACTAGGTTCAAAGTAAGTATAGACAATTAATTGTACCCATGATTTTTAAGGGAAGATATGTAGTCTCACAGAGAATAGTACAAATTTAATGTCACTATTCATTTGAGCGAGACTGTATTGCAAGAAAACCAAGAAAATCTGAAGGTACTTGGACACGAGAGAACCATGAGATTCTCGGTGGTAAAGGATTAATCTATAGAGTAGATGGACCTGGTGCCGTACAACATTTACCTGTTTTTCATCGGCATATTTCTATGGTTTGCCGTCGGGTATATGTGGAAGGACAAGGCCATCATGGTGGTCCATGTGGGGGCGTTCATCTCCCTTTTTGTGGGCTATCTGAACGCCTGATCCGTCAGATGGATTTGTTGAATTCAGCGAAGGCCTGGCGGGCCTCTTTGGATAGCCTCAGCACCTTTTTGCTGGCTTTCTTGTCGCTGAGCCGCTTGATGAGAAAACCGCTCATTTCCAGCTGATTGATAAATTCTGAAAAGGCAGCCCTGCGCGGCTTGTTGAACTGAATCGCATCAAAGGTATCATCGATACCATTATCGCTTTCTTCGCTTTCAGCATGATCAAGCACAAACATCAATTCCAAGCCGTAGGCTTTGGAAAAATACATTTTTATGCAAGGTTGTGAGACGAATTTCTGGAATTGATTTAACTTCATGTAATACTTATATGATGTATAATACTCCATGTAATCAACTATCTTAATGTATTATATTCATTAGCTATTTAGTCAATTTATAATCTCGGGGAATGAGTCGCACGCTCAGGCACTGATGCTGAAAAAGCGTGTTAAAACCAATGGGAGGTTCTTTATATTACAAAAGTGTTACACTTTAACCTGATCATGCGAAGAGCTGATAAGAGGTCTTGATATGGGGGATCAGCAAGGGTTTCCCCACTGTAAAAACCGGACTGGCCGAAATGCGAGCAGTCAAAATCCTGCTAGTCGAAATCTTCGAGGTCTTCTTCGATAATGGTCCATTGCAGGTGATAGCAGACTTCGCCGTCATCACGGTCCTTGAACACCACCCCGATGAACTCGCCATCCAGCGTGA
>NTKX01000023.1 GCA_002457135.1 SAR116 cluster bacterium MED-G04
GCGATCACGCTGATGTTTGAGGGCGTGCCGACCTACCCTGATGCCAGCCGTTTCTGGCAGGTGGTGGAAAAGCACAAGGTCAATATCTTCTACACTGCCCCCACGGCGATCCGTGCACTGATGCGTGAAGGTGATGATCCGGTCACGAAAACCGACCGGTCTTCGCTGCGCCTGCTCGGTTCCGTCGGGGAGCCGATCAACCCCGAAGCCTGGATGTGGTACCACAGCGTTGTCGGTGATAGCCGCTGCCCGATTGTCGATACCTGGTGGCAGACCGAAACCGGCGGCATCATGATCACGCCCCTGCCTGGTGCAACCCCGACCAAACCGGGATCAGCGACACGGCCTTTCTTCGGGATTGAGCCTGTGCTGGTTGATAATGAAAATAACCCGCTTGAGGGCAGCACGGATGGCAATCTTTGTATTGACCGGTCCTGGCCCGGGCAGATGCGCACTGTCTATGGTGATCATAAACGTTTCGTTGAAACGTATTTCACGACTTTCCCGGGGCGCTATTTTACGGGTGACGGGTGCCGCCGTGATGATGATGGCTATTACTGGATCACCGGTCGGGTTGATGATGTTATCAACGTATCGGGTCACCGCATGGGTACCGCCGAGGTGGAAAGCGCGCTCGTCGCCCATGCCAAGGTGGCTGAGGCTGCGGTGGTGGGCTACCCCCATGATATCAAAGGACAGGGCATTTACGCCTATGTCACGTTGAATGCGGGGGAGGAACCTTCGGATGAACTGCACGCTGAATTGCGGCTGTGGGTCCGAAAGGAAATCGGCCCGATTGCAACACCCGACCTGATGCAATGGGCACCTGGTCTGCCGAAAACGCGGTCCGGCAAGATCATGCGCCGCATTCTGCGCAAGGTGGCCGCTGATGATTTTGCCGAGCTGGGGGATACCTCAACCCTGGCGGACCCGTCGGTGGTTGATGATCTGATCACCAATCGGCAGAACCGGTCCTAGGAATTTCCGCTTGGGCTGATACCACCACCGGGATCGTGGCACCGCCTCCACCTCCCCCGCCCCCGCCTCCGCCGCCGTAGGAGGATAGCAGCATCATCAGGATAACCAGGTTAACTCCTCTTTCGATAAACTCATTTCGGGCACAATACATGATCTGCTTCATTAACAATCTATTGAGGCATTCTCTAAAAATTAGTTAATTATGTGATATCCCCCTAAAGGACAGGCAAAGCCTACCCCAACGGTCATGAATACATCCGCACGGGTCAGTCTTGAGTGTATTTGAAGCTGTTCGGCAGGCTTATAAAGCGCCAAGAGCATGGGCAAGATCGCCTATCAGGTCATCCTTGTGCTCAAGACCTAGGGAAAGTCGGATCAGGTTTTCGCCGATTCCCATGACATCACGGCCTTCCGGGCCAATTCCTTCATGGGTGGTGGAGGCTGGATGGCAGGCCAGACTCTTCGAATCGCCCAGGTTATTGGAAATGTCGATCAGCTCCAGCTGATTGAGCAGGGCAAAGGCTTCATCCCTGCCGCCGGGGATGGTGAAGGACAGGATGGTGCCGCCATGGCTCATCTGCCGGCGGGCCAGTTCATGCTGCGGGTGGGATGAATGATGGGGGTAGTAAATCCGGTCAACCGCATCATGGCTGCTGAGAAAATCAGCCACGGCAACAGCATTTTCAGCCTTGCGTTCAACCCTCAGGTTCATGCTTTCCATCGATTTCAGGATGACCCAGGCATTGAACGGGCTGATCATCGGGCCGGTCTGGCGGAAAAATTTCAGCAGATCGCCGCGGATGATCTCCTCCGACCCTATCAGCGCCCCGCCCATCACCCGGCCATGGCCATCGTGATGCTTGGTGATCGAATACATCACCACATCCGCGCCCAGCGCCAGTGGTGATTGCCCTGACTGGGTGCCAAAGACGTTATCAACCACCATCAGCGCCCCGGCCTGATGCGCCAGTTTGGTCACAGCCTCAATATCCACCAGCTCAAGCATCGGGTTTGACGGTGTTTCCACAAAAACGATTTTGGCAGGCTTGCCCAGCGCGGCGGTCCATTGATTGAGGTCGGTGCCATCAACAAAAGCCACCTCAATACCCCAGCGCGGCAAAATATCCCTGATCACCGAATAGCACGCCCCGAACAGCGCACGGCTGGCCACCACACGATCACCCTGGCTCAACATCCCCGCCATGGACATGAACATCGATGCCATGCCGGTACCGGTGGCGAGCGCGGCCTCAGCGCCCTCCATGAGCGCGAGCCTTTCTTCGAGCATGGCTACGGTTGGGTTGCCAAAACGGGAATAAACGAACCGGTCAATATCCCCGCTGAACGCCTCAGCGGCTTCTTCGGCTGTGTCGTAGACATAGCCCGAGTTCAGGAAAAGAGCTTCGGATGTTTCCTTGAACGCTGAACGCTTCAGCCCGCCACGGACACTGATCGTGTCCTTGTGCCAGTTGGTTTTATTCTTCATTCTTTTGCCACCTTGGGGGGCCCTTTATTTTAACCCTGTCTCTTTTATGGTCAGGGACTGTGTGTCAGGGTCACCTTATTAGGGCCTTGGCGCGTGTTTGGCAAGAATACGCTGCAAGGTACGGCGGTGCAGTTTCAGCCGCCGGGCGGTTTCGGAGACATTGCGGCCGCATTGCTCATAAACACGCTGAATATGCTCCCACCGCACACGGTCGGCCGACATCGGGTCCTCAGGCGGCGGCGGCATCTCATCACCCTGCTGGAGCAGGGCTGCCGCGATGGTATCGGGGTCAGCGGGCTTGGGCAGGTAATCCATGGCCCCTGCCTTCACCGCCGCCACGGCGGTGGCGATATTGCCAAAGCCGGTGAGCATGATCACCCGGCAATCCGGGTTGCGCTCATGGATCAGGGGGACGATATCAAGCCCGTTGCCATCATCCAGTTTCATGTCCAGCACAGCATGGGTAAAGGCATGCTGGTCGATCAGCAGGCGCGCATCATCAACCCCGGCGGCATCATGAACCGTGAACCCGCGGCGTTCCATCACCCGGGTGAGGCGGCCTCTCAACGGGGCATCATCATCAACAATCAACAATTTCATTTTACGTCCACTGATCCTTTAAACCTCAATCATACCCAGTATAGACCCCGGATCATCCGCGGCGCAATCATGACAATACGGGCCTCATCCATCCGGTCCTGCTCATGGCCCGGCATCAAACCCTTCACGCGGATAGGTCAGGATGGCTTCGGCACCGCCTGTCTTCCTGTTGCCGATCTTGATCGACCCGCCAACATGATTGACCATGGTCATGGCAATAAAGACCCCGAGGCCCATGTGACCATCCACGCCTTCACGGCTGCTGGCATAGGGATCACCAAGGCTGGCCAGCACCGAAGACTGGAACCCGGGGCCGTCATCACGGATGGTGATGGTGAAATTCATCTCATCCCAGCTGAGGCCAAGACCGATGCTGGTTTCGGTGAAATGGGCGGCGTTATCCACCAGCGTTTCAATCGGGTGGATCAATTCCGGCCGCCGCGTCACCATCGGCTCGGCAATCGCCTCATTGGCGTTGACTTCCATGCTGAGCATGGTGGCTATATCAGCAAACCGTTCCTCCATCAGGCTTTTCAGAAAGGCCGAGATCGTCACAGGATCGGTGCTTTCATTACCGAGCAGGACAGCATCATCATTGAGTTCGGCCAGGATAGCCCGGCAGCGTTCCGTTTCTTCCTTGAGCTGGCGGATATCATCAATGAAATGCTGATACTGTTTCGAGTTCGTTTTGCCATCGGCCAGATGTTCCAGCTCATGGGCAATGATGGTGATGGTGTTGAGCGGTGACCCCAGCTTATGCGCGGCGGCCGTGGCGAGGGAGCCGAGGGAGACCATCTTGTGTTCACGCTCAAGGCTCAGCCTGGCTTCGGCCAGACCCCGCGCCAGCTTTCGGCTCTCACTGGAAACCAGCCCGGCATAGAGGGCGACAAAAACCGTCGTCAGGACCAGCGCAAACCACAACCCCGCCACATAAAGCGGCTCAAGGCTGAAGATAGAGGCCCAGGGCAGGGGGAAATGATAAAACGCCAGCACCGTGGCCACCACCATGGTCAGCACCACCAGCGTTGCCGTTTCCTGTTGACGCAGAACCGTTGCCGAAATCGTCACCGGGGCCAGCAGCATCACCGAGAACGGGTTGGCCAGCCCGCCCGTCAGGTAAAGCAGGACCCCGAGCTGGACGATATCAAACGACAACAGCAGCAGGACAGCCCGGCGGCTGAACTGTTTGCTATCCGCGGTTGCCACCGCCTGCCAGAACCCGACCAGGGCCGATGCCGCCACCAGCACCAGGCAGGTGATGAGCGGCAGGGGATAGCTGAGGATGAAATAGACAAAAAGAATTGCCGCCAGCTGGCCCGACAGCGCGATCCACCGCACCAGCGACAACTGGCTGATGTTCACCTGGGCATCCGCCGCCACCATGTTGAAGCCCTGATCAGGCATGATCATTCCTCCGGGTCCGCGCAGACAGGCAAGGGATCAGACATCCAGATTGGCAACCCTCAAGGCATTTTCCTGAATAAACTGACGCCGCTTTTCAACATCTTCACCCATCAGCGATTCGAACGCATCATTGGCATCGTCTTCCTGTTCGACCCTGACTTGCAGCAGCGTCCGCTGATTGGGATCTAGCGTCGTTTCCCAGAGCTGTTCAGGGTTCATTTCACCAAGCCCCTTGTAGCGGGAAATCTGTGACCCTTTTTTGCCAAGCCCGAAAATCGTTTCCACCAGCCCGGTCGGGCCATAAATTTTTTCTTCGTTTGACCCTGCCTTGAAATCCGCCGGGCGGGTGAAATGTTCCTGCAACATCCCGGCCATTTCATCGAGGCGGCGGGCCTCTTCGGTGGCCAGCAGACGGCGCGACAGGTGATAGGTTTCGGTCACCCCCCTCAGCGTCCGGCTGATTTCCATGATCTTGGTGCCAGGCTCGGCCGGGTTATCGACAATCGCCCCCTTCCAGCCGCGTTCAAGCGGATCACTGATGCTTTCAAGCCGGCGGGCGAGGTAACCGGCGGCCTCTTCCTCACCGATGGCAGCCGGGGTCAGCAGCGCCGCGATGGAGGCCTGTTCAACCACCGCCGTGCTGCCCACGGTGCGGGCAAGCGAGGTGATGCAACGCATCGCCGCCCCCGCCTGATTGACGATATCAACCAGATCAGCCCCCATGCTCTGGCTGCCATCAGCGGCCAGCAGGACAGCATCCTTCAGCCCCGCATCCTGGAGGTAACCATCCAGTTCACGCTGATCCTTGAGGTAGACTTCCGAGCCGCCCCGCTTGGCGCGAAACAGCGGAGGCTGCGCGATATAGAGATAGCCGTTTTCGATCAATGGCCGCATGTGGCGGAAGAAAAAGGTCAGCAACAGGGTGCGGATATGGCTGCCGTCAACATCAGCATCGGTCATGATGATGATCTTGTGGTAACGCGCCTTGGCCGGGTCCATGTCAGCATTGCCGACACCGGCCCCGATGGCGGTGATGAGGGTGCCGAGTTCAGCCGAGGACAGCATCTTGTCAACCCGGGCGCGCTCAACGTTGAGGATTTTACCCCGCAGGGGGAGAATGGCCTGATTGGCGCGATCACGCCCCTGTTTCGCGGAACCGCCCGCCGAATCACCCTCAACGAGGAATATTTCCGATTTTGCCGGGTCCTTTTCCTGACAGTCGGCCAGTTTCCCCGGCAGGCTGGCGATATCCATCACGCCCTTGCGCCGGGTCAGCTCCCTTGCCTTGCGCGCGGCTTCACGGGCAGCGGCGGCCTCATAGGCCTTGGAGACGACTTTCTTGGCCTCATTCGGGTTTTCTTCCAGCCACTGGGTCAGGGCATCCGATACCGCCGCATCGACAATCGGGCGAACCTCGGACGATACCAGCTTGTCCTTTGTCTGGGATGAGAATTTGGGATCAGGCACCTTGACGGAAATGATCGCGGTCAGGCCTTCACGCGCATCTTCACCCGACAGCTGGACCTTTTCCTTTTTGGCGATCCCGCTTTCCTGGGCATAGGCGTTGATGACCCGTGTCATCGCCGCCCTGAACCCGGCAAGGTGCGTTCCGCCATCACGCTGGGGGATATTGTTGGTGAAACAGAGCGTGGTTTCGTGATAGCTGTCGGTCCATTCCATGGCGATCTCAACACCGACACCTTCTTTCTGGGAGGTATTGTCGATGGTGTCATGCAGGGCGCTGCGGGACCGGTCGAGCCAGGAAACAAACTCCCGCAAGCCGCCTTCGTAATGGAACTGGCTGACTTTCTGTTCAGCCTGACGATCATCGGTGAGGCGGATATTGACCCCGCTGTTGAGAAACGCCAGCTCACGCAGGCGGTGTTCCAGCGTGGGGTAATCAAATTCGATATTGGTGAAGGTTTCAGGTGACGGAACAAAGGTGATTTCAGTCCCGGTCTGCCCCCCGCTATCACCGTCTTCCGACAGGGGGGCCACCGCCTCGCCATGCTCAAAGGTGATGCTGTGCTTTTTGCCATTGCGATAGATGACCAGCTCAAGCGTGGTCGAGAGCGCGTTGACCACCGATACACCAACACCGTGCAGTCCGCCGGATACCTTGTAGGAGTTGTTGTCAAACTTGCCGCCGGCATGGAGCTGGGTCATGATCACCTCAGCCGCCGACACGCCTTCTTCATGGTGCAGGTCAGTGGGGATGCCGCGGCCATTATCGGTGACCGTGACCGAGCCATTGCCGTTCAGGATCACCTGGACCAGATCACAATGCCCGGCCAGCGCCTCATCAATGGCGTTGTCCACCACCTCATAGATCATGTGATGCAGACCGGAGCCATCATCGGTATCACCGATATACATGCCCGGGCGTTTGCGGACAGCATCAAGGCCGCGCAGGACCTTGATGGAATCGGCATCATAATTCTCGTTGCCGTTTTCGTTAATGTCTTCTGTCATGGTCTATTCTCCGTCAGCATGGCTTGGCACCATCCTGCCCGCGGCAATGGGGATATGTTGCCCCGTTTTGATCAGCGTCTCAAAAATGGCTTCATCCGTGCCGCTGAACCACACTTGTCCAGCCAGCTCCCCCGTCAGATCAAACAGCGCGTTGCGGCGGCGTTCATCGAGGTGGGAGGCGATATCATCAAGCAGCAGGATGGGCGGCCTCCTGAGCCGCTTTGACTGCAACCGGGCATGCGCCAGGATCACCGAAATGACGAGCGCTTTCTGCTCCCCGGTTGAGGACAGCTCGGCATCCTGCCCGGTGCCGGAATGCGTGGCCACCAGCACACTGGCCGATGCCCCGGGGATTGATTTCTCCCCCCGCTGGCGGGCGGCCTTTGCCTCCATCCTGATGCGGTCCTCGACATCAATCGCCGGCATGGTCTGCATCCATTCTTCGGCCTCACCCTCAAGATGGAGCCGCGCTGACGGGAACACCGGCACCGGCAGGGAGGCTTCGCGGTCAAGGGCTTCCACAAGCGCCATGCGGGCAGCAAGGATCGCAACCCCTGATGCCGCCATTTCAGCCTCAAGCGCTTCCAGCCAGGTGGCATCGCCGCGATTTTCATCGAGCAGACGATTGCGCTGGCGTGATGCTTTATCATAGCGCTGCAGGCGACCACTATGGGCCGGGTCAAAGGCGATCACCAGCCGGTCAAGGAAACGCCGCCGTTCCGATGGCGGCGCACCCAGCACCTGATCCATCTCGGGCGTCAGCCACGATACCGCAACACGTTCCGCCAGCTGTGTCTGTGATGCTGTCTCCCCGTCAATGCGGATCAACCGCCGGGATGGTTCATGACCAGCAGGGTCATCGGTGATGCCGGTCCCGGCCTGAAACGGTCCGTCAGGGGTTTCCATCCTGACCGCCACCGACCAGGCCGTTGATGCGCCCCCATTGGCGGCGGCAAGCCTCGATTGCCTGGCCATCTGGGTTACCCTGGCACGGCGCAGCCCCCGCCCCGGGGCGAGCAGCGATACCGCCTCCATCAGGTTGGTTTTACCCGCGCCATTGGGCCCGGTGAGGATCACCGGACGATGGTCAAGCGACACGCTCAAATGATCATAATTGCGAAACCCGTTAACCGTCAGTTCAGTCAGCCAGACGTGACCAGACGGGGTATCCTGCCGGTATTCATCAGGCTGAATGGTGGGTGAGTAGAGCAACGCTGCCTAAACCCTCATCGGCATGAGCACAAACAGATTGGCATCATCGCCAGGGTTGCGGATCACGGTGGGCAGGGCGCTGTCCGCCAGTGCAAATTCTATCGTCTCGCCATCGATCTGGCTGGCAACATCCATCAGGTAGCGGGCGTTGTAGCCGATTTCGATATCACTGCCGTTGTAGCTGACCTCAAGCGTTTCCTCACCACTGGCGGAATCCGTGCTGGAGGCAGACAGCGTCATCACCTCACCCGATATCCGCATCTTCACGGAACGTGTTTTATCAGCCGATACAGTTGAGACACGATCCACCGCCTGCCTGAATGCATCCGAAGATACTTGCAGGATATTGTTGTTTTCGGTCGGGATCACGCGCTGGTAATCCGGGAAAGTGCCATCGATCAGCTTGGTGGTGACCTCAACCGACCCAAAGGTAAACCGCGCCCGGCTATCGGTAATGCCGATCCGGACATCGCCTTCGTATTCGTCAATCAGCTTGCTGAGTTCACCAACAGCCTTGCGGGGGACAATCACGGACGGCATGCTTTCAGCGCCGCCAGGCAGATCCATCTGTGACCGCGCCAGCCGATGCCCATCGGTGGAAACAGCCCTGAGCAACTGCATCTCGGCGATATGCAGGTAAATGCCGTTGAGGTAATACCGCGTTTCTTCGGTGGAAACCGCAAAGCGGGTGTTTTCAATCAACGCCTTCAGGTCAGCTGCGGCCAGCGTGAACTCGGTGGTCATGGCCTGATCACTGATGGCCGGGAAATCCTCAACCGGCAGGGTCGGCAGGGAAAAGCTGGACCGGCCCGCCCGCATCACGATCTGGCCCGGGTCAGTCTGGGCGATTTCAATTTCCGCGCCTTCAGGCAGTTTGCGGGCAATGTCATAGATCAGCTGGGCCGGTGTGGTCACCACCCCGGGTTCCATCACCGCGGCCGGAACGGTTTCAACAATATCCATATCCATGTCGGTTGCGATCAGGGTCAGCTGGCTGTTTTCAGCCCTCAACACCGCGTTGGAAAGGATTGGAACCGTGTTCCGACGCTCAACAACCCCATGGGCGTGGCCAAGGGGTTTGATCAATGCTGCGCGATCAATGGTCAGTTTCATGTCAGCCTCTTCACTTACCGGGCAACCTGTGCCTGATTATTTTTATTTAATAACAAAATATAGCATATTTCCCGTTGGAAATACCAGAATATTGTATTTTTTGAGGGGTTCAGCCCATGGCGATCACGCCACCTGAAATGACCTGATCAGGGCTGGTTGCTGGCGTGCAGCAGGGATCGCAACATGGCGATATCTTCGGCCATGGTGGCGTCTTCATTCATCATGCTTTCGACCTTGTTGACGGCGTGCATGACGGTGGTGTGATCCCGCCCGCCAAAGTGCTGGCCGATCTCGGGATACGAATTCGATGTCAGGTTCTTGGCAAGGAACATGGCGACCTGGCGCGGCAGAACAATGTTGCGTGACCGCCGCTTGGAATGCATTTCTTCCAGCCTGATATTGTAATGGCGGGCGACTTCCCGCTTGATCTCACCCATGGAGACCTGCCGATTGCTGGCCCGCAGCACATCAGCCAGGATAACGCGCACGCTATCAATGGTGATCGGGTCACCGTTGATCATCTTGTTGGCGACAATGCGGTTGAGCGCGCCTTCGAGTTCACGGACGTTGGAGGTGATCTTGTGGGCCAGGAATTCCATGACCTGATGGCTCAGCCCGATGCCCTCGGCTTCATTCCGGCTTTCGATGATCCCCAGCCTCAATTCAAAGGTGGTGGGGTTGATATTGGCGACCATCCCCCAGTTGAGCCGTGACCGCAACCGTTCTTCCACGCCTTTCAGGTCCGTCGGGGATTTATCCGCCGAGATGATGATCTGCTTGTTGTCGTTCACCAGCGCGTTGAAGGTGTGAAAGAATTCTTCCTGAGTGGAATCCTTGCCGCCGATGAACTGGACATCATCGACCATCAGCACATCAACCGAACGGAAGCGTTCCTTGAACTGCATCGTGTCCTGATGCCGGATGGCCTTGACGAAATGATGCATGAAGGCCTCGGCGGTCATATAGATCACCCGGCGATGGGCGAAATTTTCCCTGATATGGGTGGCGATGGCATGCATCAGGTGTGTCTTGCCCAGCCCGACCCCGCCATAGAGAAACAGCGGGTTGAATTGCGGGTTCTCGCTCATGGCTGTTTTAAGGGCAACGGCATGGGCAAATTCGTTCGGCTTCTCGACAACGAAATTGTCAAACGTCATGCGCGGGTCGAGGCGACCGCCAAAATCCTCAAAATCATCCATGGCGCGGGCGCGCACCGATGATGCCGGCTGTCCCGAGGCCCGTGCCGGTTTCGGCGGCATGGTGGCGGTGCGATGCACATGGCGGATTTCAACGTTATCAACCTCAGGCCATTCAAGCTTGAAATTGGCGCGCAGGCGGTCTGTGTACTGGCCGCTGACCCTGCTGGTGGCCAGCTTGCTTTCGGCACCAAGGATAATGGATGCCCCGGCCTTTTCGATGAACTGGAGATTCTTGATCCAGTGCCGCCAGGCATTGTCACCCAGATCGGTGCGGAGCCGGTCACGGACACGTTCCCAGCCGGCGGTCAGCTGATCAATGGAAAGGGGCGGGGTCTGCCCGGTGGGTTCAGGGTGGTGATGCGAGGTATCTTCAGTCATGACCATCCCTTCTTTTTTTTCACCCGGCCTGATGTTACCCGATGATATTGTCCGGTGTTGGAGGCATCGTCGTAATACGATAGCGTCAACACCATGCTTTACAGCTGGCAGAACGCCGCTGCGGTTTCATCTTACGAATGGTGGTTTCCGGTCATGACCCATCTTGGCGACGGTGTTCGTTCATGCTTGCGTGACCAATCGTGTATACATACTGTCCGCAGAGCCGGATGTGTTCAAGTCACTTGAACGGCCGTCTTCAAAATATTTTTCTGTCAACCCTTTTTCTTTCAGGCCGCCTTATGGAAACACGCGGTTTTTCGTGTTTTGCCAAATTTTTTTTTCGCAACAATTGCGCATTTTTTCATTTTGGTGACACCATCATTTCAGTGTTGCGCTGCACGCTTTATCCAACTCATTTGGATTTTTCATTGTGTTTCAAGGATTGAATCGGATTCGTTGTCCTATTGCGCGAATTTTACCCATTAATGCTATTTTTCGCACTCCGCCTCCGATTCGAAAAAAAACCCGCGCTCTCGGCACGGGGTTTTTCGGATCAGTGGTTTGCCCGACCAGGTCAGGCAAATTTATCCAAACAGTTTGGATATTTAAGTAACTTGGGCTAGGCGGCAATCGCCTTGATGCGCGCGGACAGACGGGACAGCTTGCGGCTGATCGTGTTGCGGTGGAAGACACCGCGTGTCACGCCGCGATGCATTTCAGGCTGGGCTACCTTGAGCGCTTCACGCGCGCCAGCGGCATCACCGCTTTCGATGGCGGCCTCAACCTTCTTGATGAAGGTACGGATGCGACCACGGCGGTTGCTGTTGATCTCATTAAACGCCTCGTTGCGGCGAATACGCTTTTTTGCAGACTTGTGGTTTGCCATCTGGCTGTCTCACTTGCAGTTGTATCGGGTGCTGGCGGCCCGATGCCGCCGGAAGCGGTTATATGCCTCATCATCCCTTATCTGTCAAGGGTTATGGGCTATTCCGGCCTGATGCTGAGTTTCCACAACTGGCTGCCCGCGGCACTGACCTGCTGGATCATCATGACCTCGCCTTCACGCTGCCATTTGAGGCGGTCTTTCTCCACCCAGCCGAGCGGGTCCATGGCACCGCGGTAATAGTCCTCCACCATGGGGGATTGCGCATCCCCGCTGAGGTAGATGGTGACGATCCGGCCCTCGGGGCTGTCAAAGGCAAAGCCAAGCCCGGTTTCGATCTCAAGCCCCGGCATGACCGGCAGATCACCGACCCATTCAACCTGCTTGGGGCTTTGCGCATGGGCAAGACCGCTGCCAAGCACGGCGGCGATCATCATGCCGGTTATCATCAGGGTGGTTGCCAGTAATCTCTTCATGAAAACAATCTACTCAGCGTTGGCATTGAGGGCAATAGAAACTGGCACGCCCTGTCTGGCGGATCATGCGGATCGGGGCTGAACATTGGGGGCAGCCCTCCCCCTCACGGCCATAAACGGCCAGTTGCTGGGCAAAATAGCCGATCTCGCCACCGGGCTGAACATGATCACGCAGGGACGTTCCCCCCGCCATGATCGCCTCCTCCAGCACCTTGCAGATGCTTCCCGCCAAGAGATCGAGGCGGCTGGTGCTGATGCGTCCGGCCTGCCTCCTCGGGTTGATCCCGGCCATGAAGAGGGCCTCACTGGCATAGATGTTCCCGATCCCGGCGATGATGCGCTGATCCAGCAGCGATGCCTTGATGGATGTTTTCTTTGATTGCATCGCGTCTTTCAGGAAAGCCCCGCTCAGGCTGTTGCCCAGCGGTTCGATCCCCATCGCGCTGAGTAATTTATGCCCCGGTTCCTCCCGCGGGGTCATCAGCGCCACACCGCCAAACCGCCTCGGGTCATTCAGCACGACACGCTGGTTATCCGCCATGGTCATGATCAGGTGATCGTGTTTTTCATTCCCCGGCTTCATCCCCGCCGGATGAATACGCACCGACCCCGACATGCCGAGATGGATCAGCACCACCAGGGGCTGGTGTTCTGCCCGATCTTTCATACCGGCTTTCGCTTCAATATCCATGAGGATGTATTTGCCGCGACGGCGATACCCCCTGATGCTGGCCCCTGCCATGACATCGGGCAGATGACCCGGGATCGGCCAGCGCATGACCTTGCCCGATGTTTCAACAGACCGGACCACCCCGCCACTGGTGGCGTTGGCGAGCGCAACTCGAACGGTTTCAACTTCGGGTAATTCAGGCATTATGCTTTCCTCTGGGATGGCCTTCCTGATATAAAGCCTCCATGAGCAAAAAATCCACCACGAAGATACCTGAAGCCGAGACCACCGATTTCGGCTACGCAACCATCCCGGCCTCGGAAAAGGCCGGACGGGTCCGTGCTGTCTTTGACAGCGTTGCATCATCCTATGATGTGATGAACGATGTCATGAGCCTTGGCATTCACCGCTACTGGAAGGACAGGCTGATCAGCCTGATCAGCCCTGATACCGGCCAGCATCTGGTGGACCTTGCTGGCGGCACGGGTGATATTGCAGCGCGGTTTCTGGCGGCTGGCGGGGCGCGGGCCACGATTGTCGATATCAACCTTGAAATGATGATGGCGGGCCGCAACCGCCCCAACCTTATGGACAGGGCCGGGCTGGAATGGGTCGCCGGTGATGCCGAGGCTGTTCCTGTTGCCTCAGCCTCGGCTGATCTCGTCACCATTGCCTTCGGGTTGAGGAACGTCACCAACCGTGATGCCGCGCTCAAGGAAGCGTTGCGTATCCTCAAACCCGGCGGGCGATTCTATTGCCTTGAATTTTCCCGGGTGCGGTCACGCCCCCTCGGGATGGTTTACGATACCTGGTCATCACTGTTGCCTGCCTTTGGTGAGGTTATTGCCCGGGACCGCGAAAGTTACCGTTATCTGGTCGAATCCATTCGCCGCTTCCCCGATCAGGAAACCCTTGCCGCCATGATGGCCGCTGCCGGGTTTTCCCGGGTCAAGTGCCTTGATCTGTCGGGCGGGATCGCCGCCATTCACTGCGGCTGGAAACTGGACTGATGCTGCTGCGCCTGCCTTACACCATATTGGTGCTGCTGCGGGGCGGGGTGCTGGGCCATCTGTGCCGGTCCACCCCGCTGCCGTCATGGCTGGGCGGGATGCTGCGGTTTCTGGACTGGCTGTTTGCCCGCCGGGTTGAAAACCGCCCGGGGGTTGCGCTGGCCGATGCCCTGACATCGCTTGGCCCCGGTTTCATCAAATTCGGGCAGGCGCTTTCCACCAGGGCTGATCTGATCGGGGCTGATACGGCGGCTGATCTGGCCTATCTTCAGGACAGGCTGAAGCCGTTTTCATCACGGCAGGCCCGTTCCATCATCACCGAAGAGTTGAACCAGCCGCTTGAGGCTGTCTTTGCCTCATTCGATGATACCCCGGTGGCGGCGGCTTCGATTGCCCAGGTTCATTTTGCCGTGCTGGCTGATGGCCGTGAAGTGGCGGTCAAGATCCTTCGCCCCGGGATACGCCGCCGGATGGAACGCGATATCGGTTTCTTCCGGTCCTGCGCCCGCCTGGTGGAGGCTGTCGCCCCGCAACTGCGGCGGCTCAAGCTGGTTCATGCCGTGGACCAGTTTGCCTATTTTTCCGATGTTGAACTTGACCTGAGGCTGGAGGCGGCGGCGGCGGGCAAGCTGGCTGATAACCACGCTGATGATGAGGGTATTGAGGTCCCGAGGATCGAGCTTGCCCTCAGCAGCGAGCGCATGCTGGTGATGGAACGTGTTCACGGTACCCGGATTGATGATCACGACGGGCTGATCGCCGCCGGTCATGATATTGAGGCCGTGACCCGCATCGCCGCCCGGTGTTTTTTCGTGCAGGTCTTCCGGGACGGGTTTTTCCACGCTGACATGCATCCTGGCAATATCTTTATCCGCGATGATGGCGTGCTGGTGCCGATTGATTTCGGCATCATGGGCTATCTGTCCCTGCCCGACAGGCTGTTTCTGGCCCGATTGCTCAACGCCATGCTTGAACGCGATTATGATCTGGTGGCCAGCCTGCATGCCGATGCCGGGATGATCGGGGCTGATGTTCCCGCCGAAGGCTTTGCTCAGGCTATCAGGGCGGTGACCGAACCGATCATGGATAAAGCCATGGGTGAGGTATCGCTCGGCGCTGTGCTGGGGCAGATATTCGGGCTTTCGCGCCGGTTCCAGGTTGAAATCCAGCCTCAGTTCACCCTGCTCCAGAAAACCATGGTCATGGCTGAAGGGGTTGGCAGGCAGCTCAATCCTGATGCCAATATGTGGCCCCTGGCGCGGGAGCTGGCTGATGAATGGGTGACAGAGCAGGGCAGTATCGCCAGCCGCCTCAGTGAAGTGGGTGACCGGATCCTTGCGGCCGGGCTGCGCCTGCCTGAATTGATGGATACCGCCCAGTCCGCACTGGACCGCATGGCGAGGCCAGAGCCGCCGCAACGCGCCCCCCGTCAGTATGTTCCGCTGATCACCGGGTTTCTGGCCGGGTTGATTATCATGGGTATAGTATTTATAATTATTCACAATATGTGAAATATGAATTATAGTATTTTCACAGTTTGTGAAATTGTTTGTTTTAATAGACTTGGCCAGAGAAAAGCGAATGGATATCGAATCCATCATTGAAGCCCTCGGCGGCACGGCGCAGGTTCAGGCCCTGTTAGGGGTTGGGCCTAGCGCGGTCAGCAATTACCGCATGCGCGGTGCCTTCCCCGAATACGCCAGGGTCAAGATATGGCAGGCGCTGAAGGCAAGGGGGATCATGGTTGATCCCGAAACCCTCAACGCCCGGCCTGCCCCGCAATCAGGCCATTCCCCCGGAGCTGTTTCAGGCCCAAATATAGCCCCCGGCATTTCCCCCATACAGACCCAGCCGCGCACCCTGCTGATCATCACCGGCGGGATTGCCGCCTATAAATCGCTTGAGCTGATCCGCCGCATGAAAGACCGGGGCTGGATGGTACGAACCATCCTGACCCGTGGCGGCGAGCAGTTCGTAACGCCGCTGTCGGTGAGCGCGCTGTCGGGTGAGAAAACCTACACTGATCTGTTTTCCCTCACCGATGAGGCCGAGATGGGGCATATCCGTCTGGCCCGTGATGCCGATGCGGTGGTGGTGGCCCCGGCCAGCGCCGATTTCATGGCCAAGATGGCGCATGGCATGGCCGATGATCTGGCCTCAACCGCCATTCTGGCCACCGGCGCACCTATTCTGGTGGCACCGGCGATGAACCCCTTCATGTGGGCCAACCCCGCCACCACAGCGAACCGCACCATACTGCACCAGCGCGGGATCAGTTTTGTCGGCCCTGACAGCGGTGATATGGCCTGCGGTGAAGACGGCGCAGGCCGACTGGCTGAAACCCCGGCGATCCTTGATGCTATTGAGGCGATGCTGCCGGGGAACGGCGTTCTTTCCGGCCGCAGCGCCCTTGTCACGTCAGGCCCGACGCATGAGCCGATTGACGGTGTGCGCTATATCGCCAACCGATCCTCAGGCAAGCAGGGGCATGCCATCGCCGCCGCTCTTGCCAGAGCCGGGGCGAGGGTGACGCTGATCACCGGCCCGGTTGAGGAGGCCCCGCCCACCGGGGTCAACACCGTTGCGGTCAATACGGCCGAGGAAATGCTGACCGCCAGCCTCGCTGTCCTGCCATGCGATATCGCGGTCTGCGCGGCGGCGGTTGCCGACTGGGCGGTTGAAACCCCTTCAGAAAGCAAGATCAAGAAAACCGATGGCCAGCCGCCGCAACTGGCGTTCCGTGAAAACCCCGATATTCTGGCGACATTGAGCCAGCATAAGGGCAGACCGCAACTGGTGGTGGGGTTTGCCGCTGAAACCGATACTGTCCTGGCCCATGCCACGGCGAAACGCGCCCGCAAGGGCTGTGACTGGATTCTGGCCAATGATGTCAGCGGCAATGCGGTTTTCGGTCAGGATGAAAACGAGGTTCATCTGGTCACCGCCACCGGCACCGAATGTTGGCCAAGAATGACCAAGACAGCGGTGGCCGACCGGCTGGTCGCCAGTATTGCAAGGGAGCTTGACCATGGCTGATATCACCTGCCCCGTCACTGTCCTGCCCCATGGTGCAGGCCTGGTGCTGCCGTCCTACGCCACTGATGGCGCGGCTGGCATGGATATCCCGGCCGCGGTTGATGAGGATGCACCATTGACCATCGCCCCGGGGGAGCGGGCGGCTGTCCCCACCGGGCTGGCGCTCGCCATTCCCGAAGGTTACGAAATCCAGATCAGGCCGCGTTCAGGCCTCGCCCTGCGGCATGGGCTGACCGTTGCCAATGCCCCCGGCACCATCGACAGTGACTATCGGGGTGAGGTCAAGGTTCTGCTCATCAACCTTGGGGGGGAGCCTGTCACCATCAGTCGCGGGATGCGCATTGCCCAGATGGTGATCGCCCCCGTTACCCGCGCAACACTCGAACGTGTGGAAAGCCTGCCGGAAACAGGCCGTGGTGACGGCGGCTTCGGGTCCACCGGTACAGATACCAAAAAAGGGGATGGTCATGCTCAGTGATGATGATCTTGAACGCTTTGCCCGGCAGGTGATCATGCCTGCCTTTGGTGAGGATAGTCAGGAAACCCTGCTCGCCAGCCATGTTGCAGTCATCGGGGCGGGCGGTCTTGGGGCGCCGCTTATCCAGTATCTGGCGGCGGCCGGGGTCGGCCAGTTGACGATTATCGATGATGATGCGGTTGACCGCAGCAACCTTAACCGCCAGGTCATCCATGCCACCGATGCCATCGGCACCGCCAAGGCGGCCTCCGCCTCAGCCGCGGTTTCAGCCCTCAACCCCGGGGTTGCTGTCAACGCCATCACAGCAAGGGTTGATGAGGATAATATCGCTGAGCTGATCGGTGATGCCCCGGTGATCGCTGATTGCAGCGATACCCCCCGGACCCGCCATGCCGTCAATCAGGCGGCGCATCAGCTGGGCCGTGTCATGGTCTTTGGCGGGGCTGTGCGGATGGAGGGCCAGATCAGCAGTTTCAATTCCGGCCGTGATAACGCCTCACCCTGCTTTAACTGTATCTTCCCGGCGGCGGCAGGGCATGATCTGGCCCCGCGTTGCAGTGAGGCCGGCATCCTTGGCCCGATCACCGGCACCATCGGAACGCTGATGGCGCTTGAGGTGTTGCGGCATTGCCTGAAACCGGCCGAACCTGTTGGCAAGGACCTGGTGGGGCGATTGCTGCTCTATGACGGCATGCTGACCGAGGTCACGGAAATCCGCATCAGGAAACGGGCTGATTGCCCTGTCTGCAACGGGGCAAGCGGGGGGAATCCGGGCTAGATCATCACCTCGATGACCCGGTCCGGCGGGGTGTGGCCATCGACAAAGGTCTGGATATTGATGATGACCTTGTCGCCCATGCTGAGCCGGCCTTCAATAGTGGCCGAGCCGATATGTGGCAACAGCACAACATTATCCAGCGCCATCAGTTTCGGCGTTATTTCCGGCTCATTTTCATAAACATCCAGCCCGGCACCGGCAATCTTGCGGTCCTCAAGCAGGTCGGCAAGGGCGATTTCATCAATAACCTCACCCCGCGATGTGTTCACCACATAGGCCTGGGCAGGAATGCGCGACAGCATTTCACGCGACAACAGGTGATGCGTTGACTGGGTATGCGGGCAGTTGACCGAAACAATATCCATGCGGGACAGCATCTGCCCCAGATCATCCCAGTGCGTGGCCTCAAGTGATTTTTCGATATCGGGGTGAACAGCGCGGCGGTTGTGGTAATGGATCGACATCCCGAAGCCGCGCGCACGGCGGGCAATGGCCTGGCCAATCCGGCCCATGCCGACAATCCCCAGCCGCTTGCCGTTGATACGATGCCCCAGCATGCCGGTGGGGGCCCAGCCGGACCAGCCGCCCTGACGGATGAGGGCGTTGCCCTCGGCAATGCGGCGCGGCACCGACAGGATCAGCGCCATGGCAACGTCGGCTGTGTCCTCGGTCAGCACACCCGGGGTGTTGGTTACGGTGATGCCGGCCTCACGGGCAGCCTTCAGGTCGATATGGTCAACACCGGTGCCAAAGGATGCGATCAGCTTCAGCTTCGGTCCGGCGGAGGCGATAATATCAGCGTCAATCCGGTCGGTCACGGTGGGGACCAGAACATCAGCACGCCCGATGGCTTCCAGCAGTTTTTCCCGGCTGAACGCCTCATCATTGTCGTTCAATTCGGCATCAAACAACTCACGCATTCTTGTTTCGACGGAATCGGGGAGTTTGCGTGTCAGAATGACAAGGGGTTTCTTATCGGCCATACCGTTAAGGACTCCATGGGAAAAGCGGAAAAATGATTAATACCGCTAGCACCTGAAAACTCAAATGTCTACAGAAACAAACTGTGGCAGCTCCCGCACCCGGTACCCTGTCGCCACCATTGCGATGGATATAGGCTTGGATGGCGGTGATATTTTATGGTATCAAATTGGCATGAGATGCCTTGTTATGGTCATGCTGGTGCTTGCCCTCGGCCCTGTTGCCGCTGGTGTTCTCACCCCTTCCCTTATCCAGGCCCATGCCCAGGACAACCGGATTTCGATCAGGGGGTCCAATCTGGAAATCCCCCGTTTCGTCACGCTGAAGGCATCACGCGTCAACATGCGGGCTGGCCCCGGCAAGGATTACCCCATCAAATGGCAGTATCAGCGCAGGGGCCTGCCGCTCAAGGTAGTGGGGGAATTCGATGTCTGGCGCAAGATTGAGGATCACGACGGCGAAGAAGGATGGATCCACGTCAACATGCTGTCAATCCGGCGCATGGCGCTGATCATGGATACAACGGTGCGTATTCGTGAAGAGGATAATGAGGCCTCAGCCGTTGTGGCCGTGGCCGAACAGGGCGTGGTGCTGGAATTGCAGCAATGCCGAGGGGTCTGGTGCCAGGTATCGAATGATCAGGTTCAGGGGTGGTTGCCCCGGAGCTCGCTCTGGGGATTGCTCGAGGGCGAGGCACTCAACTAGCGCCCCGCCCCCCTGCATGTTCAATGTGCATTTTTAACGTGCATGTTCAATCAGGCAAGATCGAAACGGTCACTGTTCATGACCTTGTTCCATGCCGCGATGAAGTCGGTGACAAACTTGCCGCCGTTATCATCCTGGGCATAGACCTCGGCGATGGCGCGCAATTCTGAATTGCTGCCAAACACCAGATCGATCCGGGTTGCCTTGCGGACAGCTTCACCCGTCATCCGGTCACTGCCCTGATAGCTGTTGAAGCCGGCCTCGGTCCACGCGACACCCATGTCGAGGAGGGTGCGGAACCAGCTGTTATCCAGTTTCGGCGCATCATTCCATACACCTTCACCGGTTGCGCTGATACCAAGCGAACGCATCCCGCCAACCAGAGCCGTCATTTCAGCCGGGGTCAGGTCCATGAGCTGGGCCTTGTCGAGCATCATTTCTTCGGGGCTGACCGCAAATTCGCTTTCAACGTAGTTGCGGAACCCGTCAGCGCGTGGCTCAAGATGGGCGAAGCTCTCAGCATCGGTATGCTCTTCTGAGGCATCACCACGCCCGGTGGTGACAGCAACATCAGCACCCGAGGCCTGTTCGATACCGGCAGCACCACCGATGACAATCACATCGGCAACACTGGCGTTATGCTCGGCGGCGATGGTCTCATAGACCGCCAGAACCCGGCTCAGCTGATCAGGCTTGTTGATGGCCCAGTCCTTTTGCGGGGCGAGGCGAATACGGGCGCCATTGGCACCACCACGCTTGTCCGAGGCGCGGAAAGTTGCGGCCGAGGCCCAGGCCGTTTCCACCATGTCCTGAATGGAAAGCCCGGATGCCTTGATCGCACCCTTGATGCCGCTGACTTCATCAGCGCTGAGGCTGCGGCCAGCAGGGATCGGATCCTGCCAGATGTAATCCTCAGCCGGGAAATCACCAGCGATATAGGTGGATTTCGGCCCCATGTCACGATGCAGCAGCTTGAACCATGCCTCGGCAAAGGCCTGACCAAACCCTTCAGGGTCTTTCATGAAATCGTCACCGATTGCACGATAGGCCGGGTCCATCTTGAGCGCCATGTCAGCGGTGGTCATCATCGGGGTGACCTTGCCATTGCCATCAACCTCAGGGGTCATATGCGCTTCATCGAGATCAACCGGATGCCAGATATGCGCACCGGCCGGGCTTTTTGTCAGCTCCCATTCATAGTTGTAGAGCAGCTCAAGATAGCCCATGTCCCACTGGATCGGGTTGGTGGTCCATGGACCCTCAATCCCGCTGGTGATCGCATCAACGCCCTTGCCCATGCCGTGGCTGCTGGCCCAGCCGAAGCCCTGGGCTTCAATCGGGCCATTTTCAGGCTCGGCACCAACGGCTGTTGCAGGGCCGTTACCATGCGCCTTACCGAACGTGTGACCACCGGCAACCAGCGCGAAGGTTTCCACGTCATTCATCGCCATGCGGCCGAATGTTTCGCGGATATCCTGTGCCGACAGAAGCGGGTCAGGGTTGGCGTTCGGGCCTTCCGGGTTGACGTAGATCAGCCCCATCTGGACCGCGGCAAGCGGGTTTTCAAGGTCCTGACGGCTGGAGCCATAACGCTGGTCACCGAGCCATTCATCCTCGGCACCCCAGTAGATATCCTTTTCAGGATGCCAGATGTCTTCACGGCCGAGGGCTGTGCCGAGGTTGGGTCCACCCATATCCTCAATCGCAACGTTACCGGCCATGATCAGCAGATCGGCCCAGGACAGCTTGTTGCCGTATTTCATCTTGATCGGCCAGAGCAGACGGCGGGCCTTATCCAGGTTGCCGTTATCAGGCCAGGAATTGAGCGGAGCAAAACGCTGGGCGCCGGTACCGCCGCCACCACGGCCATCGCCTGTCCGGTAGGTTCCGGCAGCGTGCCAGGTCATGCGGATAAAGAACGGGCCGTAATGACCGTAATCAGCCGGCCACCAGTCCTGGGAGTCTTTCATGACTTTTTTCAGGTCACCTTTCAGCGCGGTGACATCGAGCGACTTGACGGCTTCTTTATAGTCAAGATCACCAACAGGGTTGGAACGGGTGTCATGCTGCCTCAGGATATCGAGGTTCAGCTGGTTCGGCCACCAATCGTTGGTTTTGGTACCAGCTGCCGGGGTGGTTACGCTGCCGTGCAGGACAGGGCATTTGCTCATCTCATTCATCGTGCTCTCCAGTAATCGATGGCGGGTTTAAGTCAGTGTTGTTGTGTTGTCGGAATGACAACGGAATCCTAAAGAGACTATTCCGCTCACAGAAGGGAAAGTCAAGAATTTTAGAATGATTACAATTTTATGATGATATTACAGTGAGGCAGGGATACAGCCTGACAGGATCAGGCCAAAAGGTCAGGAAAGACGGATGATCACATCAACCCGGTCAATGGTCTGGCCATCCGGCACATCAGGCAGTTTATCAAGGCTGATCTGCTCACTCGGGATGTCGATCAGCTTGCTCTGCTTGGGGTCATAGAAATGATGATGGTGGTCGTTATTGGTGTCGTAATAGGTCACGTTTTCTTCGAGTTTGATTTCCCGCAACAGGCCGACATCACTGAACTGGTTGAGGGTATTGTAAATCGTGGCCAGGGACATGTTGCCGCCACGATCAGCAACCTCTGACCGCAATTGTTCGGCCGTCACATGACGGTGATCGCATCCAAAAAGAATTTCGGAAATCAGCAAGCGCTGGCGGGTCGGCCGCAGATCATGTTGCCTTAAAAGGCTTTCGTATTTATCAAGCATCTTGTGACCGTATTTTGCGTCATCTTGCCTTAACTTCGGCCAAATATACTGGAAATCAAGGGCGATGTAAATAATCCATGCTTTCAGGCCCTTCAATTCCACGATTGATCAAAATCGTGGAAATTCGCGGGCAGTCTGTTATGGTCGTCTGAAGAACGTCAACAAGGGTATTCCAGTGAGCCAGTTTGAGAAGAAAAATAGCTACAGTTTTGAGGACCTTATCTCCTGCGCGCAGGGTGAAATGTTCGGGCCGGGGAACCCTCAGTTGCCGATGCCGCCGATGCTGATGATGGACCGGATTACCACCATTAACGATGATGGCGGTTCCGAAGGCAAAGGTGAGATTATCGCCGAATTTGATATCACCCCCGACAAGTGGTTTTTCGATTGTCATTTCATTGGTGATCCGGTGATGCCGGGCTGCCTCGGCATGGACGGGTTGTGGCAGCTGGTCGGGTTTTACCTCGGCTGGGCCGGGGGAACCGGCCGTGGCCGCGCGATTTCGGTTGGCGGGGTTCGTTTTTCCGGTCAGGTTCAGCCTGAGGCCCGCCTCGTGACCTTCAAGCTCGACATCAAGCGCCTGATCATGCGCAAGCTGATCCTCGGAATCGCCGATGGCGAGGTGCTGTGCGATGGCGAGAAGGTGTTTGAGGCCAGCGATATCAGGGTTGGCCTGTTTAAGGATGAAGGTTAACCGGAACCAAAGGTCGACCACAGATAAAGGCTGTTCAGGCCTGCACATAATTTCAGGGAGTCGTTGATGAGGCGCGTAGCAATTACCGGTATCGGGATCACATCATCCATTGGCAATAATGCTGATGAGGTCACCCGGTCCCTGCGTGACGGGCAATCCGGGATCGTGTTTGCCCCCGATTATGCCGAGCTGGGGTTCCGGTCACAGGTGCATGGCACCGTGAAGATGAACGTCGAGGATCACGTTGACCGCAAACGCCTGCGTTTCATGGGTGAAGGGTCGGCCTATGCCGTCATCGCCATGGAACAGGCCATAGCCGATGCCGGCCTGACCGAGGCTGAGGTATCCAACCCGCGCACCGGGCTGATCGCCGGATCAGGCGGCCCGTCCACGGCAAACATGCTGACAGCCTTTGATACAACCCGTGAAAAAGGCCCGAAACGGATCGGCCCCTACATGGTGACGCGCTGCATGTCCTCAACCGTATCGGCCTGTATCGCCACGTTCTTTCAGATCAAGGGCATGAATTTTTCCATCTCTTCGGCGTGTTCAACCAGCGCGCACTGCATCTCCAGCGGTGTTGATGCGATCCGTTTTGGCCAGCAGGATATCGTCTTTGCCGGTGGCGGTGAAGAATTGCACTGGACCCTGTCGGTCCTGTTTGATGCCATGGGGGCGATGTCATCATCCTATAATGACACCCCGGAAAAGGCATCCCGCCCCTATGATGCAGGCCGTGACGGTTTCGTGATTGCGGGCGGCGGCGGCATGGTGGTGCTGGAAGACATGGAACGGGCCAAGGCACGCGGCGCCAAAATCTACGCTGAGGTCGTTGGCCATGGTGCCAATTCCGATGGCCATGACATGGTCGCCCCATCGGGTGAGGGCGCGGTGCGCTGCATGGAACTGGCGCTTGCCGGATTTGATGGCAATGGCCTCGATGCGCCGGTTGATTACATCAACGCCCATGGCACCTCCACCCCGGTGGGTGATATCAAGGAACTTGAGGCCGTGCGGGAGGTGTTCGGGCCACGCGACTACCTGCCGACCGTGACCTCCACCAAATCCCTCACCGGCCATTCGCTGGGGGCTACCGGTGTTCAGGAGGCGATCTACACGCTCCTGATGATGCAGGGCGGTTTCGTTGCCGGCAGCGCGAATATTGATGATCCTGACCCGGGGATCGGTGATATCCCTGTGCCTTCCTCCATGGTGGAAAAGGATGTCAACCTCGCGCTCAGCAACTCCTTCGGTTTTGGCGGCACCAACGCCACGCTTGCGCTCAAAAAGGTGCAGTAATGTCGGGTATACTGGCGGGGAAAAAGGGCCTCATCATGGGGGTGGCGAACAACCGCTCCATCGCTTTCGGCATCGCCCGCGCCGCGCATGAGGCCGGGGCCGAGCTGGCCTTCACCTATCAGAATGAGATGATGGGCAAACGCGTCATCACCCTGGCCGGCGACCTTGGCTCATCCATCACCATGCCGTGCGATGTGGCGGAAGAGGGCGCGGCCCGGTCGGTCATTGATACGCTGTCATCGCATTGGGACAAGCTGGATTTCGTGGTCCATGCCCTTGCCTTTGCCGATAAATCCGCCCTCGTTGGTGATTACATGGATGTCAGCCGTGATGTGTTCCTCGAATCGATGCTGATCTCGGCTTTTTCCTTCACCGAAATAGCCCAGGCGGCACGGCCGATGATGCAGGGCGGCGGGGCCATGGTCACGCTGACCTATCTCGGCGCCCAGAGGATCACCCCGAATTACAACGTCATGGGCGTGTCCAAGGCCGCGCTTGAGGCCTCGGTCCGTTATCTTGCGGTTGACCTCGGCGGTGAGGGGATCAGGGTCAACGGGCTTTCCGCCGGGCCGGTGAAAACGCTGGCCGGTGCCGCTATAGGCGGGGCCAGGCATGTTTTCCGCCACAGCGAAACCCACGCCCCGCTGGGCCGCAATCCTGATATGGATGAAGTCGGCCGTGCCGGGGTCTACCTCGTGTCCGATCTGTCGTCAGGGGTAACAGGCGAAATCCATTACAGTGATGGCGGTTATCACCATGTCGGTGTGCCTAAAGATCTATAAGACCAAAGGCTGCCCCATCATGCAGGCATAAAAAAGCGGGGCTTAAGCCCCGCTTTTCCATTCATGATATGTTTTGTGATTATTTCGAAGGATCGAGGTCTTCGCCTGATTCCTGATCAACCCGCTTCATCGACAGCTTGATCTTGCCGCGGTCATCAAAACCGATCACCTTGACCTTGACGGTATCGCCTTCCTTGACGATATCGGTGGTCTTCTCGGTACGGCCTTCCTGCAGCTCAGAGATATGCACAAGCCCGTCACGCGCGCCCATGAAATTCACGAACGCCCCGAAATCCACAGTCTTCACAACAGTACCATTGTAAATGTGGTTGAGCTCGGGTTCAGCGACGATATCGTGGATACGCTTCCAGGCGGCTTCACCCGATGCGGTATCGGATGCAGCGATCTTGACGGTGCCGTCATCCTCAATATCGATCTTGGCGCCGGTCGTCTCACAGATTTCACGGATGATCTTGCCGCCAGGGCCGATGATGTCACGGATCTTGTCCACCGGAATGGACATGGTGGTGATCTTCGGCGCGGTGTCGGCCAGCACTTCACGGGCTGTACCGATAGCCTTGGCCATCTCGCCCAGAATGTGCAGA
>NTKX01000024.1 GCA_002457135.1 SAR116 cluster bacterium MED-G04
CCCTGGGGGTAGGAAAACACACTGTAGCATAGCCCGCGCTTTTCCCGTGCTTCCTGAAACAGCCGCGATGACATGCCGCCGCCATAGAGAACCGAGAGCAGCGCCAGGGTCAGGGCATCATCATCATTGACGCTCATGCCCTTCAGCCCCATGACCAGATGCGCCTGTTCCAGCTCACGGTGATGGATCAGCCGCCTCGGTGCCGTCATTCCGGGCCAGGGTGAGGCGTGCCTCGGCATGGTGTCAGCCGCTGCTGAAAGCGGGGAAAATGCCTCCCCCACCATGGCGACAAAATCGTCATGATCAACCCGGCCAGAGGCCGCAACAATGATGTTATCAGCAGCATAATGACGGCCGAGGAAAGCGTGAATATTATCACGGCTGAACCCGGTGACGCTTTCCACCGTTCCCAGAATGGGCCGCGCCAGCGCATGATCACCATGGGCGATCCCCTGATAGAGATCAAAGATCAGATCATCAGGGGTATCGTGGCTTTGGCCGATTTCCTGAACGATGACGTTTTTCTCCCGCACCAGCTCATTATCAGGGTAGGTCGAGCGGGTCAGGAGATCAGCGAGCAGATCAACGCCAAAGCCGATATCCTCAGGCATCAGGCGCAGGTAATAGGCGGTTTCCTCACGGCTGGTATGGGCGTTGATAAAACCGCCCCTGTCCTCAACCTCACGCGCAATCATCGCGGCATCGCGCCTTTCGGTTCCCTTGAACGCCATGTGTTCCAGCAGATGCGCCATGCCGTGTTCGGAGGCGGTCTCATCCCTTGCGCCTGCCTTGACCCAGTAGCCCAGCGAGATGCTCTTCGCCGAGGCCATGCTGGCGGTCACCACCGTCAGCCCGTTCGGGAGAATGCTTACCCTGGTATCGTGTCCCTGCATCACCTCAACCCCTTCTCTTGCTGTCAACGAGCGTTGCAATCGCCGCCGTATCATCCGATGCGGTCAGCATGCGTTCATCGCGTTCCATCAGATCAGCCAGATGCGGCGGCAGTGGAGGCATCTGCCCAACAGCATCACGCACGGCATCAGGGAATTTGGCCGGATGCGCACAGGCCAGCGCAATCAGCGGCGTTTCAGCATCAACCAGGCCATCACGCCGAGCGGCCCGCGCCGCCGCCAGCCCAACCGCCGAATGCGGATCGATCACCATGCCCGTTTCATCGAGCGTCGTTCTGATTTCATCAAGGATACCGGCATCATCGAGCCTGAAGGCGGAAAACAGCCCCCGGGCCGCATCAAGGGCAGTGTCATCAACACTGAACCGGCCGGTGCTGGCAAAGACCTGCATCTGTTCGCGCACCGCAGCCCCATCACGCCCCAGCAATTCAAACAGCAGGCGTTCAAAGTTGCTGGATACCTGAATATCCATTGACGGGCTGAGCGACGGTTCCACGGAACGGCGTTCCATGGTGCCGCTTTCAAAGAACCGGGTCAGGATATCGTTTCGGTTGGAGGCACAGATCAGACGGCTGATCGGCAGCCCCATCTGGCGGGCGGCATAACCGGCGAAAATATTGCCGAAATTGCCCGTCGGCACGGAAAAGGCAACCGGCCTTTCCGGTGCGCCATGGGCCAGGGCCGAGGTCGCGTAATAGACGATCTGCGGCATCAGCCTTGCCCAGTTGATCGAATTGATCGCCGACAGCCCGACCCTGTCCCTGAATTCAAGGTCACGGAACAGTGCCTTGACAGCATCCTGACAGGCATCGAAATCACCCTTGACCGCCACCGCAAAGGCACCATCCGCCATGATGCTGGTCATCTGTTTCTGCTGGATCGGTGAAACCCTGCCCTCAGGAAACAGGATGAAGATATCGACAAAATCCCTGCCCTGAAACGCCTCCAGCGCGGCCGAACCGGTATCGCCGCTGGTTGCCCCCAGGATCACGGCCCTGCGGCCACGCTGCGCCAGCGCCCGGTCAAAGGCACGCGACAGAAACTGCATGGCGTAATCCTTGAACGCGATGGTCGGGCCGTGAAACAGCTCAAGCAGGTGGATATTGTCGGCCACCGGAACCACCGGGGCAACCGTATCATGGCTGAACCCTGCATAGGTATCGGTGACCATCGCCATCATTTCATCACGGCCGATTTCACCATCCGTGAAGCGGATCATGATCTCGGTGGCGATTTCCTGATAGGATTTGCCCTTCAGCGCGGCCCATTCATCATGGCTGAGGCGTGGCCATTCAACAGGCAGGTACAGCCCGCCATCACGGGCCAGCCCGGATAACAGCGCATCGTCAAAGCCTATTGGCCCGTCCTGCCCCCTAGTGCTGATGTATTCCATGACTATTCCCCACTGCCCCTGCGGAACTGCAAGCGGCCCGACTGATGATGCCATGCGAAATAGACACCGATCAAGCCGAGGGCAATGCCATACCAGGTGATGGCGTAATTGAGGTGATCATTGGGGATCGTGATCTCAACCGCGGCACCGATGGGCAGAACATAGGGGCCATCAGCGCGCAGGGCATCGGCACTGTATCCATCAATGACGGCATCACCAAGGTCGTGATGCGCCCTGATATCGCCGATATCGAGTGTGAACCAGTCATTCTGCACGGGGTTGTTGCCGGGGACAAAGTAACCCTTGCGGGCAGGCAGCCGCAGGATCGCCTGAAATTCCTGGGGACCGGCATGGAGCGTTCCGGGGCGTTTCTGAGGGGTGCGGTAATCCTGGGAAACCCAGCCACGATTGACCAGCAGAATCCGGCCATCATCCAGCCTGAACGGGGTGATGACGTGATAACCGGCGGTGCCTTCAAAGGTCCGGCCGATGAGCTGAACCTCGGCATCATGCATCCATTCACCGGCAAGGTTGAGCCGCTGAAACCGCAGCCCGGAGGCAGCATCAGCCGCTGGCGGGGTGATCGCCTCCCCCATGGCGCGGGCGGTGAACTCTGAAATCAGCTCATCTTTCCATTGCAACCGCTTGACCTGCCATGTGCCAAGCGCCAGCAGGATCACCAGCGATGGTACGGCAAAAACAGTCATCCACAGGGCAGGGCGAAAAATCATGGCATCATCCAGTCAACAGGTCATATCCGTGAAGGGTTATAGCATCCTTCAAAAAAACTTGCCCCGACTTTTTGTCAGGGCAAGCGATGTTACATCCCGCTATAGCGGGGTCTGCCAGAGGCCAGATCAGGAACCGGATCAGCGGCCCCAGATGTAGACGGCAACAAACAGGAACAGCCAGACGACATCAACAAAATGCCAGTACCACGCGGCGGCTTCGAAACCGAAATGCTGGCGAGGCGTGAAATGCCCCGACATGCCGCGCCAGAAGCAGACGGCAAGGAACAGCGTTCCGATGATAACGTGGAAACCGTGAAAACCGGTCGCCATGTAGAAGATCGACGGATAGATGCCATCAGAAAACCCGAACGGGGCGTGGCTGTATTCCAGTGCCTGACAAGCGGTGAAGAGTGCGCCCAGCACAATGGTGAGGCCAAGACCGACCATGAAATCACGGCGGTTGCCCTCAACAATCGCATGGTGCGCCCAGGTCACGGTGCAACCCGACAGCAGCAGGATGAGGGTGTTGATCAGGGGCAGATCAAAGGGATCAAATGTGATGATCCCCTCAGGTGGCCAGACACCGCCCGCCGGGAACAACGCCCGATCAAAGAATGCCCAGAAGAAAGCAACAAAGAACATCACCTCTGATGAGATGAACAGCATCATCCCGTAACGCATCCCGATCTGAACAATCGGGGTGTGATGCCCCTGATATTCAGCCTCACGGATAACGTCACGCCACCAGAAGAACATGGTGGCCAGAACCAGCGCCAGCCCCGCCCCCATGGTTGCGATGCCGTAATCGTGTTCATGCATGTAAAGCACACCACCGGTGACCAGCACAAATGCGCCGAGTGAACCCAGAACGGGCCACGGGCTGGGTTCTACCAGATGATACGGATGTTTTTGTTCCCCACTCATTGTATTCTCCTTGGTCTTGATAAAATTCAACCCTACCCTTCATCCGTGTTAACGGGCCTGTCAACGGGGAAGAAAGTGTAGGACAAGGTAATTTCCGGTGTTTCCCTGGTGTTGATGTCAACATCCATCTCAGGGTCGAGATAAAAGGTGACAGGCATTTCGACGGTTTCACCAGGTTGCAGCGTTTGCTCGGTAAAGCAGAAACACTCAATTTTCATGAAATACGGGCCGATCTTGTTCGGCGTCACGTTGTAACTGGATGTGCCGATCACAGGCTGATCGGTCAGGTTGCTGGCGGTGTAGACGATGGTGACCTCATCCCCCGGCTTGATGCTGGATGCCTGACGCGGCGGTTTCACCGACCAGCTCAACCCCGGGGTGACATGGGCGTTAAAACGGACATCGCGGATAACAGCATCACTGCCCGCACCCGGCGCAACAACACCGACCTGGGTTGTACCGCCAAATCCCGTGACGCGGCAGAACAACTGATAAAGCGGAACCGAGGCATAGGAAAGACCGACCATCCCGGCAACAATCGCGGCAATGATGACCGCGGTACGCCTGTTTTTCTGGTTGATCTCATTCACCACAGCCTGCATCAGAACCCCCCGACACGGACGATTGTAATCAGGTAGAAGATCACGCATAGCAGCATGATACCGCCAAACACCGCATAGTTGCGGCGGCGGCGCAGGGCCTGGAATTCCTTGGAATTCATGCCAGCCTCAATCGTTTCAGGTTTATCGGCCATCAATACCCCCTCACCAGCGATACCAGCTGTTCACCAAAAAACGCATCAACCCCGAGGCTGAGGAAAATCAGGAACAGGTAGATGATGGAAAACTTGAACAGGGCCATGGCATCAGCATCGCTATCACTGAAAAAGAGCCGTGCGGACTGCCAGACGAAAACACCGCCAAGCAGGGTGGCAACAGCGCCATACATCAGCCCCGCCATGCCCAGAATAGTCGGTGCCACCGCCAGCGGTGCCAGCACAACGGCATAGAGCAATATCTGCAAGCGGGTCACCCCGCGCCCGGCAACAACCGGCAGCATCGGGATACCGGCGCGGGTGTATTCCTCGTTCTTGACCAGTGCCAGCGCCCAGAAATGAGGCGGTGTCCACATGAAGATAATCATAAAGAGAATAACCGGCTCAAGCGTCAGCTCACCCCCGGCGGCAAGCCAGCCGATGGCAGGCGGGAACGCCCCGGATGCACCGCCGATAACGATATTCTGCGCCGTGCTGCGTTTCAGCCAGACAGTATAGACCACAGCATAGAAGAAAATGGTAAAGGCCAGCAGCAACGCCGCCTCAACCCCGCCAGCAAACCACAGCACCAGCACCGAGAAAAAGGAGATGATCACGCCCAGCGACAATGCCTCGGCAGGCAGAACCCGGCCCGCAGGGATCGGCCGCCCCGCCGTGCGTTTCATGATCGCGTCAATATCACGGTCATACCACTGGTTGATCGCCCCCGATGCCCCGGCCCCACATGCAATCGCAAACAGGCTGATGATCATCAGCAGCGGATGTTGCCCCGCAGGGGCAACTGCCATGCCGATGAGGGTGGTGAAGATCACAAGGCTCATGACGCGGGGCTTCATCAGGGAGACAAAATCCCCCGGTCCCGAGATGGGTAATGATGAAGCCAGCGTCTGGGCCATGATCCTGTTCCCCCTTCAGGGTTTAGTTGTTGAACTTTGGCAGTTCTTCAAACGTGTGGTATGGCGGCGGTGATGCGACCGTCCATTCCAGTGTCGTTGCCCCCTCACCCCATGGGTTCATGGCGGCACGGCGACGCGCGATGAACGCCTCGGCAATCACGACAAGGAAGATAATCGCCCCCAGCGCCCCGATGTAGGAGCCGATCGAGGCCACCATGTTCCAGCCAGCGAAGGCATCAGGGTAGTCGATATAGCGGCGCGGCATACCGGCAAGACCGAGGAAGTGCATCGGGAAGAAGGTCAGGTTGACCCCGACAAATGTCACCCAGAAATGCACCGATGCCAGGGTCCGGTTGTATTCGAACCCGGTCATCTTGGAGAACCAGTAATAGAACCCGGCAAACAGGCCAAAGACAGCACCCAGCGACAGCACATAGTGGAAGTGCGCAATGACGTAATAGGTGTTGTGCAGAACCTGGTCGAGACCGGCATTCGCCAGCACCACGCCGGTAACGCCGCCAACGGTGAACAGGAAGATGAAACCTACGGCCCACAGCAGGGGAACCTCAAACCGGATGGAACCGCCCCACATGGTGGCGATCCAGGAGAAGATCTTAACCCCGGTCGGAACCGCGATCACCATGGTGGCCGCGGTGAAATAGGCCCGGGTATCAACGCTCATGCCGACGGTATACATATGGTGCGCCCAGACAATGAACCCGACAAACCCGATGGCAACCATGGCATAGACCATCCCGAGGTAACCGAAAATCGGCTTGCGGCTGAAGGTTGAGATGATGTGGCTGACAATCCCGAAGGCTGGCAGGATCATGATGTAAACCTCAGGATGCCCAAAGAACCAGAACAGGTGCAGGAAGAGGATCGGGTCCCCGCCCTCAGCCGCCACAAAGAACGACGTGCCAAAGTTACGGTCCGTCAGCAGCATCGTGATCGCCCCCGCCAGTACCGGCACCGCCAGCAGCAACAGGAAGGCCGTGATCAGCATGGCCCAGGCAAACAGCGGCATCTTGTGCAGCGTCATGCCGGGGGTACGCATGTTGAAAATGGTGGTGATGAAATTGGCCGCACCCAGGATGGAGGAAACACCCGCAAGGTGGAGCGAGAAGATCGCCAGGTCCATCGACATGCCCGGTGTGCCTTCCTTACCGGAAAGCGGCGGGTAGATGGTCCAGCCCACACCGGCACCACCATCGGACACAGCCGAAAGCAGCAGCAGCAGGAAGGATGGCGGCAGCAGCCAGAACGAGATGTTGTTCATGCGCGGGAACGCCATGTCCGGGGCGCCGATCATGATCGGGACAAACCAGTTGCCAAAGCCGCCGATCAGCCCGGGCATCACCACAAAGAAGACCATGATCAGGCCGTGCGCCGTGGTGAAAACGTTCCAGACATGACCATCAGCCATGTATTGAACACCGGGTTCCATCAGTTCCATCCGCATGTAGACGGAAAGCCCGCCACCGATAAAGGCAGCGATGATGGCGAACACGATGTACATGGTGCCAATGTCTTTGTGGTTGGTGGAATACAGCCAACGCTTTACAAACCCCGCCGGGGCCCCGTGATGATCGTGTAGTCCGGTTGCTTCTGCCGACATTATGCAAGCTCCTCTGCTTGGGCGTTAAACACGTTATTCAGCCTCTGCCAGCTGGATGGTGGCATCGTCTTTTTGAGCGGGACGATCCAGCGTGGCGAATTCTTCCTTGGCCTCATTGACCCATGCCTTGTAGTCATCGGCGGAAACCGCCTTGATGACGATAGGCATATACGAATGGTTGACACCGCAGATCTGGTTGCACTGACCGTAATAGGTCTTCTCACCCATCGGCACGTCAATCCATGCCTCATTGGTGCGGCCGGCAACGGTGTAAATCTGCACCGCCAGCGATGGCACGAAGAACGAATGCATCACATCATTGGCCTGGATCAACAGCTTGATCCGTGTGCCTTCGGGAACAACCATCGGGTAATCGACATCGAGCAGCCGCTTCTGGCCTTCCTCAAGGTCTTCGGTGGCGATCATGTAACTGTCATAGGCCAGTTCCTGATCAGGGTATTCATAGGTCCAGTACCATTGCGCCCCGGTGATCTTGACGACCATATCGGTTTCATCGGTCCGATCCATGTAATAGAGCAGCTTGAATGACGGGATGGCGATCACCAGCAGGATCAGCACGGGAACAACCGTCCAGACAACCTCAATCACGGCATGGTGCGATGTTTTCGATGGAACCGGGTTCCTGCCCTCACGATAGCGGATGCAGGTATAGATCAGGAGGGCCAGCACGAAGACCGAAATCGCCGTGATAATCCACAGCAGCAGATTATGCAGGTCATTGGCCTTGTCAGCGATGGAACCCGACGGGTCCTGAAGACCCATCTGCCATGGCTTCGGTTCAGCAGCACCGGCCGCGCCAACTGAGGCGATTACACCGCCAACAGTAAAGGCCGCACCCATCAATGATTTCGTCACAGCACCAATGAAACTGGAATCCATAATACGGCTACCCACGTTATGGACCACGTTATTGGATGGAATCATCTTGCTCCCCCTTAAGAAGTTCCGGTTACGCCGCCACATGCGGGCAGCGAAACAATTCATACCAGTCATATCTACATTATTACGAACCATTTTCCTATGCTACAAACGCCCGATGATTGCGACAGCGGGTCGCAGTATCGGCCCCGGTCGATCCCAGACATTGCGCCGGATGGCATCGCGAATGCGTGAAATTGACCTATCATCCTGCCCGGCCGCTTGAAGATACCCCCATCCTATGCCATCTCTAATGGGTAAACGAAGATTATTCCGACAGGAGTTCGTCATGGATACAGCACTCGACACCACCCAGAAACTGTTTTTTGACCGCACCGGTCTCGATGAAAATGAGGTCAAGGCGCTGGTGGCTGATTCGCTCAAGGGAAGCGATGATGGTGAGCTTTATCTGGAGGAAAAACACAGCGAAATGCTGGTCTTCGATGATGGCCGCATGAAATCAGCCAGCTACGATAACAGCACCGGTTTCGGGCTTCGTGCCATTGCCGGTGAGGCGCATGGCTATGCCCATGCCGGTGAAATCTCGCTGGATGCCATTCGCCGGGCGGCCAAAACGGTTGAAACCGTCACCAACGGCCATAGCGGCACGCTTGACGTGGCCCCGTCCGCCGGTGCCAACCGCCCGCTCTACACCGCATCCAACCCGCTTGAGGCAACGGCTTTCGGTGACAAGGTTGAGCTATTGCAGGAAATGGATGCCTATGCCCGCCAGGCCGATAGCAATGTCTGTCAGGTCAGCGTTTCGCTGGGGGCATCATGGCAGGCCATCAGGGTGATCCGCCCCGATGGTTATCAGGTTGCCGATATCCGCCCCCTTGTGCGGCTCGGCGTTTCCGTGGTGCTTGAAAAGGATGGCCGCATGGAATCCGGTTCCAGTGGTGCCGGTGGCCGTGTCATGCTGGATCAGTGGCTGGACCCATCGGTCTGGAAGGCCGAGGTGGATGAGGCTATTCGCGTTGCCCGGGTCAATCTCAATTCCATTCCTGCCCCGGCGGGTGAGCTTGAAGTCGTTCTCGGCGCAGGCTGGCCCGGGGTCATGCTGCATGAAGCTGTCGGCCACGGGCTTGAGGGCGATTTCAACCGCAAGGGAACATCCATCTTCTCAGGCCGTGTCGGTGAACAGGTCGCCGCCAGGGGTGTGACCGTTGTCGATGACGGCACCATGGATGACCGGCGCGGGTCCATCACGATTGATGATGAAGGCACGCCATCGGCCCGCAACGTGCTGATTGAGGATGGTATCCTCAAGGGATACATGCAGGATCGCCAGAATGCCCGGCTCATGGGGGTTGCCCCGACCGGTAATGGCCGCCGCCAGTCCCATGCCCATGTGCCGATGCCGCGCATGACCAACACGTTCATGCTGAACGGTGAGCATAGCCCAGAGGAAATCCTCTCCACCGTCAAGAAAGGCATTTACGCCGTCAATTTCGGTGGTGGCCAGGTTGATATCACCAGCGGGAAATTCGTCTTTTCCGCCGCCGAGGCCTACATGGTCGAAAATGGCAAGATCGGCGCCCCGGTGAAAGGCGCAACCCTGATCGGCAACGGACCCGATGCCATGGGCAAGATCACCATGATCGGTGATGACCTGAAACTCGATAACGGCATTGGCACCTGCGGGAAGGCCGGGCAAGGCGTGCCGGTCGGCGTTGGTCAGCCGACACTGAAAATGGGCGGCATCACCATCGGCGGCACCGAGGCCGCCTGATCAGCAAGGCCGCCTGATCAGCGAGGCCGCCTGATTAACCAGATTGTATCTGGTATTGGTTCTAGTCGCAGTCACGGTGCTTGCGCCGCCATTTCTTTGGCCGGGTAAAACAGCCTGACCAGATACCGCGCTCAGCCTTGCGGGCGGCCTCTTCATCGGGGATGTACTGATCGGCGTATTCCGCGACGGCAAAGCCGGAACGGATCAGCGCTTTCTGAACATCAATCCCGCCCTCAACGCTGCCGCCATCACCCATATTGGCATAGCAGGTTCCCAGCAGTCGCTGGTATTTGTCCCGCCCGGTGATGACACAGCGAATACCGCCATCGGCAGATTCCAGCATTCCGGCGAGCATATCGGTTGCAACACGCCCGCAATCCCAGCGGATGTTTTCATCATTGCGGCATTGCTGGTGACGTTCAGGGGCATCAATACCGATCAGCCTGATCTTGTGGCTGCCAATATGCACCGTGTCGCCATCCACGACACGGAACTGATCCCCGGTGATGACGGTTTCAGCGAATGCGCTCTGCCCCAATGCGGCAAGCGTGAATAGAAAAATCACCAGACGCATACCAGCCCAACTCCCTGTTTCTCAAAACCACATATAAGAAAAACATAATATGGCGGGATGGAGCTGTTTGGCAAAAATAACGCAATATCAGCGGATCAAATCCGGTAACGCACAATGATGGGATAAAGCATTACCTGGTCCGCGATGTTCTGTGCCAACCCCCTTAACAGCCCATCACCAGGCCAGGCTACCCGAATGATGGTCGCAAAGGGGCCTCTTAAGGATAGGGATTTGCCCCCTAACGGGTGGTTTTCCGCCCTATGATGATCATAAGGATGCAGGCCGACAGGCCCATTGAGATAACCCCGCCTGCCATAAAGTTGAAGGAGCCTCCATAGGCCTCATAAATCGGGCCGGCCACCATCAGCCCGCCAACCTGACCGAGCGACCCGAAGCCCTGGACAATACCGAGCGCACCACCGATCTGGCCTTCACTGGTGCGCTTGCTGGCGGCGGAAGACAGGGTCGGGTTGGTGAAGGCAAAACCGATACAGACCAGCGCCGTCACCGCCAGAACACTGATGAGGGATGAACCGAAAGCATCAAAATTCATCATGATCATGATCGTGGTTGCAAGTTGGCCCAGCACCAGCACAAGGGAGCCAGCCAGTGCCGTGCCGATATCGCTGATCCAGCGTGATACCGGGCCGATCAACCCACCCTGAACAACAACGATGAGCAACCCGATCCAGGTAAAGATCCATCCGGTATCAAGGCTGGAATAGCCCAGCAGGTCCTTCAGCACGAGGACAAAGGACACCTCAACCTGCGCGAACCCCAGGTTCAGGAGGAACATCGCAATGGCAAACCCGATCAGGCCATGGCCGTAAAAATCATTCCAGCGTCGGGCAAATGGGATTTTTTCCGTTGCTGTGGCATGGGCGCTTTCCTCAACAGTGCGCTGGCTGATGATGCCGCCTGTGAGGGCCAGCACCGCCGCCAGCATAAAGGGGGCGGTATGCACCTCACCGCCAACGCCTGATAACAGCCCGCCAAGCGCAGGACCGGCAACAAAGCCAAGCCCGACAAAAGCCCCGAGCATACCCATCCAGCGGGCGCGTTCTTCCTGGCTGGTTGTGTCGGTGATGATCGCCATGATAACGCTGAGATTGCCCGCCGCAAAACCCGCCACGATCCGGGCCACAAACATCATCATGAGATCAGTTGAAAATGCAAACACCGCATGGGCCACGGCAGCAACGAAGATGGAGCCGATCAGCACCCGCTTGCGGCCAAGGCGATCCGACAAGGCCCCCAGCACGGGTGAGCCGATAAACATGGCGAGGGAAAACGACGCCATCAGGAAAGCCATCAGCGTTTCACTGCCGCCAGCGACATCAATAACAGCGTAAGGCAGAACAGGGATCAGGGCGCCAATGCCGACAAAATTCACAAAGACAACGAGCAGCAGCCCTTTCATGGCTTCATCCCGTCAGAACTGGCATTCACGATAGAGAGGTTCAAGCGAACCCGCCCATTTTCCCTCAAAGTGATTGAGCAGGGTTTCAGCCCGGGTTTCACCGGAAGCCGCGATCTGACGGACCGGATCAAGGAACCCGCTTTCGTCATTGTCGGATGAATCCAGCCTGTGCCGACGGCTCAGCCCATCGCTGGCGATATCGACCATGCGGCGCGCCAGATCAAGCACACTGCGATCACCGACCGAGGCGTTGAGGCCATGACAGGCAACATCCATTCGCGCCTTTTCCACATCGGCAGCATTCAGCCCTTTGGCCAGTTCCTCGGCAGCATCGAGGGCCTCGGCATCATAGAGCAACCCGACCCAGAGGGCGGGCAAGGCGCAGATCATGTTCCACGGCCCGCCATCAGCCCCGCGCATTTCAAGATAGGTTTTCAGGCGGACTTCGGGAAACGCTGTGGTGATGTGATCCGACCAGTCCGCCATGGTGGGGAGCAGGCCTTCATGACCCGGCAGCTTGCCCGCCATGAAATCACGAAACGACAGCCCGGCAACATCTTCATACCCGACCCCGTGATGGAGGAAATACATCGGCACATCGAGGATATAATCAACCCATTGCTCATAGCCGAAATTCTCATCAAAGACGCAATCCGGTACACCGCTGCGATGCGGGTCGGTATCCGTCCATACCTCGGCCCGGGTGGACAGCAGGCCGGTTGACTGCCGCTCCCGGAAAGGGGAATTGGCAAACAGCGCGGTTGCCACCGGCTGGAGTGCCAGCGATACCCTGAATTTCCGCACCATGTCGATTTCGGTGGCGTAATCGAGGTTGACCTGAATGGTGCAGGTGCGCTGCATCATGTCCAGCCCCATGGTGCCGACTTTCGGCATGTAGTTGCGCATGATGCGGTAGCGGCCCTTGGGCATCCAGGGGATGTCCTCACGCTTCCAGAGCGGATCAAACCCAAGCCCGATCATGCCAAGCCCGAATTGCTCCGTGGCTTCGCGCATCTGGTTCAGGTGACGGCCAGCCTCGGCGCAGGTCTGATGCAGGTTTTCCAGCGGTGCGCCTGACAATTCGAACTGCCCGCCAGGCTCAAGACTGATGGAACCGCCGTCACCATCATCCAGCCCGATGATGGTCTCGCCTTCCATGATCGGCTTCATGCCGTGTTTTTCGGCCAGATGGCTGAGCAGTGCGCCAACACCGGCATCACCTTCATAAGCAGGCCGCTTCAGGCCGTTTTGCTCGAACAGGAATTTTTCATGCTCGGTGCCGATTTTCCAGTCCTGCTGAGGGGTTTCCCCTTCTGCAAGCCAGTCAATCAGTTGATCCTTGCCCGTGATGAGGGGGCTGTCATGTTGAGCCATGGGCATTCCTCCATGCACCGGCAACGGCTTGCCATACAGAAAGAGCGGCGACCATCGCGGTATCCGCCCGCAGGATATTTGCGCCAAGGGACACCGGAATGGCATTCTCCATGGCATTGAGCTTATCCCTTTCCAGTGGGGAAAACCCGCCTTCGGGGCCAATGAAAATCGCCGCCGGTCCCGAGAGGTCGGCAACCTGATCCGCCATGGCATGGGGATGACTGCCCGCCTGTTTTTCGTCACAGAAAACGATGTGGCGTGATGCAGGCCAGTCTTCCAGCAGGCGGCTGAATGATACCGGCTCTCGAATATCGGGCAGGGTGATGCGGCCGGTCTGTTCGGCGGCCTCAACCGCGTTGGCCATCAGCCGGTCTGAATTGACGCGGCTCATGACGGTAAATTCGGTCATCATCGGCTGGATGATACCAACCCCCAGCTCGGTTGCTTTTTCGGCGATGTAATCAATCCGGGCGCGTTTCACCGGCGCAAAGGCCAGCATCAGGTCCGGCACCTCTTCCTGGGGACGCAGGCAATCCAGCAGCGTCAGGTCAACGGATTTTTTCTGCACTGCGGTGATCTCGGCTTCAAATTCACCGTCACGGCCGTTGAATACGATGACCCTGTCACCGCTTTCCAGCCGCAGCACGTTGATCAGGTAATGCGTCTGATCACGTTCCAGCCCAACTACCCCCGAGGTGGCGAGGTCGGATGTTACATAAACTCGATGGCGTGCTAACGCATTCATCTCTTTTGAATACCCCGCATGCCGGGTGCTGGCAAGCCGTGATTTGGCCTGATTTGCCTTGTCACAGGCCATCGCAGGCTTTATCGATTGGTCATGACTGATGGTCCTGTCTCACCCGATCTTGATGATATCCGCCGTGGCCTGATCTGGCGCTGGATACCGGACTGGTGTGTGCCTTTCATTATCCTTGCCCGGCTGGAACGCCCCATCGGCTGGTGGCTGCTGGTGTTGCCCGGCTGGCAGGCGATCATCCTTGGCGGTTTAGGGGCAGGTGCTTCCCTTAAAACCGTCCTATGGCTGATGGCCCTCTTCTGGCTCGGGGCTGTGGTGATGCGGGGTGCCGGATGCGTGGTCAATGACAGCTGGGACCGTGATATTGACGGTGATGTCGAACGCACCCGCAATCGTCCCCTTGCCTCAGGCGCGGTATCGCTCAGGGCCGCGATGGTGTTTCTTTTCCTGCTGGGGGTAATCGGGCTGCTGGTGCTGATCAACCTGCCCATGGCCGCTATCATCACCGGCTTTGCCTCATTGCCGCTGATTGTCATCTACCCCTTGGCCAAGCGGGTTATCGGCTTCCCGCAAGTGGTGCTGAGCCTGACGTTTTCATGGGGGGCCTTGCTGGGCTGGGCGGCGCATGGGCAATGGCCGGGGATACCGGCCGGAATACTCTACCTCGCCACGGCGTTCTGGGTTTTTGCCTATGACACTATCTACGCCATCCAGGATATGGAGGATGACCGACAGGTCGGCATCCGCTCCTCCGCCCTGACCCTCGGCAGGGGGTTGAGGCCGGTGGTGGCGGGATGCCAGATCATGATGGTGGTGCTGCTGATCCTGCTCGGCATGATGATGGCATTGCCGGCCATCTGGTATGGCGGGGTTGCGCTGGTTGCGTTCCATCTCATCTGGCAGATGAGCCGTGTTGACATTGAGTCCCCGCATCGCGCCGGGGCGATTTTCCGTTCCAACCGTGATACCGGCCTGATCCTCACCGTGACGGCGTTGATCATCTTTGTCTTATCAGCCTGATTTTTTTGAGGGTTAGAGATACGCTTCGGGGTTGCCAGCCTCGGTATCCAGAATATCCCACGGCATCGATTGCGGATGAAGGGCAATAGCCTCCATCCGGTGCATCACCTCATCCCGCGCTGAACGGGAGGCCTGCATCGCTGTGATCCAGTCTTCGAGCGGGGTATCATCGCCTTCCGGCAGGGGCTGGCCCATGGCCTGAACCCGCGACAGCATTGACGGCTCATCGATGGCAGGGAAAACCCGGCCTTCGGCCTTGATCGCTGCATGGGCCATCGGCTTACCATCAAAACCAAGCACCCCGGCCCGCGATTCATAGCCGTGGACAGGCTGGCCGAAAACCGGATCATCAGCATCAGGCCGATCACCATGGCTGACTGCCCCGGGATGGTAGCGGATGAAATCATAGGCGATGCCAAGAGCCTCGGTATCGTGCATGTGGCTCAACTGATCAGCATCAAGCCAGGCAATATTGAGCGCAACCCGCGCCCCTTGTGACGGGAAGCCTGTGGCCGGAACAGCCCCGTAATAGGACAGGCTGGCGGCAAAGACGATATCGACATCATGGAGGATTGCGGCGGTTACCGGCAGGGATGCCCCGGGGCCGAATTTGCGGCGCAACTGAAGCGGCGCCCGGTTTGAGCCGACCGAAAGCACCGGCACCCGGCCACGGAGCGCATCAGCACTGATCCCGTCCGGGGCCAGGCGCGGCAGGCCATCAACCATGAAAAAATCACCTTGGGGGGCGGGATAGGGGTAGAGCATGGCCTGGGCAAGCGGGGTGATGACCCCGTCTTCATGGCCCGGGAACCATTCGGCTGGCAGCCCGGTCACGGCCCCAGCCCGGCATGCTCATCAAGACCGAGGGCGATATTGAGGTTCTGCACAGCCGCACCGGATGCGCCCTTGCCCAGATTATCGAGCCGCGCCATCACCAGCATTTCATCATCATTGCCGAAGAGATGGATATCCAGCCGGTTGGTGCCTTTGAGCGCGTCAGCAGCGAAAAAACCTTCATCGGTCAGCCCCGCCGCGTCATCAGGGGCAAAGACACCGATAAATGCCTCCCCGTCATAATGTGAGGCATAGGCATCAAAAAGCTGCGCCCGTGTCACCCCGGCCTGAAGCTGGGAGGCAACAAGCGGCAAATGGACAATCATGCCGCAATCGTAGTCACCGACCATGGGCATGAAGACAGGCTTGGTTTCCAGCCCTGCATGATGCATGACTTCGGGCAGATGCTTATGGCTCAACCCCAGCGCGTAGGAGAAATGACGCGCTTCGTCATGCTTGTCCATATAGGCGATCAGCCCCTTGCCGCCGCCGGTATAACCGCTGCTGGCCGGAATGAAAAGCCGGGTTTCAGGCCCCATCAACCCCCGATCAATCAGGGGGCGGATCATGGCGATCATGGCGGTGGCATAGCAGCCGACATTGGCAATCCGGCGGGACTGGCGAATGGCATCACGCTGGCCGGGGCAGAGTTCGGGAAACCCGTAAACCCAGCCCGGGTCAATCCGGTGCGCTGTTGAGGCATCAATAATGATGCAATCCAGCCCTTCGGCGAGGGTGACGGCCTCAACCGCGGCCTCATCAGGCAGGCACAGAATGACAGCATCCGCCGAGGCCATCGCATCACGGCGTGCAGCAGGGTCCTTACGGTGCTGATCATCGAGGCTGATCAGGCTGATATCGGGATGGGCGTTGAGCCGGGCCTGCACCTGCAACCCGGTTGTTCCCGCCTCACCATCAATAAACACGTTTTTTGTCATGATGCTGATTTTGTACTGCCATGGCGGCGTGCGGGCAATGCTTTTATCCTTTTGTTGAATTTTGCTCAACGCCGAGGTTGTACTTTCCCTTCATTCCTACTATCTCAAAATCATGACAGACAAGCTTAATACACTGATGGACATGTTGCTCGACCGCGCCCGCAAGGCCGGGGCCGATGCAGCCGATGGGATTGTTGCTGGCGGCTTCGGGCAGGAAGTGTCGGTCCGGCTGGGTGAAGTGGAATCGGTTGAACGATCCGAGGATCATGAAATCGGCCTGCGCGTCTTTGTGGGCAAGCGCAATGCCATGATCTCCTCCAGCCGTATTGATGAGGACAGCATCAACACCCTTGCCGAACGCGCCGTTGCCATGGCGAAACTGGCCCCCGAGGACCCGTTTGCCGACCTTGCCGAGGCTGACCTATTGGCCCGGTCCATCCCGGCCATTGATATCTGCGATGCAACCGAGGTCAGCAGCGATGAATTGCGCGATGATGCGCTGGCGGCCGAGGAAGCCGCCCGTGCCATCAAGGGCATCACCAATTCCGAGGGCGGCAGTGCCTCCTCAGGCCGTGTTGACGTGATGATCGCCACCAGCAACGGTTTTTCAGGCGGCTACCAGCGCAGCAGCCACGGGGTTTCGGTCATGGTCCTGTCCGAGCAGGACGGCACCATGGAACGCGATTATGACTATACCTCGGCGGTTTATCGCGAAGACCTGAAATCCCCGCAGGAAATCGGTATCTCGGCCGCTGAACGCACGCTCCAGCGGCTTGGCGCAACCCGCCCGCCGACAGGCTCCTTTCCGGTGATTTATGATCGCCGTGTATCCAGTTCGATTGCCGGGCATATTGCATCCGCCATCAACGGGGCGGCGATTGCACGCGGCACCAGCTTTCTCAAGGACAGCATGGACAGCCCGATTGCCGCCGATACCATCACGCTGGTTGATGATCCGCTCAGGCCTCGCGGTCTTGGCTCTTCCCCCTTTGATGGTGAGGGCCTCGCCCGCCAACGCCGTGTCATGGTGGAAAATGGTGTCCTCAAGGGCTGGTTCCTTGATCTCGCCTCGGCCCGCCAGCTCGGGCTTGCGCCGACAGGCAACGCCAGGCGCGGGGCCGGAAGCCCGCCTTCCCCCGGCACCACCAACTGGATCATGGAACCCGGCGATGTCAGCCGGGATGAGCTGATTGCATCAATTGAGGAAGGCTTTCTGGTAACCGAAATGATCGGCTCCTCGGTCAGCCTGATCACCGGTGATTACAGCCGGGGTGCATCGGGTTTCTGGATCAAGGGGGGCGAAATCCAGGGTCCGGTGACGGAGGCGACCATCGCCGGCAACCTCAAGGACATGCTGATGCAGATCACCCCGGCCAATGATCTCGACTTCACCCGATCGACCATCGCACCCAGCCTCAGAATAGACGGAATGACCGTAGCGGGAGCATAGCCAGTGCAGGCAGAATACGGCCGCAGGGGATGGCAGGACTGGCAGGAACTCATGCTCAAGGATCATGGTTTCCTGAGGGTATGGTGGCACAATCTCCATGAAATCAGGCCCGGTGTCTGGCGCAGCAATCAGCCCTCACCGGCGCGTGTTCACGCTGCCGCCGACAGGGGCATCAAAACCATCATCAATCTGCGCGGCCCCCGTTCCGATGGTGGCTGGCGACTGGAAAAGGAAGCCTGCGACCGTCGCGGGATGACGCTGGTGGATTTCACCATCCGGTCCCGCGCCGTGCCTGACCGCGATACCGTGCAGAAAGCGCGTGATCTGTTCAAAAAGGTCGAATACCCGGTCCTGATGCATTGCAAATCAGGGGCTGACAGGGCGGGGATCATGTCCGCGCTCTACCTGCTGCTGATGGAAGGATGTTCCGCGGATGAAGCCGCCGAACAACTGTCGATGAAATTCCTGCATGTGAGCCAGGCCAAGACCGGTCTGCTCGATGCGTTCATCGCCGATTTCGGTGAGGCTGAACAGCGCGGGGCATCGTTTGATGAATGGTTTAATAACAGCCTTGATCCTGAGGCGATTACCAACCGCTTTCAGTCCCGGGGCTGGGCCAACCGGCTGGTGGATACTATTCTCAAGCGCGAATAACCGCTGGCCTCAAACGCGACCAACTACTGGGTGAAATGCTGAAGCGCGGACAGCCGAGCATAAAGCCCGTCCTGATTGATCAGCTGGTCATGATTGCCGCGCTCAACAATACGCCCTTCATCCATGACGAGAATGAGGTCAGCCTTGCGAACCGTGGCCAGGCGATGCGCCACCACCAGGGTTGTGCGCCCCTCGGCCAGGTGTTCAAGGGCTTGCTGAATCTGCTCTTCCGAGGAGGCATCGAGCGCGCTTGTCGCCTCATCCAGCAGCAGCACCGGGGCGTTTTTCAGCATGGCACGGGCAATCGCGATGCGTTGCCGCTGGCCACCCGACAGGCGTGATCCCGCCTCCCCCACCACGGTTTCGTATCCATCCGGCTGGGCCATGATAAATTCATGCGCCGCAGCGGCACGGGCCGCCGCCTGGACCTCATCATCACTGGCATCAAGACGGCCCAGCCTGATATTGGTCGCAATCGTATCGTTGAAAAGAACCGAATCCTGACTGACCAGCGCCATCGACCCCCGCAATTCAGCCAGATCAAGCCCCGTCACAGCATGACCATCAAGGCTGATGGAACCCTCTTCACAATCAAAGAAACGCGGCAACAGGTTGATCACCGTTGTTTTGCCAGCCCCGCTGGGCCCCACCAGGGCGATCATCTGGCCGGGTCCAGCCTCAAAACTGATGTCATCCAGCACCATGGTATCGCCATAGCGGAACCCCACGCCATCGAAACGGATATTGCCTTTCGGGGCGGGCAGGGTTTTGGCGGATGACGGGGTGGTGATCTCTGGCGCACGGTCCAGCAACTGGAAAATCCGTTCAAGCGCGGAGGCCGCCTCCTGCACCACGGCATTGAGCGTTCCCAGCCCGCGCACCGGCTGAACCATCATCAACAGTGCCGTGATGAAACCCGCCACATCACCCACCTGCATCTCACCCCGGACAACACGCCATCCCGCAACACCGATGACACCGGCAACGGCAATCCCGCCCAGTATCTCAAGAATAGGGTCAATCCGCGCCTTGCCGAGGGTCAGCCCCAGCACCCGGCCGAAGAGGGTATCAAACACCCGGGCGGTGCGGCTGGTCTGATGTTCCTCCAGCCCATAGGCACGGATCATGCGGCTGCCCTGCATAACCTCGGACAGGGCGGCGGTGGCATCGCCCAGATCAGCCTGCAAGGCACCCGCCTGCTGGCGTTGACGGCGGCCGATACGGATAATCGGCTGCATGGCAACAGGGTAGACAACCAGCACGATCAGGGTCAGGAGCCAGTCAAACCAGATCATCATCCCGACCATGGTAACGATCATGAGCGCATCACGGATCAGGTTATTGGCCAGCCTGATGATCGCCTCTCGCACCAGCTGAACATCATTGAGCAGACGGCTGACAAATTCCCCCGCAGGAAACGCCGTCACCAGCGCCAGATCGGCACGGATCAGATGCGCCGCCATGGCTTTCTGCAATTCCCGCGTAACCGTCAGGGCCAGAAAATTGACCTGCCTGACCTGCAGATACATCGCCAGCCCCTTGATGAGGGTAATGGCGATAATGATGGGCGGAATAGTCCAGATCAGCGATGGTGAGGCCGAGCCAAGATCATCAAAGACCTTCCGGATCACCGCCGGGTACGCCGCCGCACTGGCCGACACCACGGCCATCATCACAAACGCTATCAGAAGAACGCTGCGGTGGCTGGAGACCCATTCACGCCAGAGCCGTGATAAAAGCGGCCGTGTCAGGCCTGTCGGGCTGGAATCTGTTGTTGATTTCATGCCTCATCCATACGCTTTTTTTGAGCAGCCGACAATTCCAGTCTACGTTAAGCGATCCAGCTTGTGGCTGGCCATGGCCGCCACTGTATCAGCCTGGATATCATCAATACTGCCCGGAATGTCCATGCGGGCAGGGTCATCCGGCAGGATTGTTTCAATCAGCGGTGAATTCAGCACCGGCAGGGTGCTGGCAAAAACCCGGATCGCCGGGGTGCCGACCGCAACCGCAATATTGATCAGGCTGGTGTCATTGCCGACATAGAGCGCCGCCTGATGATGCAGCGCGATGACAGACCGGACCGGCTGGTCAAAAACCATCATCGGGCGCGGGGTTTCGGGCGATAGCGCATCCAGCACCGCCTGGCCAATCGGCTGTTCCGCCGGACTGCCGCAGAGCGCGAAGCGACCCCCCCTATGATGGGTAGCCAGATGGTCCAGCATCGCGGCAAACCGGGCTGGTGACCAACGGCGTTCGGCGTCGGCAGCACCAACCCCCAAGATGACAAGCGGGCGATCATCCCCCCCTATTTCAACATCGGGTATATTGGCAGCGGGTATGTTGGCAGCGGGTATGTTGGCAGCGATCAATCGGGCCGCAGCCTGAGCCTCATCCCGGCTGACGGTGATACTCGGCTGCGTATCACGGGGGCTGATCCCCATCTCAGCGGTAAAACGCGCCACCGCTTCACGCGGGTGTGCGCCCTTGAGCGATGCTGGCAAGCCTTTCCTTTCATTGAGGAACCAGGACTGTTTCCCCAGCCCATAGCCGGACCGGCGCGGTATCCCCGCCAGCCATGCCGCCGCACCGTATCGCCATGACCGGTGCAATATCCAGATTTCGCCTGCCTTCGCCTGACGCATCGCCAGCACCATCCGGAAAAACCCGATGATGCCATCATGCCGACCCCTGCGGCCACGTTCTGCGCGGTGGAGCGGGATGATCGAAAGCCCGGGGTGTTCAGCCATCACCGCGCCCGCCTGCGCCGATGGTTTGGCCATCAGCACCATCTCATGGCGGGAGATAATCTCATCAAGCCAGGGTTTGTGCCAGACCATGTCACCGATACCGACCATGGGTTGCAGGACCAGGAGAGGGGTTTGTGCTTGACGAGCCATGGGGATATCGTGCCTGAACCGTGCCGGGTGAAAATTGTTTACAGCCCTGATCTTACGATCATTTTTATTTCATGATAAGGTCCGACTTGTCTTACAGGATCAATTGAAGGTTACTATTCTTGTTTTCTTGGGCTAAATCTCCTGCCTGGGCTAAAGCGATCGGCCGTGTTGGCAGTATTGTTCTCTGGTTCGTGCTGAAGAGTATCCGCTGGAAAGTCATTGATAATGGCGGGCTTGAAGCGGTGCGGGGGCAGGATCAGGCGGTGATTTTCGTCAACTGGCATTGCCGGCTTCTTGCCATTCCCGCCATGCTCGGCCGCCGGTACCCGACCGCCTATATCATCTCGGAATCCTATGATGGCCAGCTGATTTCCAGAACCGTTGCGCCTTTCGGGATAGAGACGATCTGGGGGTCACGGAGCAAGGCCGCGCTGACCGGCTATCGGGAAATGCGCCGACGGCTCAAGGGCGGCGGCCATGTCGGCATCACACCAGACGGGCCAAGGGGACCGGCGAGAATGGCCGCCATGGGGGCTATCGCGCTGGCCAGAACCAGCGGCGCAACGGTGATCCCGCTGGCCTGGTCAACGCGCCGGATCAAGCGGCTGAATACCTGGGACAGGCTTGCTATCCCGGGGTTTTTCAGTCAGGGTGTTCAACTCTGGGGTGAGCCTGTTCAGCTTCCTCTTGAAGCCACGCCAGAGGCAGAAGAAAAGGCCAGATTGTGTCTTGAAGACGCGCTCAACACCCTGACCGCGGAGGCGGATGCCTATTTCGGGCATCCGGCTGACCATGGCGAAAACAAATACGGAATACGCAGGCCGAAACGCTAATGGTAAAGCCATGGTGACTTTTTATCGCCTTATCACTGCGGTGCTGTCGCTTTTCCTGCCGCTCTACCTCCAGCTTCGCGCCCGGCGCGGCAAGGAAGAGCCATCCCGGCTGGGGGAACGCATGGGCAAGGCCAGCCTGCCCCGGCCCGGGGGTGAGGTTTTCTGGCTGCATGCCGCCAGTGTCGGGGAATGCATTTCAGCCATGGTGCTGGCGCGGGCGATCATCTCAACCATGGATGAGGAAAACAGGGATGCCACCATCCTGATGACCTCCGGCACCATCACATCAGCCCAGACAATCGCGATCCGGTGTCAGGAATTCGGCCTTGAGGGCCGGTTGATCCATCAATACGTGCCGCTCGACAACCTCACCTGGGTGAAGCGTTTTCTCGACCATTGGCAGCCTGCCCTGATGGTGGTGGTGGAGGGCGATCTGTGGCCCAACATGCTCATCGAAACCCATGCACGGGGGGTGCCGATTGCCATGGCCTCGGCCCAGATTTCGCCATCATCCCTGCGTTTTTGGCAAAGGCTGGGGCTAGGCCTCGCCAGGGGTGTTTTCAGCGTGTTTGACCGTATCCTGACGGTTGATGCCATGCACGCCGAACGGTTCCGCCAACTGCCGGTGAGGGACGGTGTGGTGGATGTCGGCGGGTCGATGAAAATTGCCGCCCCGCCACTGGCTGAACGGCCTGAGATCGAAGGCGCCATCTCGGAGGGTGCCAGCGGCCGGATGGTGGTGGCACTGCTGTCCAGTCATGATGCTGAGGAAAGCCTGTTCATTGATGCCATGCTCCGGCTGGAGGAAGGCCGTTTTCTGGCCGTCATCGCCCCGAGGCATCCTGATCGTGGTCAGGCCATCCAGCGGATGATTGAGGCAAAGGGGAAAAGCGCGGGCCTCTATTCCCGGGGTGAATGGCCGCAGCAACGCCAGCCGTTCTGGATTGTCGACCGTATCGGTGAGATGGGCGGCATCATCAGGGCAACGGATATGATCGTGCTTGGTGGCGGGTTTGCCCCCATGGGCGGGCATAACCCCATGGAAGCCGCCGCCCTCGGCAAGGGCATTATTTCAGGCAGTAATGTCTTTAAAAATCAGGTTGCGTTTGACCTCCTGGAACAGCATGGCGGCGTGGTTTATGCCGATACTGTCGCTGAGCTGGCTGATCAGATCACCACCCTTGCCGCCTCACCATCGCAGAGCGACCAGCTCGATAACGGCGCCTTCAACGCATCGCGTGCGCTGGCCAATCAGGCGGTCAGCACGGCACAGCAGATACTGGCATTCGACCGGGGCAAAAACCCGAACAAAAAACAGGGCAAAGGGTCATGATGCGGACTCCCTCTTTCTGGTATCGCAGGGAGGCGTCGCTGATCGCCTGGCTGTTATTGCCCCTGGCACTGCTGATCGCAGGGGCGGGCTGGCTGAGAAACCGGCTGGTATCCCCCCATAAGGCGCAATGCCCGGTGATCTGCATCGGCAACATCACCACGGGCGGGACAGGCAAAACCCCGCTGGTGGCAACGCTGGTCAATGCGGCCATCGAAAGGGGATGGACCCCGGTGATCCTGACCCGGGGTTATGGCGGCAGCCTCAAAGGGCCGGTATTGATCACCCCCGAATTATCACCCAAATTATCACCCAAATTAACACCCGCACAAACCGGTGATGAGGCCCTGATGCTGAGCCGGATCGCCCCGGTGGTGGTGGCCGCAAACCGGGCAGAGGGCGCGGCCCTGATCGAAAACGAGGGGCTGGGGGACCTGATCATCATGGATGACGGGATGCAGAACCCGGGGCTGCACAAAAACACTGTTATCGCCTGTTTCAATGGCAGGCTCGGGATCGGCAACGGCATGCTTCAACCCGCCGGGCCATTGCGGGAAAGCCTGGCCGGGATTGCGCGGGCGGAAGCCGTGATCATCACCGGCAGGGATGAAACCGGGCTTGCCAACAGGATTGCCCAACGCTACCCTCAAACCCGCATTATCCATGCGGAAAGGGCGCTCAACCCCCATGATGTGGCGGCTGTCGGCACTGGCAACGTGATCGCCATCGCCGGGATAGGAGACCCCGAAGGGTTCTTTACCATGATTGAAAAT
>NTKX01000025.1 GCA_002457135.1 SAR116 cluster bacterium MED-G04
GGCGATCATGATACCGCGATCCTGAGGGACAAGGCCAAGAGGCTGATCACCGCCGGGGCCGATCAGGTCTGCCTGCTGCTTGATGATATCGACCCGCTGTTCACCCGGAGGCAAGGCCGTTTCAGCCATGAAGGTGAGGCCCATGCCGCGCTGGCCAATGCAATGGCAGGCCATCTTGATTGCCCGGTCAGTGTGGTGCCGCGCATCTACGCTGATGAGATTACAGAGGGGGCAGAGGGCTACCTCACCGCTTTTGCCCAAACCCTCATGGCTGAGGTGACGGTGTTCACCTGCGGCAGTCATATCGTTGCCCCGGTGATTGATCCCGAAAGCATGGGCATTACAGCGGCGGGGATCAGCCCCGGACAGCTCATCATCTGGGATAATCTCTACGCCAACGACTATTGCCCGAGGAGAATGTTCCTGGGGCGCTACCGGGGCCGCGATGCTGCTGATGCGGTGATGCTCAACCCCGCCGGGATGCTGCATACCGATGCCATGCTGCTGGCCCTGATGCAGGCCGGTGATGACACGGGCGCATGGCGACAGGTGGTGCTGGACCATGGCGTGCCTGAGGAGTTTTTCACCATCGCTGGCTTTTTCGATCTGCCGCCTGACCCGCGCACTGATCCGGCCCCGATGATGCCCGATCCGGCCATGGCCGATGAATGGCTGACAGCGCTTGAGACCCTGTTATGGCGATGGAAAGCCCCGCTTCAACGCGAATGGTACCCGTTCCTTATGGGGCTGCGCGGTGATATCCTCTATCAGGCGGGCCAGATGGATGATCTGCGCAAGGCCAAGGTTCTGCCGCCCCTTCTCAATATTGCGCACCGGAATCGAGACTGACATGACCCCTGTTTTTGAAGGGTACCCCGTTTTTGACGGGCATAACGATACCCTGCTCAGGCTCTGGCTGGCTGATGATGCCGCTGGGACCGGCTTTACCGAGGGCCGCGATGATACCCATATTGATGCCATCCGCGCCCGCAAGGGCGGGTTGATGGGCGGATTTTTCGCGATTTTCGTCCCTACCGGCGGCAAGAATACCAGCATCCTCCGCAAGGGTGAGCTTGACCAGAAGGGGGCCGAGACCGCCACGGGCGAGATGATCAGCATTCTCGATGCGATCAGCACACAGCATCCAGACCTGTTGAGGCAATGCCGCGGCCATGATGATATCCTCCGCGCCCAAGGGGCTGATGCCATGGCGGCTATCCTGCATTTTGAGGGTGCCGAGGCGATACTCCCCGACCTCAGTAATCTGGAGGAATATTACCGGCTCGGCCTGCGTTCCATCGGGCCTGTCTGGTCACGCAGCAATGCCTTTGGCCATGGCGTGCCGATGTCTTTCCCGGGGTCGCCTGATCAGGGGGATGGGCTGACCGGGGCGGGGAAGGAGCTGGTCCGTGCCTGTGACCAGCTTGGTATCATGCTCGACCTGTCGCATCTCAACGCTGCCGGGATGCGCGATATTGCGGCGATCTCAACCCGGCCGCTGATCGCCACCCATTCCAACTGCCATGCCCTGTCAGCAAGCCCGCGCAACCTGACCGCGTGGCAACTCGATGCCATTGCCGAAAGCGGCGGGCTGGTCGGGCTTAATTTTGCCTCAGGCTTCCTGCGTGAGGATGGGCGCAAAAGCCGTGATACCGATATCGATATCATGATCCGGCATCTTGATGCCTTGCTGGATAGTCTGGGGGAAGAGGGCGTTGCCCTCGGCTCTGATTTTGACGGTGCCATCATCCCGTCAGCCATCGGTGACTGCACCGGCCTGCCCAGACTGGTTGCGGCCATGGAAAAGGCAGGCTATGGCGACGAGCTGATCAGCAGCATCTGCTCCACCAACTGGCTCAGGCAGATCAAGGTGCAGATCGGCTAATCCACCTCACCACCGGCAGCGATGATCCGCTCCCTGAAACCGGGATGGGTGGACAGCCAATGATGACTGCCCTGGGCTTCGCAAGCCTCGGTGCTCAATTGTTGTTGGTCACAGATCACCTCATACAAGGTCTTCAGGGCCTTGGCCAGCGTGGCCGGGTCGTGTCCTGAAGCTTCAAGGATTTCGATTGCCCGCTGATCCGCTTCACGTTCAAAATCCCTGCTGTTGCCGAGATACCAGGTCGTGATCACCCCTGCTGCCAGGTTTTCAATGATGATGTCCTCGGCACCAAAGACGATCAGCGCCAGCGTGGAAACACCGGCCACCTTGATCACCTGATGGAGCGAATGCCTCAGCTCAATATGCGCCAGCTCATGGGCGATGACGGCCAGCACTTCCTGTCTTGTCAGGGCAAAAATGAGCTGGTCGGTCAGCACCACCGGCCCGCCGGGAAACGCAAGCGCATTGGCCCCCATGAATTTGGCTTTTCGAAAGAGGATGTCGGGGGCGGGCTTGATGCCAGCGGCTTCGGCCATTTTCGCCCCCTCATCGGTCAGGGAGTCTTTATAGGAACGGGAAATCTGGCTATGCCTAAACGCCAGGGGGTCAAATCGCTCAAACGCCGTCGACCCGATCTCTGTTTCCCAATCCCGGGGGAAGGTTGCAATGGTCAGCTCCGTAAAACTCGCAAAGGCCAGCCTGAACCCTGCCAGGGTGGTCACGATAATCAGGAAAAGCACCAGCATGCGCATTGGGCTGAACACCGTCAGCCAGCTGATGGCATTCTCCAGTCGAGACTGGGCCATTCGCCTCAGCCCCGCCGGGAGATCATCATGGGCATGGAAATACCGACCGCTGGTGAAATAGATATCATTCCTGCCCTGAACCTTGGTGATGGTGACCTGAACAGTCTTGCTGCCATCACCACCCGGGTCAGGATCAAGCCAGAGCTTTCCCGATGAAAATTCCAGCTCTGCGGGTTGGCCACGCGATGATCTCGGTTCAAAATATTCGCCAGTGATACGCATCGCCACCGTCTGGAACCCGAATTCCTAGAACCCGAATTCAAGCCCTTCCATGTCAGCAAATTCTTCTCCAAAGGCACCCTGATTGCGGGTTTCCACATCGATGAAACTATTGATATCACCGGTGATTGCATATTCCGTGTGTGAACAGAAATAATCATAAAGACGAACATAGGCCCATGGCACCATCATCCCGAGGGTCAGTATCACCACAACAACATTGCTGAGCATGATCCAGACCAGCACAACCGGATTGATGGAAGAGTCAAACCGGGCAATGGAACCCAGGTGCAGGTTCTGCAACATGTAGTTGCGGCACATCGCCTGAAAGGTGATCGCAAAGACAAAGAAAAAAATCGGGATCATGGTTAATATCCCCAAAGTACTCCCGATAAACTGATTATCGCCACTCAGGAACAGCCGTGGGATAGCATAGGCGGGTGCAAGCATGGCCAGTACCACCACAAACGCCAGCAGAATACCGCAGAAGAAAGCCGTATAGGCCTGACCGATTTCCATATCCGCTTCAAAAGGCATCGTGCCGAAATGGTGTTTATTGGTGAAATATTTCAGCGACAGGCGCGACATCACCGGCATCAGAATGCCCGCGCTGAGGATGCTCACCAGCGGGACCAGATAGGTCATCACCATCATGCCACCATAGGTTCCATGCCATTGCAGCCGGACATTGCGCCATGATGTGTTGCGCGCATTAAACCGAAGCGAGCGGTTGAGCGCCCATGGGATCAGGAAGAAAAAGACCAAGGCTGTTGCGATGGTGAAATAAGGGTCAATGTACCCGGCCACATTGGCGAGACCAATCATCAGCAGTATCAGGACACGCCCCTTTAGAATCTGCCAGCCGGTGGCGTGATAGCCAAATCCATAACCATGGATGGCGGTGTTGTTGTGGAAATAGTTTTTCCGCCGAACCTTGGCCCAGGGACCATATATCCCCAGCGTGATCACCGTCAGCAGCAACGTTGTCAGCCAGATCCCGAAATATTCGCGGGCATGGCCCTTGAACTGAATGGGCTGATAGCCCGGGTTGCCTGATGCCGGTGTATTCCCTGTTTCAGCGGTATTGTCATCAGCGTTCGAATTAATGGCGGCATCACCTCCAGGACGGTTTTTTTTCAATGGGCATGATATTCTCCCCCCTAAAGGCCTATTTATGCCAATAGATACATTGCGTTAGACCATAACGCATAATCCAGCCTCTGCCAAATGGATACAGCCCTGCACAAAACCATGTAAGCATTTTCAAAAAATTGCTCAGGGATGTTAATTTTATTTAAAGAAATCAGGTTATGCTTGAACATTAGCAATCCGGCTGGAAGTCGCCGGTTAGCGCTGTTTAGAGACAGCAGCTTTCATGAAAGATTGATGGTGAGGGTTGGCGGAGAGAGAGGGATTCGAACCCTCGATGGGCTTGCACCCATACCGGTTTTCGAGACCGGCGCATTCAACCACTCTGCCACCTCTCCAGTCCCTGCCCCTCAGGGGCGCGAAACCCTGTCTACCCTTTTGCAGCGAGGCTTGCAAGAGGATCACTGGCGGGCTACAAAACAGCCTCTAAACCGTGATCCCGGACCCCGTCATGGTTTTACGACAGAACGCTTGACAATAGGGGCCAAGTGGCTATATTTCGCCATGTTTCAGCGAAAGGGCAGCCTTTCGCTTATTTTTACTATTCCATCCCGATGATGGGCAAATGTCTGGCGGCAGCGGCGATAATTCAGCCATACCGGCCAGCCACGATTTGATTGAGGAAGAACGCCATGTATGCAGTGGTGAAAACTGGTGGCAAACAGTACCGTGTTGCCAAGGATGACAAGATCATCGTCGACCGCCTTGAAAGCGAGGCCGGGGACAATATCGTCCTTGACCAGGTGCTGATGATGGCTGATGGCGAAAAGGTCATGGTTGGTGCGCCCACCGTTTCCGGTGCCGCCGTTGGTGCAACCGTCCTGCGCCACACCCGTGGCCCCAAGATCATGGTATTCCGCCGCAAGCGCCGCAAGAATTTCCGCCGGGTCCAGGGCCATCGTCAGGACCTGACAATGATCCAGATCACCGATATTGCCGCTGACGGCAAGATCAAGGCACCCGCCAAAAAAGCTGCGCCAAAGGCCGAAGCCAAACCGGCTGAGGAAAAAGCCCCTGCCAAAAAGGCCGCCGCCACTAAGGCCGCCACCACTAAGACAGAGGCCAAGCCAGCAGCGAAGAAGGCCGAGGCCAAGAAGGCACCCGCCAAAAAAGCCGCTGCCAAGAAGACGGCTGCAAAAACCGGCGCCAAAAAGGCAGCCGCCAAGAAAACCGCAGCCAAGGCAAAAGACGCCTGATATAAAGACCCCTCAGGTTAAAGACGTTTAGAGATTTCGTAAGGAGCAGATGAAATGGCAACCAAAAAAGCAGGTGGTAGTTCCCGTAACGGACGCGACTCAGCCGGCCGCCGTCTCGGCGTCAAGAAATTCGGTGGTGAGCAAGTTATCCCCGGCAACATCATCATTCGTCAGCGCGGCACCAAATTCCATCCCGGCAACAATGTCGGCATGGGCAAGGACCACACCATTTTCGCCCTGACCGGCGGCAAGGTTCTGTTCACCCGCAAGTCCGGTGGCCGCACCTTTGCTAACGTGGTTCCGGAAACAGAGGCCGCTGAATAGCCCCTGGCGTTAAAGCCGGGCCGTCAGCAGGCCAACACAAGCGCATCCGAAAGGTTGCGCTTTTTTGTTGAACATGATGAATAGGAACGAGGCATGAAATTCCTCGATCAGGCAAAAATCTATATCCAGAGCGGTAATGGCGGACCGGGTAGCGTCAGTTTCCGCCGTGAGGCCAATGTGCCCCGGGGCGGGCCTGATGGCGGTGATGGTGGCCGTGGCGGCAGTGTCATCGCTGAATGCGCCGCCGGACTGAACACCCTCATCGACTATCGCTATCAGCAGCATTTCAAGGCGCAGACGGGGCGCGGCGGTGCTGGCCGTATGCGGGCCGGACCCAGCGGTGAGGATATCACGCTCAAACTGCCGGTCGGCACCCAGATCCTCAATGAGGATGGTGATATCGTGCTGGCGGACCTGACCGAAATCGGCCAGCGCATCACACTGGCCCGGGGCGGTGATGGTGGCCGCGGCAATGCCGCCTTCAAGTCATCGACGAATCAGGCCCCGCGCCGTTCCGAGACGGGTTTCCCCGGCATGGGCATGTGGGTCTGGCTGAGGCTGAAACTGATTGCCGATGCCGGTCTGGTGGGGATGCCCAATGCCGGCAAGTCAACATTTCTGGCGGCGACCTCTGCCGCCCGTCCGAAAATCGCCGATTACCCTTTCACCACGCTCCATCCCGGGCTGGGCGTGGTCGGGGTCGATACCAATGAATTCGTTCTGGCGGATATCCCCGGCCTGGTTGAGGGCGCGCATGAAGGCACCGGTCTGGGTCACCGTTTCCTTGGCCATGTCGAACGTTGCCGGGTGCTGCTGCATCTGGTGGATGGCACCGGGGATGATCCGCTGGCAAACTGGAAAATCATCAGGGGTGAGCTGATGGCCTATGGTGATGAGCTGGCCGCCAAGCATGAAATCACCGCCATCACCAAGATGGATGCCATGGATCAGGACAGCGCCGATGATCTGGTAAAGGCGCTCAGGGCCGAAGGCGCCGGTGAAGTCATGACCCTGTCATCGGTTTCGGGTCAAGGGGTGCGCGAATGCCTGCGCCGGTTGTGGCAGGTCATCGGTGAGGCCCGCACCGAAGAGGCCGAAGCCGACCTCGGTGAGGAGCCATGGCAGCCATGAGCAACGCATCCTTTGCATCCCTGACCCGGGGTTACCTCAATGAAGCGCGTGTGCTGGTCGTCAAGGTCGGCTCCGCGCTGCTGGTTGATGGTGAAACCGGCGCGGTGCGCAGCCAGTGGCTTGAAAGCCTGGCCGCTGATATCGCCGGTCTCGCCCGCCAGAACTGCCGCGTGGTGGTGGTGTCCTCAGGCGCGATTGCGCTCGGCCGTCACCAGCTGGAACGCGGATCGGGCAAGCTGAAACTTGAGGAAAAACAGGCCGCCGCCGCCATTGGCCAGATCAGGCTGGCGAGCGAATGGCAACGTGTCTTCAGGCAATTTGATCTCGATACAGCCCAGATCCTGCTGTCGCCCGATGATACCGAAACCCGCCGCCGTCACCTCAACGCCCGGGCAACGCTCCAGACATTGCTGGGCAGGGGCATCATCCCCGTGGTCAATGAAAACGATACCGTGGCAACCATGGAAATCCGCTATGGTGACAATGACCGCCTCGCCGCCAGGGTGGCGCAGATGGTTTCCGCCGATGCGCTGATCCTGCTATCGGATATTGACGGGCTTTACAGCACCGACCCGCGCCAGAACCCTGATGGTGAACACCTGGCCGAGATCACATCGATTGATGACCGCATTCTGGCCATGGCCGGCCCTGCCAATGCGGATTATGCCTCAGGCGGGATGATCACCAAGATTGAGGCCGCCCGGATTGCCACCAACGCAGGCTGCCACATGGTTATCTGCAACGGCCATGCCTCCAGCCCGATTGACCGGCTGATGGCTGGCGGCCGGTGCAGCTGGTTCCGCGCCGCGTCCAACCCCCCGCAAGCCCGCAAGCAATGGATTGCCGCCGGGCTGAAGCCAACCGGCACCATCACCATTGATGCCGGTGCCGCCAGGGCCCTCAGCCTGGGCAAGAGTCTGCTGGCTGCGGGTATCACCGGCATTGACGGCGGCTTTGAGCGCGGTGATCTGGTTGCTGTCTGCGATGCGTCCGGGGCTGAACTGGGGCGCGGGTTGAGCCATTACAGTGCTGAGGATGCAGCGCGTATTGCCGGTTGCAACAGCAGTGCTATTCAAGGCATTCTCGGGTATCGTGGGCGTGATGAAGTGATCCACGCCGATGATCTGGTGTTGACTCAGAAACGGGGTGAAAACGCCCCTGCTGATCACCATTTGGGTATTGAGGGGTCTGATAATAGAGGCCCTCATGATGGGGATAACTAGAGATGGCCAATGAAACCATCACCATGACCAGCGTTGATGCCGCCGCCATGATGGCGGAATGGACGGATCGCGCCCGCAGCAGCCTGGCCCCCATGATCAAATCCAGCCATGATGCGCGCCAGAATGCCCTCAGGAAGGCCGCGCAATTGATCCGCGATAATGCCGCCACGATCCTGGCTGAAAACAGCCGTGATCTGGCCAATGCCGAGGCCCGCAATATGGCAGAAGCGATGGTTGGCCGCCTTATGCTCAACCCGGCCCGGATTGATGCCATGGCGGCGGGGCTGGAGGATATTGCTGATCTGCCTGATCCGCTTGGCCGTGAGCTTGACCGGTGGCAACGCCCCAACGGGCTGGATATCGCCCGGGTTTCCACCCCCCTTGGCGTGATCGGGGTGATCTACGAATCGCGCCCCAACGTCACCGTCGATGCCGCCGGGCTGGCCATCAAGTCGGGCAATCCGGTGATCCTGCGCGGTGGCAGTGACAGTTTTTACACATCGTCCTGTCTGGCGAGGCTGGTGCAGGACGGGTTGAAGGGGGCCGGTCTGCCGGTCCATGCCGTGCAGTTGCTGAACAATACCGACCGCGCCCTGGTGGGGGCGATGCTGACCGCGGTGGGCGGCATTGACGTGATCATCCCCCGGGGTGGCCGGTCACTGGTTGAGCGTGTTCAGCATGAAGCCCGTGTCCCTGTGTTCGCCCATCTTGAGGGGATATGCCATCTCTATATCGATGCCGGGGCTGACCCTGAAAAGGCCGTTGCGATTGCCGTCAACGCCAAGATGCGGCGGGTTGAAATCTGCGGTGCGCTCGAAACCCTGCTGGTTGACCGTGCTGTTGCTGATACTCTCCTGCCTGTGATCGGTGATGCGCTGACCACGGCGGGATGCAGCCTCAGGGCCGATGCCGAGGCGCGGGCCATTCTGCCTGATGCGGCCATGGCGACCGAGGCCGACTGGACCACCGAATACCTCGCCCCCATTCTGTCGGTGGCGGTGGTTGATGGTGTCGGCGGCGCGATCGACCATATCAACCGCTACAGTTCCAGCCACACCGAAAGCATCGTCACTGAAAACACCGATACAGCCCAGCGCTTTCTGGATGAGGTCGATTCCGCCATTGTCATGGTAAACACCTCAACGCAATTCGCTGATGGCGGTGAGTTCGGCATGGGGGCTGAAATCGGTATCGCCACCGGCCGGTTGCATGCACGAGGGCCGGTAGGCGCCGCTCAACTGACCAGTTTCAAATACATGGTCAGGGGAAATGGCCAGACCAGGGCGTGATCATGACTGCCCGCCCGCAAGCCTTTACCCATGTTTTTGCCCCTGTCTTGACCCATGTTTTTGCCAGGGTCTTTCATGACCCCAGACCGCTCAGAATCGGGATATTTGGCGGCTCGTTCAACCCGGCGCATTCAGGCCACGGCCATATTGCCGATCTGGCGGTCCGGCACCTCAGGCTGGATGAGCTGTGGTGGCTGGTGTCACCGCAAAACCCGCTCAAGACCGAAACCGGCATGGCCCCCTATGATGAGCGTTTTCAATCCGCGCTGACCATGGCAAGGCAATGCCGTGCCGCCCGCCGGATGCGGGTATCGGGGCTAGAGGCCAGTCTTGGCACCAATCAGTCTGCCCATACGCTGGGGATGATCCGCCAGCGCGCCCCGAGGGCAAAACTGGCCTGGATCATGGGGGCCGATAACCTGATCGGGTTTCATCGCTGGTACCGCCCTGAAAGCATTGCTGCCATCTCAGCCATCACGGTGATCAATCGGCCGGGATGCCGTTCTGCCGCCCTTGCCGGTATCGGCGCAAAACTGGCCGGGAGGCGCCTGTCCCCGCGCCGGTTGCAGCAAGGGTTGCGCCCCCGTCACTGGTGTTTCATCCAGGGGCCGCTCAATCACCTGTCGGCCACCGCCATCCGGATGCAACAGAACAGTCACTAAAAACAGGTTGAGTTTTAAATGGGTCAGGCTTAATATTTAACCATTAGTCAAGGAGCACTGCTATTTACGATAATCCTATTGTTGATTCTACCACCATCGTTGAGATCGTGTTGACCTCGCTTGATGATGACAAGGCCCAGGACATCGTCTCCATTCCCATCGAAAGCAAATCGTCCATCGCTGACCACATGGTCATTGCCAGCGGCACGTCTTCGCGTCAGCTTGCATCCATGGCGGATCATATTGAGCGGCGGCTGAAAGAAATCGGCAGCCCCCCCATGGGGTCCGAAGGCGCTAACGGTGGGGACTGGATCCTGATTGATACGGGTGATGTCATCGTCCATCTGTTCCGGCCTGAAGTGCGTGAGTTCTATCAGCTGGAAAAGATGTGGACCAGCCACGACCACGAAGAGATGGTGACAATCAGCGCATCCGGCCAATCCTGAGGCCATAACGATGCGACTGAATATTGCCGCCATTGGCAATGGCCGCAACGCGGCTGAACAGTCGCTGGCGCTTGATTGGCTGAACCGCCTGCCCTTCCGCGGACAGCTCAATGAATTTACCTCCCGGAAACCCGCCGGCCCTGCCCGCTGCCTTGATGAAAGCACCCGCATTCTGTCCAGCCTGCCCGATGGTGCGCTGCTGATTGCGCTCGACCCCGGGGGCAAGGATACCTCATCGGAGGCTATGGCCGCGCTGATCCGGCGTTACCGTGATGATGGCCGCCGTGATGCTGTTTTTGCCATTGGCGGGGCTGACGGGCATCATCCTGACCTGATCGCAAGGGCGGACCATGTCATTGCCTTTGGCCGCCAGACCTGGCCGCATATGCTCTTCAGGGCGATGCTGGCCGAACAGCTCTACCGTGCTGAAATGATCCTCGCCGGGCATCCCTATCATCACGCCTGAACCTCAACGCCCGGGCTTTCAATCCGGCCGCGAGTGTCGTATACAGCCAGCATGACCGGCAAACCTGTTATCCTCTGCATCATGGATGGTTGGGGTCATCGTGAAAACAGCGCCAATAACGCTGTTGCGATGGCAGCAACGCCTGTGATTGACCAGCTCGATACCACCTGCCCGAAATCCTTTCTTCTTGCCTCAGGCCCGGCCGTGGGTCTGCCCGAAGGTCAGGTCGGCAATTCCGAGGTTGGCCACATGACCATCGGTGCCGGGCGCGTTATTTTGCAGGATCTGGCCCGGATTGATGCCGCCGTTGAGGATCAGTCGATACAGTCCCTGCCCGGGCTGGAGGCCTTTGCTGAACGCCTGCTTGAAACCGGCGGTACGGCGCATCTGATGGGGCTGGTGTCGGATGGCGGTGTCCACAGCCGTGATCAGCATATCATGGCAATAGCCGAGGCGCTGACCGGGCGCGGCATCAGGGTTGCGCTGCATGCCTTTACCGATGGCCGCGATACCTTGCCCAAGATGGCGGATAAATCGCTCCCCGGCTTTGTTTTCTCCCTGCCTGAGGGCGCATCCCTCGCCACGGTCATTGGCCGCTATTATCCGATGGACCGTGATCATCGCTGGCCCCGCACCGAAACTGCGTGGCAGGCGATCACCCATGCCAGGGCCGCGCATCGCGCCAGCAACGCCAGTCAGGCCCTCGCCAACGGCTATGCGTCAGGGCTGTCGGATGAGTTTATCATGCCAACCGTGATTGACGGCTATTATGGCATGGAGGATGGCGATGCCGTGGTGATGGCCAATTTTAGGGCTGACCGGGTGCGCCAGCTGATGGCGGCTTTCTGTCTTGATGAATGCGGTTTTGATACCTCATCACGGCCCCGGCTGTTGCGCCCGCTCGGGCTGGTGCCCTATTCCGATAAGCTGAGCCCGCATATGGATGCCCTTTTCGGCCCCCCGCATATCCCGCACACGCTGGGTGAAGTGGTGGCCGAGGCCGGGCTTACCCAGTTGAGGCTGGCGGAAACCGAAAAATACCCTCATGTGACGTTCTTTCTCAATGGCGGGGTTGAAGACAGCGCCAGGGGGGAAAGCCGCACCATGATTGCCTCGCCCCAGGTGGCAACCTATGACCAGCAGCCTGAGATGAGCGCGGCCGGTGTTCTCGATACCCTGCTTGATGCCATTCGCAGCCTCAATCATGACCTTATCATCGTCAATTTTGCCAACCCCGACATGGTTGGCCATACCGGCGTGCTGTCGGCCGCGATCAACGCTGTTGAAACCGTTGACCAGGCTGTCGGCAAGGTCATCGAGGCGGTGCGGGAGGTTGGCGCGGTGATGCTGATCACCGCTGATCACGGCAACTGTGAGATCATGTGGGATGACGAGGCTGACTGCCCCCACACAGCGCATAGCTACAACCCTGTTCCGGCATGGCTGCTGGGGGAATTACCGGCAAAATTGCAGGGCGAGGAGTGTGATCAGCTTCGTGATGGATCGCTGGCTGATATTGCCCCGACCCTGCTGCATCTGCTGGGGGTTGAGCAACCTGATGAGATGACCGGCCGATCACTCCTGCTGCGTTGACATTGAGGAACTTGCCCTTGATATTATCGGCTATTACAGGCAACATGTTTCGCTAACGTTGAGAACCCACCCGTCATGTTACACCAGTCCGTATGGATACGAAAAATCCTCGTTTTATCAATCCGCGCATTCGCTGTTTTTGGGCTTGCTGTGTTTGGCTTTGCCTTGGCAACGATCCTGATCCCCACTGCATCAATCAGCCAGTCATCCTCGAATGAGGAAACCTATCGCCAGTTGACGCTGTTTGGTGATGTTTTCCAGAGAGTGCGTGAAGATTATGTTGAGGAGATGAGCGAAGAGGATCTGATCAGCAACGCCATCAAGGGCATGCTGACATCCCTCGACCCGCATTCCAATTACCTCCCCAGCGAAGCCTTCGACAAGATGAAGGTTCGGACCAAAGGCGAATTTGGCGGCCTCGGGATTGAAATCACCATGGAAGATGGCCTGGTCAAGGTCGTCTCCCCCATTGATGAAACCCCTGCCGATATCGCCGGGATCGAAGCCGGTGACCTGATTATCCAAATCGGCGAAGAGGAAGTGCTGGGCCTGACCCTGGCCGAAGCGGTGGAACTGATGCGCGGCCCGGTTGGCACCGATCTCGATATCACGATCCTGCGTGAAGGCAATGAGCCGTTCACCGTCACCATCACCCGCGATACCATCAAGATGCGCGCGGTCCGGTTTGAAAGTTATGACAATGTCGGCTATATCCGCCTGACAACATTTTCCGAGCAGACTACCCCGGGGCTGATCAAGGCGATTGATGATTTGAAGGATGAACACGGCGACAAGCTGAGCGGTATCATTCTCGATCTGCGCAACAACCCGGGCGGCCTGCTGTCTGAGGCAATCTCGGTGGCGGATACTTTCCTCGACAAGGGTGAGATTGTCTCAACCCGTGGCCGCCATGAAGACGAAACATCGCGCTACTATGCCACCTCCGGTGATGAGGTTGACGGCATGCCGATTGTCGTCCTGATCAATTCCGGCAGTGCGTCAGCATCGGAAATTGTTGCCGGTGCGCTGAAAGATCACCATCGTGCGCTTGTCATGGGGACACGGTCCTTTGGCAAAGGCTCGGTGCAGAGCATCATCCCACTGCCTGGCCATGGTGCCATGCGGCTGACCACGGCACGCTATTTCACGCCATCGGGTGTTTCCATCCAGGCGACGGGGATTGAACCCGATATCATGGTTGAACTGGCGGTGGTGGAAGACATCGAAAATGGCGCGGTCCGTGAAGAGGATCTGCGCGGTGCGCTGGATAACGCCGAGGATGGCGAAGACAGCGACAGCGATGATGACAGCGCCAGCATCAATATTGAGGATTATCAACTGGCGCGTGCCATTGATCTGCTCCAGGGCCTGAGCGTTTTTAACCGTATCGTTGAATAGAGGTCGGGATGCAACCCTACGATGAACGCCCCTACCGGCCCTGTGTCGGGATCGTCCTCTTTAACAGTGAGGGCAAGGTGTTTGTCGGCCAGAGGCTCGATAACATGGTTGAGGCCTGGCAGATGCCCCAGGGCGGTATTGATGAGGGTGAAACCCCGCTCGAGGCCGGGTTCAGGGAAATGGAAGAGGAAATCGGCACCGCCCGCGCCGAGTTTGTCGCTGAATACCCTGAATGGCTGAATTACGATATCCCTGAGGATCTGGCCAACCGCTTATGGCAGGGCCGTTTCCGTGGCCAGACCCAGAAATGGCTGGCCTTCCGGTTTTCCGGCACTGACAGCGACATCAATATTGAAACCCATGAACCTGAATTCAGGGCCTGGAAATGGGCTGACCCTGATGACCTGCCGGGGATGGCAGTGCCGTTCAAGCGCACGGTTTATGAAAGCGTTCTGACCCGCATACGCGAGAGCCTCAACGCTGAATAACTGATTGGTCTAGATGGCGTCCATGGCGGCGCGGATGAAATCGGCATCGGTTTCATTGCCGGTGCTTTCCGCTTCCTTGAGCCGGGCTTCCATATCACCGCGATGACCGGCATCAAGCATTTCGGCACGTTCAGCCAGAATGGTGCAGCGTTCCTCACCAACATCGGCGATACCGCCATCGACCATGATGCGGCCGATGACCTGACCGTTTTCATGAACCTCGACAATACCGCGCTGAAGCGTTGAGATCATGGGCGCGTGACGAGGCAGCACACCAAACAGGCCTTCGCTGCCAGGCACGACAACCATCCCGGCATCCCGGGCCATCATGACACGGGAAGGGGTGACGAGTTCAAACGCGGTTGTTTCGGCCATGATTGCTATCCTCAGGCGGCTTCAGCGGCCAGTTTCTTGGCCTTTTCCATCGCTTCCTCAATGGTACCAACCAGGTAGAAAGCGGCTTCGGGCAGATCATCGTATTCACCTTCAACGATGCCCTTGAAGCCCTTGATGGTGTCTTCGAGCGAAACCAGCTTTCCGGGTGCGCCGGTGAAGACTTCGGCAACATGGAAAGGCTGGGAAAGGAAACGCTGAATTTTACGGGCGCGGGCCACGGTCTGCTTATCCTCTTCGGACAGCTCGTCCATCCCGAGAATGGCGATGATATCCTGCAGGGACTTGTACTGCTGCAACACTTCCTGGACGCGGCGGGCAACACCGTAATGCTCCTCACCGACAACCCTTGGGTCAAGCATCCGTGACGTGGAATCGAGCGGGTCAACCGCAGGGTAAATCCCCAGTTCGGCAATCTGACGCGACAGAACGGTGGTCGCATCAAGGTGCGCAAAGGATGTGGCCGGTGCCGGGTCAGTCAAGTCATCGGCAGGAACGTAAATCGCCTGAACCGAGGTGATCGACCCCTTGCGTGTGGTGGTAATCCGTTCCTGCAATGCCCCCATGTCGGTGGCCAGGGTAGGCTGATAGCCCACCGCCGAAGGAATACGGCCAAGCAGGGCCGACACTTCGGAACCAGCCTGGGTAAAGCGGAAGATGTTATCAACGAAGAACAGCACGTCCTGGCCTTCTTCATCACGGAAATATTCAGCCAGCGTCAGGCCGGTCAGGGCGACACGGGCGCGGGCACCGGGAGGTTCGTTCATCTGGCCGTAAACCAGCGCGGCCTTGGAACCTTCACCATCAATGTTGATAACGCCGGATTCAACCATCTCATGATAGAGATCGTTGCCCTCACGGGTCCGCTCACCAACACCGGCGAAAACAGAGTAACCACCATGGGCCTTGGCGACGTTGTTGATCAGCTCCATGATCAGAACCGTCTTGCCGACACCGGCACCGCCGAAGAGGCCAATCTTGCCCCCCTTGGCGTAAGGCGCGAGCAGGTCAACAACCTTGATCCCGGTGACGAGGATTTCAGCCTGGGTCGACTGATCAATGTATTCCGGTGCCGGACGGTGAATGGGGTACTGCATCTTGGAGACCACCGGCTCACGCTCATCAATGGCTTCACCGATGACGTTCATGATGCGGCCGAGGGTTTCAGGACCAACAGGAACGGTGATCGGTGATCCGGTATCAACCGCATCCTGACCACGAACCAGGCCTTCGGTGGAGTCCATGGCAATGCAGCGCACGCCTTTTTCACCGAGGTGCTGGGCAGCCTCAAGGATCAGCCGCTGACCATCGTTTTCGACTTCAATCGCGTTCAGGATCGGCGGCAGGTCGCCATCGAATTCAACATCGACGACAGCACCGATAATCTGAGTAATTCTACCAGTTGCGTTTTTGGCCATGGCTTTCTTGCTCCGGTTGGTTGTACGGGGATGGCGCTAGAGCGCTTCGGCCCCGGAAATAATCTCAATCAATTCGGTGGTGATCGCAGCCTGACGTGTACGGTTGTACTGCATGGTCAGGCGATCGATCAGGTCACCGGCGTTACGGGTTGCGTTATCCATTGCGGTCATCCGTGCTGCCAGCTCGGAGGCAGAGGATTCAAGGATAGCGGCGAAAATCTGCGTGCTCAGGGCGCGCGGCAGAAGATCGGTCAGGACCGAGGCTTCATCAGGTTCGTATTCGGTCAGCACCGCGGTGCCGGTATCGGCATCAGCCTCTTCGGTATCACCAACCTCGGCCGGGACCAGCGACAGGAAGGTGACTTCCTGGCTGATGGCTGAAACAAAACGGTTGAAGACGATCGAGCAGGTATCAATCGACCCATCGCCGACCATGTCCTGAACGCTCTGGCTGATCCGGGCAGCATCGCTGAACGAAACCGATGTTCCCTGAATGCCTTCGAGCGTATCGATGAAAATGTCACCAAGCTCACGGCGGAGCGCATCGGCAGCCTTGCGGCCAACCATGAGCAGGCGAACGGTTTTGCCTTCGGCCCGGCAGCGTTCAACCTCACGGCGTGTGGCCCGGATGATCCCGCCATTGAAACCGCCGCAAAGACCACGGTCAGCGGAAATCACCACCAGCAGATGCTGATCGGTTTTACCGTTGCCCACCAGAAGGGTCGGGCCATTGGCCTGATCACTGCGGCTGGCCAGATCGGCAATCATGGTGCGCATGCGATCAGCATAGGGGCGGGACTGTTCGGCATTTTCCTGAGCCCGGCGCAACTTGGCTGCGGCCACCATTTTCATGGCCGAGGTGATCTTTTGCGTCGACTTGACGCTTTTGATCCGGTTTTTCAGGTCCTTCAGATTGGCCATTACGCTCTACTCCGGCGATCCCCTGCCTCAGGCAAAGGATTTTGTATAGGCATCAAGTTCAGCGGTCAGCTTTTCCTTGGTTTCATCGGAAATAGCTTTCTCATCACGGATAGTCCCGAGGAGGGCGCTGCCCGTGGAACGCATGTGATCAAGGAAACCGGCTTCGAAGCGGCCGACATCACCGAGGGCGATGCTATCGAGGTAGCCGTTCACACCGGCGAAGATGGAAACAACCTGTTCTTCGATCGGCATCGGCGTGTATTGAGCCTGCTTCAGGAGTTCGGTCAGGCGTGAGCCGCGATCAAGCAACTGGCGCGTTGATGCATCCATGTCGGATGCGAACTGCGCGAAGGCCGCCATTTCACGATACTGGGCCAGCTCAAGTTTAATCGTGCCGGCAACCTGCTTCATGGCCTTGATCTGCGCCGACGAACCAACCCGGCTGACCGACAGGCCAACGTTAACCGCCGGACGGATACCCTTATAGAAGAGTTCGGTTTCAAGGAAGATCTGGCCATCGGTGATCGAAATCACGTTGGTCGGAATAAAGGCAGAAACGTCACCACCCTGGGTTTCAATCACCGGCAGGGCCGTCAGCGAACCTGAACCGTTATCTTCATTCAGCTTGGCGGCACGCTCAAGCAGGCGTGAGTGCAGGTAGAAAACGTCACCAGGATAGGCTTCACGGCCCGGAGGACGACGCAGCAGCAGGGACATCTGGCGATAGGCAACAGCCTGTTTCGACAGATCATCATAAACGATCACGGCGTGCATGCCGTTGTCGCGGAAATACTCACCCATGGTGCAGGCGGTGTAAGGCGCCAGGAACTGGAGCGGGGCCGGGTCGGACGCGGTGGCGGCAACAACGATGGTGTAATCCATGGCGCCGTTTTCTTCGAGGGTACGAACGATCTGGGCAACGGTGGAACGCTTCTGGCCAACCGCAACATAGATGCAGAACAGCTTCTTGCTGTCATCCTTGCCAGCCGCGTCATTGACGCTTTTCTGGTTGAGGAAAGTATCGATGGCAATCGCGGTCTTGCCGGTCTGGCGGTCACCGATGATCAGCTCACGCTGGCCACGGCCAATCGGGATCAGGCTGTCAATCGCCTTGAGGCCGGTCTGCATCGGTTCATGCACCGATTTGCGGGGCATGATCCCCGGTGCCTTGACCTCAACCCGGCGGCGTTCGGCATCTTCAATCGGGCCTTTGCCGTCAATCGGGTTACCAAGGCCGTCAACAACACGGCCAAGCAGGCCCTTGCCGGTCTGAACGTCAACGATGGCCCCGGTCCGGCGGACGATGTGGCCTTCCTTGATGGAACGGTCATCACCGAAGATAACGATACCGACATTGTCGCTTTCGAGGTTCAGTGCCATTCCCTTGATGCCGCCGTCGAATTCAACCATCTCACCGGCACGCACTTCATCGAGGCCGTGGACACGGGCGATACCGTCACCGACGGACAGAACCCGGCCAACCTCGGCCACTTCAGCTTCACTGCCGAAATTGGCAATTTGTTCTTTCAGAATGGCTGAAATTTCAGCTGCGCGAATATCCATCACCCAACACCCTTCATGGTCATTTCGAGTTTGTTCAACTTGGATTTGATTGACGAGTCAATCATGCGAGAGCCCACGCGAACAACCAGGCCGCCGATGAGCGACGGGTCAACACGCATGGTCAGAGAAACTTTATCACTGCCGGCCACTTTGGAAACGGCCTGGCGAACTTCATCTTCGAGATCGGCATTAAGCGTCATGGCCGACACGACCTCAGCCGAAATTTCACCCCGGCGGGTGGCGAGATCAGCAAGGAAACGGTCGATAATGGCGGTCAGCGCAAACAGGCGGCCATTGGAGGCTATAACGCCGACAAACTGCTTCACCAGCGGGTCAGCACCACTTTTTTCCAGGATCGATTGCATCGCCCTGGATTGATCTTCCTTGCTGATGGCAGGGGATGTCACGAGGCGTTCAAGATCGTCCGATCCCTCAATCATTTCAGCCAGTGATGACAGGTCCTTGGCAACAGCGTCAACGCTGTTCTTTTCATCAGCAAGTTCAAAGAGGGCATTGGCGTAACGGCCGGTAAAGCCTGCCATACTTGAAGACACTGGGTGACCTCCTGAAAGATGCGCGGAGACTCCGGGTAAAACCCAAAAATCCTTAATTGTGGCTTGCTATCATAGTCGCCATGGATAGGCAAGCCTGCAACCCCATAAAATCACCACCGTGGCAAATTGCCCCTTGCTCAATCCTGGTGGTTGAGGCGGATCGAAACTCCGGCGAAACCCCTACATGAAATGGTGCGGGTCGATATCAATCTGCATCCGCACCGAGGCCGAAAGGCGGATCGGCCCCAGCCATTCGCGCAATACCGCCTGAATATTCACTTCTCGTGCCGTGCGGATGATGAAACGCTGGCGATGACGGCCACGCAGAAACGCTATCGGTGCCGGTGCCGGACCCAGAATCGTCACGCCTTCATAATGCGGGGCAGAGCGGCGCAGAAGGTGCGCTGCATCATCAACCCCCTGCAATGAGGGCGATGACAACAGAATACTGGCAAGACGACCATAGGGCGGCATGCCCGATTCGCGCCGTGCCGCCTTCTCAAAGGCAATGAAACCGGCCCTGTCCCCGGCAACAAGGCATTGCAGCACCGTGGTTTCGGGTGAAGCGGTCTGGAGCACGGCAACACCCCTTTGCTGGCCCCGTCCGGCACGGCCCGCCACCTGGACAAGCAATTGCCATGTATGTTCCGCAGCCCGCAGATCACCCCCGGCAAGCCCGAGATCGGCATCAACAACCCCGACCAGCGTCAACCCCGGGAAATGGTGACCCTTGGCGACCATCTGGGTGCCGATGATGATATCAACACGGCCATCACGGATATCATCCATGACGCTGGCAAGCCCCTCTGCCCCGCCAACCGTATCACTGGAAAGCACGGCCTGACTGGCTTCGGGGAAACGGCGGCTGACCTCTTCTGAAAGGCGTTCGACCCCTGGGCCGCATGGCACCATCTCGCCCTCGGCGGAACAGGTTGAGCATTGTTCCGGGAAGCACGTGCCATGGCCGCAGTGATGGCAGCGCAGCCGCCCGCTCGATTTATGGGTCACAAGCCAGGCTGAACAGTTGGGGCAGGAGACTTTCTCCCCGCAACGACGGCACAGCGTGACCGGCGCGTAGCCACGCCGGTTAAGAAACAGCATCACCTGCTGACCGGCGGCAAGCGTCTGTTCCATGGCGGTAACCAGCGGCGGCGCAATCCAGCTGCCGCGCTCCGGCGGGGTCAGGGATGTATTGACCAGCTTGATTTCGGGCAGGGATGCCGCCCCGGCACGCTGGCTCAACCCCAGCCGTTGATAGCGCCCCTGTTCGGCATTGACCTCGCTTTCCAGCGATGGCGTGGCGGATACCATCACCACGGTGATTTTCTCCTGCGCGGCCCGCATCACCGCCATATCGCGGGCATGGTAGACGACCTGATCATCCTGCTTGTAGCTCGGGTCATGCTCTTCATCGATGATGATCACGCCGAGATCGGCAAACGGCAGGAAGAGGGCAGAACGCGCCCCCACCACGACCCGGGGGCCGCCCTCAACAATCGCCCTGAAATTTTCATGACGGGCTTTCTGGCCAAGCCCGGAATGCCAGAGCAGGGGCGGCACGCCAAAACGTTCCTCAACCCGCCTGACCGTGGCGGGGGAAAGCGCGATTTCAGGCAACAGCACCAGGGCCTGCCGGCCGTCCTCCAGCGCCTTGGCCACCGCCTCAAAATAAACCTCGGTCTTGCCCGAACCCGTCACCCCGTCAAGCAGGAAGGGCGTATAATCCCGCCCGGCTACAGCCTTCCCTAAATGATCGGCGGCATCAGCCTGTTCAGGGTTGAGCGTCAACCCGCCATGGGACGGGTCCGGCCGGGGTATGCCCTTATTATTGAGCGGTTCTTCCCGCATCAGGCCATCGGTTGCCATGCGCGCCACCAGCCCGGGGCTGACCCCGGCGAGGCGGGCAATATCAGCCCTTGTCATGGGATCGGCACCAAAGCTGACCTCCAGCACAGCGCGGCGTTTCTTTGCCATGGTGTCATCAGGCGGCATCGCCCCGACCAGCCCTGTAGCCACCGGCAGGGGTTCAAGGAACCTGAGGGAGGGGAGCATCATTTTCAGCACCGCGCCCGGGCTGGCCAGCGTCCATGCTGCGACTTTCCTGATCCAGTCGATCTGCGCCGGGTCAATGGTGGGGATATCCGGCCAGTCGAGGACAGGTTTCAGCCTGGCTTCATCAACATCACCCGCCGCCTGCCCGGTCACCACACCGGCGATCTTGCGTTGACCAAGGGGGACGATGACCACCGTCCCCAGCGCAACAGGTTGCGGGGTGATGTAATCAAGCTCGCCCCCGGCAAACGGCAGGGGCGTTGCCAGCAAGACGCGAACCACCAATACGGCCGCGCCCCAGGCCTCAACGCCTGATGAGCTGATCCCTGAAGGGTTGATCATAGAACTGGATGTCGCCAAGTCCCTGCTCCCGCCGGATCTCTATCCGTCCGTTTGCCCGCCGGATTTCTATCCGTCCGTTTGATGGTGTTGCCAGCCTCTTGATGCTGGCGAAAAAACACTGAATGGGATATAACTTACCTTACTATTGCCCGGAAGCGTTATCCCTAATGACGGGTGATCAAAACCAACCAATTGCAGGGTCCCCCACCATGAAACTCTTCCTTGATACCGCCGAAATTGATGATATCGCTGCCCTTAACAGCACCGGACTGATTGATGGTGTTACCACCAACCCGTCGCTGATTGCCAAATCCGGGCGCGACATGGTGGAAACGATTGCCGAGATTTCAGGCATGGTGGATGGCCCGGTCAGTGCCGAGGTTACCGCCACCGATTCGGATGAAATGCTGGCTGAGGGCCGCAAGCTGGCCGCCATCGCTGAAAACATCGCCGTCAAGGTTCCGCTGACCCCGTCCGGGCTGGCCACCTGCAAGGCGCTGGCGGATGACGGCATCATGGTCAATGTCACGCTGTGCTTTTCGCCTGCCCAGGCGTTGCTGGCCGCCAAGGCCGGGGCGCGGTTCATCTCACCTTTTATTGGACGGCTGGATGATCTCGGCCGTGACGGCATGGGGCTGATCGCGGATATCGTCACCATCTACGCCAATTACGATTACCCGACCGAGGTTCTGGTGGCTTCGGTCAGGGGGGTTCAGCATGTTGTTGATGCAGCCCTGATCGGTGCCGATGTGGCGACGGTTCCGCCCTCGGTGATCCATGCCATGTATAAACACCCCATGACCGACAAGGGGCTGGAAGCCTTCCTTTCCGACTGGGCCAAAACCGGGCAGAGCATCCTCTGATCCAGAGACAGACTGCATGACAGAAGAAACCCGAAACAGCAGCACCCCTTCAGCCGAGGCGGTGCTGCGTTTTCTTAGAGATCACCCGGATTTTCTGATCCGCCATGGTCTCTATCAGGGGGCCACGAACGACAAGGTTGTTGAGCTGGGGCAGGTTCTGATCCAGCGTGCCAGCGATGTCATCAGGCAGTTTCATTCCACCCGCAACCGGCTTGAGGATATCCACTTCGCCAATGATGAGAGCATGGCCCGTGTCCATCAGGTGGCCTGCCTGTTGATGGCGGCGGCAAGCCCGGCCGAGGTGATCACCACCATCCGTGATTATTTCCCGCCTATCCTGGGGGTCAGGGCCGCTGTGCTGATGCTCCCGGCGGGCAGTGATCTTGAGGCCCTGGCCGGAAGCCACAGGCTGGACCCGGGTGATCTTGATGCCCTCACCGGTTTTTCCACTGGGGGAAGAGGCACCTATCTCGGCCAGCCTCGGGATCACCACTGCAGGGCATGGGCCGGCCTCATCACCCCCCTGCCCGAAAGTGTTGCCTTTGCCAGCCTGCCGGGGGTGTTGCCTGATCAGCCATCGCCGGGTGTGCTTGCCCTTGCTGGCAGTGACGCATCCAGTTTCCTCCCCGATGATGGCACTGACCTGCTTGAGTTCACCGCCTCCCTCATTGCGATTGCCCTTATGGCCCGGGGTCAGGGGTAGCCATGGCCACGCCGCGACAGATCTGGATAGACTGGCTGGTCCACGAAAAACGCTACCCCGAAACCACGCTGGATGCCTATAGCCGTGATCTTGACGGCTGGCTGGCCCATCTGGAGGGTTTGTCCTGCCCGATCGAACAGGCCAGCCGTCATGAATTCCGGTCCTGGCTTTCCAGCCTGACGGATGACGGGCTGGCCCGCAGCAGCATTGCCCGCAAGGTATCCTCCATCCGCAGTTTCTATCGTTATGGCATGCGGTCAGGGCTTTACCCATCGCTTGACCCATCTTTCATGAAACCGCCCCGGCAACCGGCCAGTATCCCCAAAGCCATTTCTGAGGCGGATGCCAGCCAGCTGATCACGGCGATCAACAGCCTCAAGGGTCCTGACTGGGTCAAGACCCGGGATGTTGCTGTTCTCAGCCTGCTCTATGGTTGCGGGTTGCGGATATCGGAGGCACTGGGGCTTCGGCGCGGTGATGCCCCGATCGGCCCGTGGCTGCGCATCACCGGCAAGGGCGGCAAGAGCCGTGAAGTCCCCGTGATTGATGCCGTGCGCTTTGCCGTTGATGCCTGGCTTGGTGCCTGCCCGTTTGATCAGGGGCCGGAGGGGCCGCTTTTCTTCAGCGCACGGGGCGGGGCGTTAAACGCCCGTGCTGTCCAGCGGCTGATGGAAACCCTGCGGTTTCAGCTCGGTCTCGATGATCACGCCACCCCCCATGCGTTGAGGCATTCCTTTGCCACGCATCTGCTGGCCGGGGGCGGTGACCTGCGGGCCATCCAGTCCCTGCTTGGTCACGCCAGCCTTGGCACCACCCAGCGTTACACCGCCGTTGATACCGCCATGCTGGAGGATATTCACCGCTCCACGCACCCTCGCGCCGGGCGCGCCAGGACAGTGAAGAATCTGGACAAAACCTCATGATTACGCCAGAATAAATTTTATTACAGGGGGTGCAGAATGTCCTATCCGCCTATTGCATGGTTATGGCTGACACTGGCCATTATTGGTGAAATTATTGGAACAACTTCCCTGAAGGCTTCCAAGGAATTTACGGTTTTACTGCCAACCCTCCTGATCTTTATCGGGTACAGTATTTCGTTCTATTTCATGATCCTGACGATGCGGCACATGCCGGTTGCGCTGACCTATGCATTCTGGTCGGCATTGGGGATCGTCTGTATCACGGTGTTTTCGATTATCCGCTTTAATGAAAAACC